>NZ_JBIVQL010000020.1:0-3536 GCF_044755105.1 Arthrobacter sp. NPDC092385
CGGCTGGCTGCACTACTACAACCATCACCGGCCCCACACAGCCTGCAGCAACCAGCCGCCCTTCTCACGATTGACCAACGTGTCCGGTCAGTACAGCTAGATACTCGGATTAAGGGGTTCGTCATGCGCGAGGAGCTAGTCATGCTCACCACTGCCGATCTTCCGTGCGCAACATTCGCCAGCTTCTGCGACACGCAGAACCAGTCGTTTTCTAGCGCTCCCGCAACAAGGCCGCGACGGCTCTCACCGATTCGGAGTCGTCCTGCCAACGCTGCCCAAACCGGGAACAAGCATGAAACTTGACTACACCTGCTTCCTTAGCCGCCGCCTCTACCTCGGCCCAAGCGTTCCCCAAATCCTCCAACGCTGCCGGCGACAGTAGAGCATCTTCCACAGGACTCACGTGACACGCGGACATAGTTGTCCCCGCCGAGTAATCTACTGCTTCTCGTGGGGTTATCTTGTCGATCCAATAGTTGAACAGGCGAAGCACTTTCATGCCCCCAGCCTAAGCCTGCTAACTCAGCGCGCAGGCCTGTTCCGTATGTGCTCGCCAGCGCTTACTAAGATTCGTTCCTTGTCCCGTTATGCTCCGGTCTATGAACGACATGCCGAACCTCGTGTGGGCTTGTTGAAGTGGTCTACCAACAGTCTCAGCCGTTTCAGTTCTGCCAGTTCTCGATCGGGGCCCGATGACGAGTGAATGCGCTCTTTCACTGCCAGCAGTTCGGCCACCTTGGCGGGATGGCGGGGTCCACGATGTCGAACTAGACGCCGGCCTTGACGAACGAATCCTTCGTCTTCATGCACTGCCAGCAACCCTCTGGCTTGATGTACAGCGGGAGCGTCATTAATCCGTCACCCTTAGATACAATAGGTTTATTAGTACTAATAGTACTATCTATGCACAAGGGTTTCCTTAGTCCAGAGGGCGTCCGAGGCGACCACTTTTAGGTGCAGCTCCTTTGTACGGACGACCGTTGTTGTACTTCTTTTCGAGCCGTTCGAGTTCGGCTTCCATCACAGCGGCATGGAAATCCGAGAAGCTGCGATGGTCCTCCAGATGGGCCGTCGCTTGGAACGCTCCCCTGACTCTCGCTGCCAGCTCGGCGTCCTGGTAGTAGGCGACCTTCGTCTTCTTGCTCGATGGACTGGGTGCCGGCGACTGTGCTCGAGAAGCTGATGTCGTCGTTGACGGAGCCTGGTCGGCCGGAACGCTTGGTTCCGGTTGCGTTGCTGCGGTCACCGGAGACTTGCCGGCCAGCGTGGACTTTCGGGGTGCTGCGCGGTTAGCCATGGTGTTACTTCCTCTCCATTAGTACGTCGAGATAGCTGTCATACAGAGCGGCGAGTTCCAGCCCGTCAGCTCCTAGTTCGTCGAGTCCTTGTGCTGCTTCGGCTGAATCGGCGATGATCGCACGTTTGGGCATTGGCGGTTGCAGGAGTGGAAGGCCCCGAGCTGTAGTGGCTTCTTGGATCTGCTCTGCCCAGTGGGCTCCCCCGATGGTGCGCGACTCGTGCTGGTTGACGAGGATGCCAGCGATCCGGAGCTGGGGGTTATAGTGCGCCTGTACAGCGGCGATGGTGTCGAGGAGCTTGGCGAGCCCATTGGCGCTCCAGAGCTTCGACTGGGTGACGACCACGACTCCGGTAGCTGCGGTGAGGCTGTTAATCGTGAGAGTGTCCAAGCTCGGTGCACAGTCGATGAGGACGAGGTCGTAATCGTCGTGCACTTTATGCAGGGCGTCTTTCAGCCTGGCTTCTCGCCCCGCCCCGGCCACGACAAGTTCGTCGCGGACCACTCCGAGCGTCTCCCCTGCTGTAGGGACGACGGACAACCCATCCCAGATACCGTCGATGACGACGTCATTGATTGTGTCTGACGCTCTCGCGCTGAGGACGTCAGCGAGGCCCGCGGCATCGTCTCCTACCTCCTCTGTCAGAACGCTCGTGATGTTGCCTTGTGGGTCAGCATCGACCACGAGGACCCGGAGTCCCTTGGTGACCGCGCTGCGGGCGAGATGAAAGGTTGTCGTGCTCTTGCCCACTCCCCCTTTCTGGTTACACAGGGCGAGGATTTGCGCGACCATGGTTCTCCTTCGGTAGGGGCACTAGTAATAATAGAACTAATATACACAACAGTACTGTTGGTGTCATCAGAAGTATTAGGAATTGAGTATTCGAGGCCCTCAGTAAAGCCCTCACCACCTGATCCAAGGCGGTGGGGAAAATACTACTATTAGTACTTATGGGGATAGGGTTCCTGCGTCGTAGCCTCCAAAGGGGGAGCGGCCGGGGACGTGGCGGGTTCCCATGGGCTGGCGGAAGGTTCGTACGGGGGCTCCCTCGATCTGCCACTTGGTGGGGTAGTCGTCGGGGATCTTCCATGGGCCGCCTTGGCTTTTGCGGGTGATGGTGGGGAGGTTCCGCCATCCGTTCCAGCAGTGGTCGAGGTGTTCCTCGACGGCGGCGTTCTCACTGGCGTGGATGCCGGTGACGTGGCCGCATCCTTCGCAGTGCATCCGATAGAGCAGGTCACCGACGCAGGAGCATGTGGCGGGGTAGTAATGGTCGCAGCGGGTGTCGGCACTCATCAGGACGGTGGGGTGGCCGCCGGTGAGGGTGCGGTTGTTCCCGAAGTCGTTTCCGTTGCAGTGCCACATGTGGGATTTACCCCAGATTCCGAGGTTCCCGTGTTCGATCCTCCAGCGTTCGCAGGCTTTGTGGTGCTCTTCGGGTGTGTAGGAATCGACGGTGAAGCTGAGAGGGGCGGTGATGGGCTCTGCGAGGGTCAGGAGGTCAAACATGTCGAGCTGGTTGTTGATCTGAGGGGTGATCCGGCTGGGACGCGAGCGGGTCGTGGTGGTCATGGTGTGGTTCCTCTCCATCGCTTTTTGCTGCTGGCGAGCTTGTCTCGCTGCTCTCCGCGGAGAGCTGTCTACCCGTAGGGCCACCGGGCCCAGAAGTTTTTCCAGGAATAAGCGCAGCGCCTGGGAAAAGTTGTGGGTGCGTGGCGGCGTAGCCGTAGAAAGGTCGGAGGGAGTGCGTACGCTCTTCGGGCAGCTGCAAAAAGGTGTTGATCGTGGAGCTGAGCGTCAGCGAAGTGCTGGTAGGACTGCGTAGCGGGACTGGTCGGGGGAGTACTGGGGCGGTCGGTGTCCCGTCCGCTGGCTGTCGGTGCGTCTGGGTAGAGTCGGCGCGTGCTATTTACGGGAACGATCCGCTGCGGCGATGACATGGACACGATCGACCACATCGGCGCTGAGGGTGCCGATTACGCGGCCGCGCGAGCCACGCTGGTTGACCGCTTCCCGACGGGTACAAAATCATTGCGATCCGGACGGATCAGTGACTGCTGAATCAGCTCCTGAACCGCCGGTACCCGTTCCGGTGCCGCGTCCTGGGTGGCATGGTATCCCGCCGAGTGCTGACCGGTTCGTTGCTCCGCTGCAACTCGAGGAACCCGACGACGTCGTGACTGAGCCGGCGAAGGCTCTCCCGATCTGGGTGGAGCTCGAGTACTCGGGGGGGGGGGC
>NZ_JBIVQL010000020.1:3633-38010 GCF_044755105.1 Arthrobacter sp. NPDC092385
GTTGCTCCGCTGCAACTCGAGGAACCCGACGACGTCGTGACTGAGCCGGCGAAGGCTCTCCCGATCTGGGTGGAGCTCGAGTACTCGGGGGGGGGGCGGCCGGCAGACCGCTAAGGGCTTCGCGATGTCGTGGACACCGTCCGCGGTGTACGCGCAGTGGGTGGAATTCTCCCGAGCTCGTGAGGCGTGGGTGAGACCCGATCAATGCACGCGCCGTGAACTTTCCGCTGAGAACCGTCGGGGCCGGTAGTCGCGACTCAGAGCCATCGCCGGTAGACACCTTGTTCGGTTGATCGCGGCAGTCGGTGATCCATGCCCCCCATTCACGTCGAACGCCGACTGTTTTCATCCCTAATGCTACTAATAGTAGTAATGTCCCCTCCCGCCAGATCGAGGCTGTGCACGGCCACCGCTCGTTCGGGGCGAGTTCTCCGCGTCGGTGACGTGGTGGGTGTGTGCAGGCGGTCAGGCTGGTTTCTGCTGTCCACGTGTGTGCGGGCCAAGCAGCGTAGCGGGGAGGGCTTGGGCCGTGCCCAAGTGGGCAGGAGGGCGCTCGGGGCCGTGCGGTCGTTGACTGATTAGGCTGCTGTTCTGCTGGCGTTCCACAGGGCTAGGTGGTGCTCGTGGTCGTCGTCGGCTGGCGGGAGCCAGTACTCGTCGACGTCGGGGTCGTACAGCTCGTGTTCGGTGAGCTGCGGGACGTGGTGACGGTCGAGCCAGGCGTGCCACGCGGCGCGTTCCTTGCGGTAGCGGCTGATTTGGGCGCCGTAGTCGGCTGTGGCTCCGAGGCGCTCTGCGAGCTGGCGGAGGTTGGTGGTGGAGATGATCTGCCAGGCGCCGTGGTGCCGGCGGATCATGCCGAGGTTTTCCATCGTGGTCAGATGGTCGCTGAGGGTGTTGCGGCTGATTCCTGTGGCGCGGGAGAGCTCGATGGTGGTGGGGGAGTGGCGTGCGCGTTCGATGCCTTCGTAGGCGAGGGCTGCAACGTCTCCGAGGGCACGGAACACTGGTCGGATGCCGTAGATCCTGCCTTTCCGCCAGGGCAGGACGCGTGCGTGCTGCTCGAGGTCGGCGGGGAGGTCGATGGCGTAGGTGTCGGCGTTCCGTCCGCGGCCCCGGTCGATGCGGGTCACGATGCCGCGTGATTCGCGTTCGAGTGTTGCGAGGAGTCGAGCGACGGTGACGTGGTCTTTGCCCACTGCGACGGCGAGGGAGCGGCAGCCGACGTCGAGGATGTTGGTTTCGTTGGTCCTCATGAATCCGAGGACGGCACGCATGAGGAGTTTTAACGAGATCCCGATACGACCTAGCTGGTCGAAGTGGGAATCGAGAATGGCGTAGGTGATGACTTCCAGATCGTTCACGAGCTGGTGGATCGTTGGCCCGCTTGGTGTTGAAGGTCTGTGGGGGGAGGGGGGCGTGAGTTTTGTTGGGCTTGTGTTGCAGATAGGTGCATACCTTCTGCGTGTGCGTTCTGCAGGGGTTTTGGCTGTGATGCGGGAGTGGGCTTTGGCCCACTCCACGGGCAGCAGGCGGCTGACTCGGTGCGTGTCTCCGTAGAGCGCTGTGAGGCCGGCAAGCTTGTCGGCCATGCCGGCGCGGACTTGGTCGACGGTCCAGCCGCAGCCTGCGAAGTGGTTGAGAACCGCCATACGGGCCTCGGAGTCGCTGGGGTAGGTGCTGGTGTCGTAGACGCCGGTGATGGCCACGGAACGCAGCGCAGAGCGTTCTCCTGCCCTCTTGGGGCTGGTGCTGCGCCCGGTAGCGTCGGATGCGCGTAGGGTGGCGATCGCGTCGGCCGCGGTGCGTTGCTGGCGGCGCTTGTCCTGCTCGAGGCGGTGCAACTCGGGTGCGAGGGCTTGCCTGAGCGCGATCAGCGCCGTGACGGGGTTACGGCGCTGAAGGATGCCGTATGCCTCGGTGAGAGGAGTGATGAGCATTTGGTGCCCGCCGAGCTTGTGAGCGGACCCTGGGACGCGAATACAGCCGTCGGTCACGTTCTGGTGTGGTGTCGGGTCAAGGCTTGGTGCGTGCAGTTGCAGCGCTTCTACGATTTGGCGTGCTTCGGCCGCAGTGAGGGGTTCCTGCAAAGGGACGTATAGGTGTCGGCCGCCGCTTGGGGATCGGTCTTCCACGAAGGCGAGACCTGCAGTGTGGAGCAACTGACCGAGGCGGGCGGCGTCAGCGTCGACCGCGGCCCGCCGGGCAGTCCGGGACGTATCAAGGTCAAGGCATAGGGTCCGCACGGACCCGTCGACGTCGTGAATCATCACGGCCGCCGGCGCTGACGGAAGACTCGCGGTGATGTGATGCGGCGTAGCAGAGCGCTGATACCGGACAGAGCCGTTGATACGTCGGCCGAGCCTGTACACGGGTTGCCCAGCAATTAGGGGAGCCAGAGACCACGCAGCATTTGCGTGGTGTGCGGAATCGTTGCGGCGCGGCGCGCGCGAAACGACTGGAGGAGCTTCCAGCACGTGTAGTAGAATCCTTGTCGTAGTAGTAACGCAGTAGCAACAGGCACAGCGAAAGCAGTGACTGGGGAGCTTCTCACCGATTCACCTTGGCCGGACGAGACGGTGTGAAGCTCGAAAACTTGATAAGAAGGTCCGCCTAGGCGGGCCTTCTTCTTTTAACTGGCCCGCTGCATGGGCAAGGCCTCCTGGTCTGAGGGAGTGAGTTCGTCGACTTGCTTGAGAAACTCGTGGATGTTCTCAGCAACCAGCGAGTTGACTGGTACTTTTCGCTCTTTCGCAAGCCTCACTAGCTTCCTGGCGTCCTCCGTGTTGACGCGAACGGTAAAAAGCTGGCGGTCCCCTTTGCTGGGACGACCGCGCTTCTTTGGCTCAGAAGGACTCATGGCTTCAACCTAATTTTTAGGCATCTTTTAAGTGGGATGCTGTCGGCGTGTCGCCGCTATTTCCCTTTCAGGTACTTCGCGGCTTCATCAACGGCTGTGTCGAGCCCTCGATGGTTCAGCTTGTAGATCACTCGTTGTCCTTGCCGGTCTGCGTTGACACCGTCCGAGTCCACCAAGCCGCCCTGTTCGAGGCGTCGAAGGTGCCAGTGAACCGTTTTGTACCCGGCGTCGAGCGCGCGCCCGATGTCGCCACTGGTGCCTCCGTCGGGGTTCTGGGCGAGGTATCGCAGGATGCCGGCGCGTAGCGGGTTCAGGCCAAGCACATCGATCACCGATACCGCTTCGGGATCGGTGGAACTGGCGGGTTGTACATAGCGGGGCATCCTCCCATTTTGGCCTACGCACCTTCACCTGCTTCTACTGTCCGATTTATTCGGATAGTGTTGGTAACTGACGTACTTATTTAGTCAGTCTAGACCGTACCAACAGTTCGCCTGCAAGCAAGGGCACTGATGGTCGTCACCGCGTGGTACAGGTGGATGGTGCCAGTTGGGGGCACTGGGTCCGCTGGGGTCCCAAGGAAAGGCAACAATGACGCAGGTCTCGCAAGGCTCAAAGCACAGGTGGCGCATTCATACAGCCGCCAGTGCGGGTATGCCCGCACCCAGAATGGCCTCGCTCCGCTCGGGCAGTGAAAGCACTGTTTCGGTCTGCTGCCCTTCGGATCATGACGGACCGCGAGTCACTGTCAACCGGGCGCTATGCGCCGGGTCTCTCCGGAAAAACTTTGCCCGGCCTGCTGCGCAGGAAACCCCCGCCCAAACTTGTTTCCTCCACGCCCCGGTGAACCCGGTGGACAGTACCTCTCAATCGGTCCGTCAGAGCACTGCGTGCCAGCAGGCCAAAACAACGATGAGGGGAGCGCGTGGAGTGACCGAGCGGGGTGCTGTCCTGTGAACAAGGGGGCCGGGATCGTTGCACTGATCATCGGTATTTTCGTGATGCCGCTCGTGCTTGTGCTGGGTTTTGTTGTGTTCCTGGGTGACACTCCTGCTACTGCGGCCGGTCCGTGTGAGGCACCTGGTTTGAGTCCGGACGTAGAGGCTGCGGGAGAAGTTGCTGGCTTCAAAGGCGTGCAGCTACAAAATGCAGCGGAAGTCATGGGTGCCGCAACTGACCTGGACCTCCCGGTGGCCGCTCAGATCATCGGCGTACAAACGGCGATCGGTGAGTCCACCCTTGAGGTGAAAACCTACGGCGACGCGGCGGGCCCTGATTCCCGTGGACTGTTCCAGCAGCGCGACAACGGTGTGTGGGGCTCACTGGAAGACCGGATGAATCCGCGTGTCAGCGCTACCAACTTCTTCAAGGCACTGCAGGACGTCAAGGGGTGGGAGGACCTCGAACCGAGCATCGCTATTCACCGGGTGCAGCGCAATGACAACCCAACCCATTACACGCAGTTCCGCGCAGCCGCGACGGAAGTAGTTGAGGCTCTCGCCGGCGGTGACATTGCCGGCGTCGACCCGAACGGCTCATGTCCCACGGGGAGCAACGTTGTCATCGGGGAATTGGCCGGTGAATGGGTCAACCCGCTGCCAGGGTCGACCGTTACCAGCGGCTACGGGCCCCGACAAGCGCCGGCTGGGACTGCAGGCGGCGCTCTCGCTGACTTCCACTATGGACTCGACCTGTCCACCACCACTGCGTCTGTGGGCGGCGCTGTTGTCGCGGCCACGGATATGAAGATCACCATTGCCCGCGAGAACGACGGTCAGTTCGGCACTCGTGTGAACGGCGCGACCCTCGACGGGAAGCTCACTCTTGGCTACTACCACCTGGCCGCGGGGACATTGAAGGTCAAGGTCGGAGACACGGTGGCCGCTGGCACGGTGCTGGCCAACGAGGGTGGCACCGGCAACGTGTCTGGCACGCACCTGCACCTGGAGTTTTTTACCGGCACCCCGAACGAGCCTTCCATCCCGACCAATCCGACCGTCGATCCCGAACCGATCCTCCGTAGCAAGGGAGTAGTCCTCTGATGATTAGCCGAGCCAAACGCACAAGCTTCCACACTCGAACGGCACGCGTTCCCGGGGCTGCCGGTTTGGGACTGACCGCGGTGTTACTTGCCGGGTGTGCCGTGTTCGCACCAACAGCGAGCACCGAAGACACCACGCAGGCATCCACCGCGCCAAAGCCCACGGCATCGGCTGAGGAGACGCATCACGCCGACGATGGCCACGGCCATGACGAGTTCTACGAGGGCATCCCTGATGTGAGTTGGGCCCCGGAGACAGACGAGGAAGTCGAGGGTATCGCTACCACGGTGATGGGACTCTTCGCCCGACCTGACATGCCAGAACGTGAGTGGTACACGGACCTGTTCCCTTACCTTGCTGAGGATTACGCGGTCGACGCCCAATACATCGACCCAGCACGGATCAGGGTTTCATCCGTGGAGTCCGAGCCGACGCTGGTCAGAGAGCAAGGCAACCCACTGACAGTCACAGCGGAATTCGCCACAGACGCCGGCCCCTGGATCGTGCAGCTGCACCGCATTGGGCAGGAGGATCCATGGCTCGTCACCGCCATTGCACCCAAGGACACCTGATTCACACAAACGACACCGGGCCTCCCCATCAAGACGCTCTCCGCCCAGCCAACAGCGACCGTAGAAAAGAGAACTGAGATGACCATCGACAAGAAACTGATCCGGGCGTTTCCACCCATCAGCGCCCGCGTGAATGAGGACAACACCGGAGTCTTCATGATCGGCACGAACGAAGAACTGGTGTCAGGGTCCACGCCGGACGATGTTCGCCGCCTGCTCATCAGCATGGCCCAAGACCAGGCGCAGCTGGCCGGCCGACCCATCCGAGTCACCACGCATGACGGCGAAGGCCTCGAAGTGCTCATCGTCTCGCCCAAGGGAGAAGTGGAGCTTGAATCATCGGAGGTCGTGACCGCCCGAGCAACAGTCCCAGCACCAGCCGAAGCGGAACTCGTGACTAGTAGCGTCGAGGGTCCTTCGCGTTCGGTAGAACCTCATGGCGTGGGTGACGCACCCTCTGCTGTATCTTCACCTACGTCTCTGGCAGTGCCTGTTTTTGATGCACCGCAGACCCCTGAGCCCTCGTTAGATTTGGTGCCGGCCGAGGAGGTGAGCATTGGTGATCCTGCCCCCACCGACGCTGTGATGACACGGCCGGAATCACAGGTGCTCGAAAGGGAAAGCGCTGTTGAAGAACCAGCTCCGACCAGTCGTCGTGCGCTTCGGGAAGCGGGAAGCTTCCTGTCGACGAACATCACTGCAGAGCCCGCCACACAGGGGTTCCGCGGCCTGTTCAATAGCTTCGGTTTCTCGTTGGCTCCTTCCGATTTCGAGCTGAACGAGCGGGAGGACATCCGCCAGGTGTCCAAGCATTTCGCGGGCACCCGCACGGTGGCCGTCGTCAACCAGAAGGGCGGCGCGAATAAGACCCCGACCGTCGCCATGCTGGCCGCTGCGTTCGGGCGGCAGGGCGCGAGCGTCCTCGCCTGGGACAACAACCCCTCCACCGGGTCATTGGCGTGGCGCACACAGGAAGGCGACCACGTGCGCAGCGCTCTGGACGTCATAGCAAACGCTGAGGCGCTCCTGTCGCCCACCGCACAGTCCGCGGATATCAACGCGTTTGTGCACCACCAGAGCATGGACAAGTACGACGTGCTGCGCTCCGATCAGGACATTCAGGGCACGCATGTCGTAACTGCCGAAGAAGTAAACCTCCTGCACAGGGTTGCTGCCAAGTACTACCGACTGATCCTCATGGACTCCGGCAACAACCACCGCACACCTGATTGGACTCGGACCATCGATCACGCGGAGCAGGTCGTGGTTGCCACCACGACAGAGGAAGACCGCGTGGAAGGGGCCTTGCTGACACTGAAGGGTTTGGACCTGAGGGACGAGCGGTCAGCGGCTCTCGCTAAGGATTCCGTCGTCATCGTGTCGGAGAGGCTACCGAAGGAAGCGATATTGGCGCAGGAAATGGCCGACAAGTTCCGCCCCTATGTGCGGGAGGTTGTAACCGTTCCGTTCGATCGGGCTCTTACCAAGAGAGAACTACGATTCGGCGCGCTGCAACCGGCTACACAGCGCGCCTGGGTCCGAGCGGCAGCTGCCGTCGCGAGGGGGCTGTGAGTCGATGATGGCCACCAGTCAAGAATCGCGGTGGATTCAAGCCGTGAGCGGCTCGGTAGAGCCTACCGACGTCGTACCCACAGTCATGACACGGGAACCTCACGGGCCCACCCGCCCGCAGAAAGGCGTCCGTCTTCGCTCAGGGTCGGACGTCCTGGATCGGTTGAACGTCGACGGCGCGCCGGCCGCGCTGTGGGTCCTTGGGACACACGGTGGAGCAGGGGAGTCCACCATCAGCTCATTGCTTCACGGTTCGGTGCCTGCCTCACACGCATGGCCGGTGCGGAACGAGTCGGCAGTGACCGCCGGGGCGGACCGGGTGCTACTCGTGTGCCGCTCCAACGCGAAGGGGCTGCGCTCCGCTCAGGCCGCTGCAATTGAGTGGTCTACCGGTGACCTGCCGCTGGCACTGGCGGGCCTGGTCATCACAGCCGATGCCCCCACGAAACTCCCAAAAGACCTCTCACGGTTGACCACCATCGTCTCTGGTGCAGTTCCTCATACCTGGCACATGCCATGGGTCGAAGAATGGCGTCGAGGTCTCACTCCCGACGTCGCGGACCTCCCTCAAAGGGTCCGTGCTGTCCTGTCCGACATCCAGCTGCACACCGCAGCGCAAACCCCAACACAGTAAGGAACACAACATGTCTGTTCTCACCAGCATCCACCTCACCGCAGGCGCGATCGTTGCCGTCGTCCCGAACCCCACCCCGACTGCCCCTCCGGGGTCTCAGGGGCTTCTGACCATCCTGGGATGGGTGTCATGGATCGTTTTCGGCCTCGCGGTTGCCGGCGTTCTCCTCGTCGCTGGCAAGATGGCCGTCGATCACAACCAGGGACGCGGCGGTAATGCCGCCTCAGGCCTGATCTGGGTTCTGGGCGGGTGCATCCTCGCCGCTGTCGCCTCAGGCCTCGTCGGAGCCATCGTGACCGCCTCGGGCGGTTCAGCATGAGCGAAGGAAAGGACAGCGCACCTCAGGGGGAGAACCCCTTCACCCGCCCCTGGTTCCTCGCATCGGCGGCCGTGGTCGTGATCATCGCCATCCTGGCCTTGGTGTACGCGTTGCTACCACCGG
This sequence comes from Arthrobacter sp. NPDC092385, assembly GCF_044755105.1. NCBI lineage: Bacteria > Bacillati > Actinomycetota > Actinomycetes > Micrococcales > Micrococcaceae > Arthrobacter > Arthrobacter sp. NPDC092385. Next base: position 11,756 of record NZ_JBIVQL010000020.1, read on the forward strand.
TAGGCGCTACTCCTTCATCGAGCGCGCCTACAGCTGCTGCCTCCTCACCGACCCGTACAGCTGACGGTGGCGACGCTGGAGACAGCGTATGCGGTCTCCCAGAGGGCGATCAGACCATCCCCGGACCGGACCTTGAGTCACAGTGGGAGCTCGTGGGCAAGACGGCTGCCCCTGCCGAGCCTGAAAGCTTCGGACCCGGTGAAGTGAACTCCGAGGGAGTCCGAACCTGCTTCGCTCACAACCCAACCGGAGCCCTCTATGCAGCAGCAAATGTGCTAGTAACGGGTGCTAACGGTCGCCAGGCTGACACATACCAATACCTAGCTGCAGCCGGTCCTGAACGCGATTCTCGGCTCTCTTCTGCAGCGCCTGAACAGGTTACTGACCTCCAGGTAGCGGGATTTCAGTACATCTCCTACTCAGAGGACAACGCAGTGGTCACACTCGGGGTGAAATTTCCTGATCAGACCTACTTCACCTTCACAACCACCATGATCTGGGAGGACGGTGACTGGAAAGCAGTACTGCCACCAGCAGCGGGGCAGCAGGTTTCCGACCTCTCCTCGCTGATTCCCTGGGCAGGTGTCTGACATGGAAGGCGAAGAGCCATGCGACATTTTCCACCCGAAGAACTGCATCGGAAACGCGGTCCAAGATTTCACCGGGAGTGCATTGCAGCAGGCTGCTGATGGCACTGCCGAGGCGTTCGGGAAAATGGTCGCCTGGTTGAGCACGTTCTGGGTGCAGGTGGATACGCCTCCGTTGCTTGCGTCCAATGGGGCTGCGTCGGCTGAGGTTGAGTTTCTGCAGAGCGGGCTTTGGTTTTGGACTATGAGCTTGGCCGTTTTGGCGGTTCTGGTAGGTGCCGGCCGGATGATTTGGGAGCAGCGCGGCGAGCCCATGCGGCAGGTCGCTATGGGCTTGGTTCGCTTCATCCTCGTGTCCGCGGCTGGGGTGACAGCGATTCAGCTCTTGATTACGGCCTCGGACGAGCTGGCGAAGTGGTTGATCGATAACGCTACGTCGGGGACGGGCTTTGGCGAGAACCTACTGGCGATGATCAGCCTGAACGAGCAGATAGGCGTGATTCTCATCATTGTGATGGGCTTCATCGCTATCGGTGTCTCGTTCGCCCAGATGGTGCTCATGGTCTTCCGCTCGGGTCTCCTCGTTGTCCTGGCGGGCATTTTCCCGACTGCTGCGGCTTTCACGAACACGGAGATGGGCCGGCAGTGGTTCCAGCGGTGTGTGGGCTGGATCATCGCGTTCATCTTGTACAAGCCTGCGGCGGCGCTAATTTATGCGACGGCGTTCAAGCTCACCGGCTCTAACGCGCTCGGCGTGGATGATGACGGCACGGGCGGCGTGAAGATCGTGACAGGGCTGGGCCTGATGTTCGTATCCGTCATCGCGTTGCCGGCGCTGATGCGTTTTGTAACACCGATGGTTGGAGCCGTTGCTGGTGGCGGCGGCAGTGGTGCCGCGATGGGCGCTATGGCCGGGTCGTTGGCGTCCGGAGCGATCAGTAAGGGAATGGCGTCTAGTGGGAGCCGTTCCGGCGGACACAAGTCCTCGAACACCTCATCACAGACGTCCCAGAACTCGTCCAACACCTCTAACTCTTCTACCCAGTCGCAGAAGGGTCCCGGAGGTTCGTCGGATACCAGCTCGACGTCCTCTGGTGGCGGCGGATCCGCGCAGCCGAAGAGCACTACCGCATCCGGTAGCGGGGGAGGCAGTGGCGCTCAGGCCGCGTCAACCGCGGGGGGAGCGGGTGCTACCACCGGCGGTGCAGCTGCGAGTGGTACTGCCGCGGGCGGTACTGCCGCAGCCGGTAGTGGTGCTGCAGCGGCGGCGGGTCCGGTCGGGATTGCTGCAGCGGCGGCCGCGACGGTCGCGAAGAAGGGCTCAGATGCTGCCAAGGGCGCGGCTGAATCATCGACGGGCGAGGGTCCGTCAGGAAGTAAGGGGTAGGTCATGAGTGAGCCAACGATGTATTCGGAGCCGACATACGGAAACTGGCGGAAGCCTCGCACGGGCGGTATCGGAAAGCTCGGCGCCCTGGAGACGGCCCTGTTGATCGGTGGCCTGCTGGTCACGATCATCCTTTTTCGCCTCATCGGCCCGATCGGCGGCGCTGTGGCGTTGGCGGTAATGGGCGGCGCGTTCATGTTCCTGACCATCCGTGACAAGCACGGCCGGTCCGCTGGTCAGCGCCTGCTTGCACGCCGCCTGTTTAAGAAGGCTTCCCGGGCACGCCGGAACATTTACCGGTCGGGTCCGGTCGGACACGTTCCGGACGGTAAGTGCCGGCTTCCTGGCCTGCTGGCTACGTCGGAGCTCCACGAATTCGAAGATAGCTTTCGGCGTCCCTTTGCTTTGCTCCACATGCCGACCGCGAACCACGTGAGTGTCGTCATTGAGGTCGAACCAACCGGCCTCGCCCTCAACGATCGAGAGAACATCGATGACTATGTAGCGAACTGGGGTGCCTGGTTGTCGGGTCTGTCTAAAACCTCGGACATCGTGGCCGCGTCCGTCACAGTCGAAACGGCTCCTGATTACGGGGTGCGGTTGCGGCACGAGATTGACGCGAATATGTCAGAGTCAGCATCGCCTGCCGCGCGGCAGATGATGGAAGAGGTTAAGGAGACCTTCCCTCAGCAGTCCGCGGTGACACGGGCGTACATCGCTCTGACGTTCACGACGTGGCGTCCCGGGTCGGACCGTAACCGCAAGATCGAAGACATCGGGCTTGACCTTGGAACCCGTTTGGGTAAGTTCACCGAACACCTCGAGGTGTGCGGGGCCGGCGATGCTCACCCTGTTGATGCGCAGACTCTCTGCGAGGTTGTGATGAGCGCGTACGATCCGGTCCTCGCGGAACACTTTGATGCGGCTCGCAGCCAGGGCGTGACTCCGCAGGTGTCGTGGGACAACGTGGGCCCAGTCGCCGCTGAGGCCGGTTGGGAGTGGTACCGGCACGCGTCGGGCTTCTCCAAGTCGTGGGTGATGTCGGTGGCACCTCGCGGTGTGGTGTTCTCCAACGTTTTCGAGCACCTGCTGACCCCGAGTGCGGATGTTGACCGTAAGCGCGTCACGATGCTGTACCGGCCTATCCCGGCAGGTACAGCGATGGACGTTGCAGAGCGGGACGTGAATGCCGCGTCGGTGAGGTCCGGTTCAACCAAGCGCCCGAGCTTCCGGGCGGCAGCGGAACTAGCATCAGCAGTCCAGACGGCGCAGGAAGTGGCGAAGGATGCATCCCTGATCAACTTCGGCATCGTCATCACGGCCACCGTGATGCGGTCTATCGACGCCCGCGCGGCGTCGTACGAGATTGAGGATCTGGCCGGTACCGCGCAGCTGACCGTGCGTCCCGCCTACGGGTCGCAGGACGTCGCTTTCACCGCTGGCCTTCCGTTGGGCTTGGTCCTTCCCGACTACGTTGCCGTTCCCGCCCGCGTTCGAGAGGCCATCTAATGAAACTTCCCAGCCTGTTCACCAGGTCAGGATCGTCGGATAGGATACCTGCCCTCGATGTCCGTACTGCCGGGTCAACAGCCGTTGATCCAACACGGTTGCGGAAAGCTGGCCGTCGAGCTTACGTCGCGCCCAGTAAGCGTGGTTACTCGATGGCCGGAGGCGGGCACGCCTCCTACATTGATCTGCCCGCTGAGTACCGAGGATCGTCCCGGCAGATCTGCGGCCTGTTCCCCTTTTCCTCTGGTGCGGGCTCACCGCTGGCGGGCGTTCCGCTGGGATCGAACTTGCTGACAGGCAACATTGTCGGCCTCGACCACTTCACCGCGTACCAGCGCGGCCTGATCCCCAACCCGAGCGTGTACTTCATGTCCAACCCGTCGTTGGGCAAATCAACTCTCGTCGGGAAGATCGTGATCGGCCTCGACGCTTTCGGCGTCTTGTCTATGACGCTGGGGGATGTGAAGGGCGAGCACGTGTTGCGGACCCGGATGATGGGCGGGCAGGTTATCCGTCTTGGGAACGACCGCGGCTACCTGAACCCACTCGATTCGGGGATCGCTACACGGGCAGCGGAGCGGCTCACCGGTGACCTGCGCAAAGAGGTTCTGGCAGAGGCGCATTACCACCGCAAGTCTTTGTTGACCGCTTTGCTGACGGTCGGGCGGGGAACCACGATCACCGAGGAAGAGACCATCGTCCTGGATAAGGCGCTGCGGATCCTCTTCGACAAGTTCGACGGTGTGCCGCTGGTCAAGGACCTCTCGCAGGTGATCGCGGACCGCCCGGAAGCTATCCGGAACGCGGTGCTCGACCGCGGCGATGACGGCCGGTACGCGGACTCCACTGACTCACTGCGGAAGTCCCTGAACGGCATTGCTGACGGGAGCACGATCGGGGGGATGTTCTCCAAACACACCACGGCCCGCCTCGACATCAACCGCTCCTCCGTCTTTGACCTTTCGGCCATCGATGACACCCTGCCTGAGCAACAGGCGGCTGCGATGCTCGCTTCGTGGTCAACAGGCTTCGCCGCGGTGAAGGTGTCACAGGTTCTCGCGGATGCCGGCCTGGAACCACGGCGCAACTACAACATCGTTTTGGATGAGCTGTGGCGGGCGCTGCGCATCGGCCGGGGCATTGTCGATCGGGCGGACTCACTGACACGCCTGAACCGGCATCAAGGGGTGGGGCAGATGATGATTTCTCACACCCTGAAAGACTTCGATGCCGTTGCGGACGCGGCGGACCGGAAGAAGGCACAGGGCTTCGCTGAACGGTGCGCAATGATCGTCATGGGCGGCCTAAACCGCTCCGAGATGGCGGCCGTGCAGGACCTGCGCAACATGACGCGCGCCGAACGCCAACGCATCATCTCGTGGTCGGATGTGAAGAACACAACCTCTCGAGGCGGCGAGCAAGCGCCTTTCGGTCGTGGGAAGTTCCTAATCAAACTGGGTCAGGGCCCGGGCATCCCCGTGGAAACCCGGTTGACCTCAATCGAGGACAGGGTGGCCGACACCAACAAACGATGGGATCGGTTGCGCAAAGAAGGCCTCACTCCTGAGGAAATCGAGGAGCAGCTCGGCATCACCGACGAGGACGTTAACGGCGATGGCGCCAATGATGGCCAGAACGAGGAGACTCGCGATGAAGCAGCGTAAACCCAACGCCCTCACCCCCGGGCAGGTCCTCGGCTTCGTTGCCATCGGGCTCGTCGTCCTCGCGATCGGTGTTCTCGACGCCGGTATCTACGGCGGGTCTCTGATCACCAAGGACGGGCAGGAACTGCCGGCCAACCCGTTCGCGGCACCCTTCGGACTGATCGGTGGTGGTATCGCCTGGTCCAGTGCATCAACGGTCATCAGCGCGTCTGTAGCTGCTTTGATCCTGCTGGTGGCTGTCCTGATTCTGGTGGGCGTTGTGAAGGGCCGGAAGGGCCGTTCACGCGTGGATCACAAGGCATCGCTGATGGGACGTGGCAAGGACATTTCGGACCTTACTGAGCGGACGGCCACGAGCGCCGCGAAGCGCTTTGGCGTCACGGGGAGCATCGGTGTGTTCCTCGGTGTCGCGTTGGCGGGCAAGCAACGTTTGTTCGCTGACTTCGAGTCAGTGGTCATGCAGATTTGGGGGCCTCGACAGGGTAAGTCCTCTACGCAGGTGATCCCCAGCGTTCTGGACGCACCGGGAGCGGTGGTCACGACCTCGAACAAACCGGACGTGATCGACGCGACCCGTCTCGCCCGTTCCTTGAAAGGCAAGGTCTGGGCTTTCGATCCCCAGAACATCAGCGGAGACCCGGCGTCATGGTGGTGGAACCCGTTGTCCTACGTCACGGACGACGAGAAGGCGTTGAAGCTCGCGGAGACGTTCATGGTCGCCGGTCGCGGACCAGGTGTGAAAGGAGACGCGTACTTCGACAACGAGGGCAAGGACATGCTGACCGCGTTGTTCCTCGCTGCCGCAGTGGGAGACAAGCCAATCAGCATCGTCTACGACTGGATCAATCAGGGCAAGCCGTCCGAGCCATCCCGGCTGCTGCGCGAGACGAACGGCGGAAAGTACACCGCGTACGCCGCCGGCTTGGAAGCGCAGTTCAACTACGAGCCGGCCCAACGCGACGGGGTGGTCGGTACCGCCAAATCCATGGTGCAGACCCTGAAGTTTGTCGGGACCCTGCAATGGGTCAACCCCATCTCCGCAGCGGATACCCGCCCCCAGTTCAGCCCGCAGCAGTTCGTGCGAGACGCACGAGACACCCTCTACGTGCTGTCAAAGGAAGGCGGCGGCTCCGCGGCCGCCCTGACGACGGCGCTGACGATCGCGGTCGCTGAGGCGGCCGAGAACTACGCCATGACCTGCCCGGGCCGACGCATGCCGGTCCCGCTGATCATGCCCCTCGATGAGATCGCGAACGTCTGCCCCTGGAAGGACCTGCCGGACAAGTACAGCCACTACGGGTCCAAGGGCCTGATCCCGATCGCGTTCCTGCAGTCCTACTCGCAAGGTGAGGAACTGTGGGGCGAGAAGTCGATGAAAAAGATCTGGTCCGCAGCGTCGGTCAAGGTCGTCGGCTCCGGCATCGATGAGGAAGGATTCCTGCGCTCGTTCTCCTCACTGATCGGTGACTACACGTACGACACCGTGTCGCAGAGCTCCTCCAAGACCGGGAACTCGCGCTCAATCAACCCTGATGGCGGCAAGGAGGCCATCATGACCGTGGCCGACCTGTCGTCCCTGCCTCGTGGCAGGGTCATCGTCAAGCGTTCCGGTGCGCCGGCCACACTGGCGCGCACGCTGACCTGGCAAAGCACCGCGCACGCTGACGCCGTGTGGCTGTCCCTAAACCTGTACGACCCATCACCCGCCAGTGCCGACAATGCAGCAACCATTGTTGGTAGGAAGGACGCGGCCGAGAACCCTCTCGTCGCGGCATACAAAGCAGTCCAGGGACCGGCAACCAGTGACAGCTCGACCCGTCCCCCCAATGCGCCGGCTGTGGCCGTTGGCCCTGCCGCTGATACGTCTGACACAACGGCAGCTGCCCCTGCAGCAGCCTCTCGATGGATCAAGGCGGCCGAGAAATGACCGAGCCGGATAACAACGAGAACGAACCCATCACCATCTCGTGGGCTGAAGGGGAAGGCGGGCCCGACCATCCCGATGCTTGGGATCAAGAGCCAACCCCAGAGGTACTGGTCGACGCTGTCACAGGCATGCCAGCAACCCCGGACACACAAACGGGCACAGAAGCGCGCACAGAGCCGATCACGACTCCAGGCGTGCCGTTCCAGTTCGCACTGACAGCCACAGAGGTCTCCGCCCTGGTATCCGAGCGAGTGCGCAAGCTTTCACCCATCGGGTTCAAGGCGTTGGTATCGGCCGGCGAGGCACCCCAGCCGTCAACCATCGACGGCAAGACCCCTTTGTGGTTCCTCGATGAAGTCGAGTTGTGGATTCAGGATCGGTACGTCGATGCAGTCGAGTCCGCTCCTGCGGACGATTCGGATCGATTCGCGAGTTTCCTGAGCGAGGACGACGCCGAGCCGGCAGCAGAGAAGGAATCGGATGGGCCGGCGGAGGAACCGGAGCTGGTGTACGGCTCCGTCGCCCAGTGGGTGCAGGAGTTCCTAATTCCGGTGTATCGCCGTGTGCTCTCAGCCAACGGCAGCAACTCGACCTGGTGCCCGAGCTGGTGGATGCATGCCGAGGCGGTGATTCGCCTCGAGGCGCTCTGGCGAGCCTGGGAGCACTTACGGCTCGACGGGAAGACGGGTATGTCGGTGTTCATGAAGGACCACCTCGACCACCACATGGCGGTTCTGACGGACACCAAGGGTCCGTTCGATGGCTGCACCCTCGACCGTGGCCACGACGCTGAAGCACTGAAACCATTCCCGATCGTGGCACCGCCAGTGGAACTGTTCCCGGACGTGCGTGAAGAAACCGATTCAAGCCAGGCATCACCCAACGAAGGAGAGTAATCATGGAATCTGACGGTGTGAATGAAATCTTCGATGACGGTCTTCGCCAGGCATTGACGATTGCCGCGCAACTGGCCGAGCGTATCGCTCGCGCGCGACAGCAGTCGCTGATGGAACAGCGGGCGGTGAGCGAAAAGGCCGGCGCGGATGCCGCGGCCCGTTACGCAGCGGAACAAGCCGCAGCGCGCGTAGCTCTGTCCCCTGTTCTCGAGGATCGGTGGTGGAATTCGGCGTCTCCTGAGCAAATCGGAGCGGCGTACGAAACCGCTTTGGTATGGCGGGATCAGGACCCCGACATTGAAAACACGTCCCGATACATCGAGGACCGCTTGGGTGCGCAGGGCATTCGCCCGGGCGATACGAGGTCCGGGCAGCAGCTCACCGAGTTGCTGCAGGCCAAGCAGTGGGCGTCCACGGATGCACCGACGATGTACGGCGCGTACAACCACGACATGATCCGGTCGCAGTCAGCGCGGGATCGAGAACGGATGAATAACGCTCTTGTAGCGTCCTACCTTGGCCGCCCTGATGCTCTCGCGGGCACCACGATGGACCAACGCACCATGGACCGCGCGAACGGCCTCCAGAACGACAGTGATGAGTTGCGTGCTGCCGGATATCGCGAGGATGCAGGGGCCCTTGCCGCCCGCATTGACGGTGACGCAGCGGCAGGCCGGTCGGATGAGCTGATGAACGCTGCAGGTAACCGTGTGACCGTTCCTGATGATGCTGCATCCCTTGCCCTAGAAGCGCAGAACGAGGAGAGTCGGGCCGGGCATGAATGGGACAGCGCCGAGCGTCGTTCGGAGTTCGCGTTGTCTCTGCACGGGAAGGCCGATGCCACTGCCATCGATGCCCGGATGTTGGCGGACATCAGCCAGGGCACTCACCCGCAGGCCGCGGTCAAGGGTGGTGGCCCCAATGCTCCGGCGGCACGGAAAGCGCCGGCTCTGGTCAGCACGCGCGCTGTCAGCAAGGGCGGACGCTAGAACCATTCAGTCTGTACCGCTAGAGAAGCCCCGGACACCTGATGGTGTTCGGGGCTTCTCTGTACCGACCGTCAGTACAGGTCTACAAATACTTCTCCGTGTACGCGTCCATGAGCAACGCGATGCTGTTGCGTTCCGATTGCCGGCTTTCGAGAGGAACGAAGAAGTCCATCGCCTCGTCCATGCTCCTAATGTGATCACCGAGCAGGATCACTATGTCGGGAAGTCCTGGCGAACGACGAAAGATCGCCGCTTCCTGATTCTCACTAATCCATACAGCGTGCCACGTGCCCTGGTTGCGCTTGCGTTCTCCGGTGTCGTCACCGTCTCTGCGCCAGTGGTATCCGAAATCTGCGCCACCAGGGACCTCGGGAGCGCCTTCCCAACGCAGCTTGCGGCGGTTGTCCTGCTCCAGATAGTCGTGCATCTCAAACACCTGAAAGTTGCGGTTGGAAATATCCCGCTGGGCGGCCTCCTGATCTGCCAGTCGCTTCTCCCCAGCCTCCGCTGTTGTCGCGTACATGTGATCCAGCCACTGGCCGACCGCCTCATGCTCGGTCCGCAGGACATCCAACTTCTGCTCGAGGTCGATCACCTCTGCTCTCAGCTCGTCCGCGTACGCGCGTGCTTCCTGGGCCATCCGTTTCTCCGGAAGAAAGGGTTGAGTGATCAAGCTGGAAATCTTGCCGAAGATCCCGGCACTCTGACGGTCCTCCTGATGATTCCTGAGCGCGTCCTCATAGTCGGCGTCTGCCTCGGCGGCGCGCGCTTCCGCTTCCGGCAACCCCTCCTGCCGCCACCCTCCCCGTTGTTGTTCACGCTCCATTCGCTCTAAAAGACTCTGCTCATACATGGGATAGGCCTCGTGTTCTGGAAGGCTATGGTCCGGTGCTGCCAGACCATCGATGCCAGTGAATGCCCGCAGGCGTTGCAGCTCTGCCCGCACACCTTCCGCGCGTCCCTCGCTGCGTGCTTGCCTGACGTCGTACTCGGATGGCATCTGTCCCCTTAGATGTTGTGCCGTGATGTCCATGCGTGCGCTTTAGCGGTCGCGGTGGTGTGCCTTGTTTGTGTGCTGGTCCTTACCAGTACCAGACGCCGCTGACGGTGGTTGTGGCTCGGTCTTCGATATTGGCTGGCCTTCACGCGTCGGCGGCCGGCTGACAGCCGCCAGTCGTTTAATTTCCTCAAGCTTCCGCTGCTCCTCCGACAACAGGGGAGGCACGCTCTCTACCTTTTCAAGTAGTGGCTTCTCGGTTGCAGCTTGCACCCACCGGGGCGCTGCCACCGGGCGCTCCGCAACAGCCATCGCGGCGACACCGGGTGCCACCCGCGCACTGTGAATCGGTGCTGCGCGCTCCAAGGCGGTCTTGACGGACCCGAGTCGATCCTGCGCTACGGCGCGAATGCGTTCGGCCTCGTGCAGCTGCCCGGAGGCTTTGTACATGCCGTGCATAGCGTGCATGGTGTTGCGCAGTTGCCGCAGCAGAATTGCTTCTCCTGCCCGCGTGGATGGTCCGACCTGGGCCTGCATCATCAGCATGCCTGCACCCTTAGCTGACGGCAGAGGAGCTTTCTCGGCGCGCGCCGGAAACCTGGTCAGCTGTGCTGTTCTCGCCAGAACCTTGGATGCGTCCGCTAGCGGTCCCGGTGTCGCCTCGGTGCGTACACTCCACGCCGCAAATGCGCCGGATGTTTCGCGGGCGACCTGCGCCCACAGGGCCGGGTCATCGGAGGACACGGTGCGTAGCCGCTCGTACAGGTGCCCGACTTCGCTGGTGTACGTCTTCCACTGCTCAACGGTTGGTGTTTGCGTCTCTCGGCCAGCGGCGACGACACGTTTACCGCGGTGCGCGGCCTGCCATTCGGCGGTGGCCACGTCGGCCTGTTCCGGGGTGTCGTTCCAGTCCAAGCGAAGCTTCGGCAGGGTCAGATCGCGTGCGAGGCGACCGCCACCGAACCAGATGGGAGATGCTCCTGCAACGGTGGGTTTCACCGCGACACTGAAACCCTCGACAGCCTTCGTACTGTCTTTGGCGAACCGTGGCCTGACGAGGACTCCTGTGCCTCGTAGCCGACGCACGAATTCCGCTTCGGACTCCGAGGCGACAGCCGTCGCCCGGACCTTCCGTTGCAATGTCTCGCGCGGCAGTTCGGGTAGCCCTTGGGCGCGGGCTATTTCGCGTTCCTTCGGGTGGAAGCCACGTTCCGCCCGCACACCATCGATGCGAGCCAGCCCGTACTTCAATTCCAGTGCCCGGGCGGTTCTCTGAGCACGCGGCTGGTCGTTGTGGGTGGACCAGCGGGTGCCGTCCTCGCGGATCATGCTGACAGCCAAATGCATATGATCGTTGCCAGCCTTGCTCAGCCCATGACGGATGGCAACCCACCGGCACGGTGGTTTTCCATCCGACCCGCTGAATCCCATCTCTTCCATAAAATCGTGGGCGATCTTGGACCACAACTCGTCGTCCTGCACTCCCTCGTCAGCGCGGAGGCTGACGGACATGTGGAACACATACGGCTTGTCATTGTCCGCACCGAAGACGGCTTTCGGGATGTCCAGCTCGTGCCCGAGCATCCGTGAGTTCTCGGCGTCAAGCACAGTACCAGGACTGACACTGACAACCGAGTCCGATGCGGCCACCAAGTGAATATCGGTGTGCTCGTTCGACCTTCCCGGGCCGGCTAGGTACTGGACCAGTCCGAACATCCTCGAACCCTTCGTGATATTCGGGATCACGGACGAGTCACCTGAACAACCGCCTCATCGATGCGCAGCATCAGGCGGCGCGCGGCGGCCACCGCGGACTCCGCGTCATCGGGAAAATCCCCGGTCGCATTTGCGTGCCGGGCGATCTGGTTGATGTTGTTCGACACCGATCCAAGCAGGGTGCGGATGCCGAGCAGTTCGACCGCGAGGTTCCTCCGGTCCGCCGGCGTCTCCCCTCCTTCGGAAAGAGCGGACTCGACCAGCAAACGTGGAACAGACACGTGCTGCTCGGCCGCCTTCACGATCAGCGCCGCTTTCTCCTGCGCAGTGACCTTCACATCGACTCTCGTCGGCCGGCCGCCGGCAACATTCTCACGCCGTTCCTTACCGAGACGGGAAGCCCTTACCTGCTCAACCACCGGACACACCCCCATCTCTAGAAAGCCAGCGCAGCGACCCCAAAACTTTGGGGACCCACACTCCAGTGTGCCGCAGGAGACGCTACGCGTCGAGGGTTGGAAGCCATTTAGACCCGTCTAAATGTATAGCTTGCTCCGTCTGGGACTCCGCCTGCTCCTTCGAGCGGTTCCGGAGGGCTCGGGGTGTTGGCGGAGCTAAGGGCGCTCCGCGCCTGTCATGTTTTTGACCGGCTGCGCCGTTCCGTTTCGGCTGGTCATCGTACTGTCCGCCCTTCTCTTGGCAAGGCTTCGAGGACGGCTTTCGCGGCATATCCTCGCTTCGCTGCGGTATTCCACGGTCCGACCTCTCCACCTTGCCAATTCACTTCGCGTCCAAGTGGTCAAAGGCGTGCCGCAAGGAACGGTGATGAAGCAAGAGCTGGACTACCGGCTGTCAGGCAGAGCCGTTAAAGTTCAGCACATGACCATCAATGTGGAAGACATCGAGAACCAGGCACGTCAGCTCCTCAATTCTCGCGTTGCTTCTGTACGTGAACTCGTGAAAGCACGACAGCGTGTGACCGATTTGCAAACCCAGCTCGCAGAAGCCGAACGTGAGGACAAGAAGGCGTACGTGCGTGCGACTAAAGACGGATGGAGCGAGGACGAACTGAAGAAGCTCGGCCTCGACAACGGGGCAGCCGCCAAGCGGCGCGCACGGCGGACTACGACACCCGAACCAGCAGGCAGCTCCCCAGAACCGGCAGACCCCCTCAGCAACTAGAACACCCTGTCGTTAACGGACAGGGGGGGGTGGCCCACCGCGCCGGCGAGCCACCCCCTTCATTCTTTGTGGGGAGTCGATGTGGAAGGTCAGTTACCGATACCGTTCTTCCGATCCTTCTCAACGCCCGGGCGGTGATTAGATGGTGATGCTTTCGCAGCTCCGCCAGCAGTTCCCCCGGGCGTCGGCGGAGTCGGGAAGCTCGAACGTGTAGCTCGTTTCAAAGCTTCCAAGTCAGGGGCCAACGTCGTCTGTGCCGGATCTTCTCCACGCATCTCCCGGCCGATCCTTTCAACGTCCCACTTGGCTGCTTCCAGCGCCTTACCGTGTTTGAACGGTTCCCGCAGCGCAGTGGCAGCATCACGGTACTCCTGGCGCGCTTCCTCAATCCTGTTCTGCAGAGCCGTCACCTCCTCGGGCAGTCTGCGCACCTGGTTCTCCAAGCGCTGGATCACTCCCACGGTAGGGAACAAAGCATCAGTGCGTTTGAGCTCCACTGCCACCCCGGGTGCGCCCTCGACCTGCAGCTCCACCTTGGACGCACCGATGTCGAGCATGTTCGCCTGCTTCTGCACATACCGGATGTCATGGCCGGCGATATTCGCGATGATGCCAAGGTCTTTGGAACCTTGGATCGGCGGCCGCCCCGCGGCGTTGGCGCTTGTCCATTGCCGCAGCGCTTCTACGGCGTCCGGGCGCTTGTCCACGGTCTTCCCATTGATGGTCATACGGAACGCATCCCCTGTCGTGTCCAGGGTTGTACGATCAGCGGCCGCGCGTAGTGCCGGGAGCATCGCAACCATTGCCTCACCACGCGTTTGGGCGCTGCTCTTACGGTGCGTGAGAGCAGCCCGGTTGCGGTTCCACCCTATTTCGAGTCGGCTCAGCCGTGACAGTTCCTGATCTGCTTTGGACTTCTCCAGGATCAGTGGATTGCCGCTGGAAATGGCTTTGACCTCCGCGAAGGACAGGGTGTTGTCACCGACGTCCTCAATCTCGCGGACGTCGAGTTTCCCGCGCATGATCTGGTCGATGAACTTGCTCTTGCGCTCCAGCGTCTGCCACATGAAAGTGTCGAAAGAGCCCTTGGTCACCACCTGGGAGATGGCAACCTCGGAGTTCTGGTTCCCTCGGCGGACGATACGGCCGTGACGCTGGGACACGTCAGCCGGCCGCCAGGGCGCGTCGAGGTCCACCAGGTGCACAGTCCGGTCTTGGATGTTCGTACCCACACCCATCTTCTGTGTTGAGCCGACCAACACCGCGACATCGCCGGAGCGGCATGCCGCGAACAGCCGGCCCTTCTCCGCATCGTTCTTTGCCTCGTGCATGAACCGGATCTTCTCGGCCGGCATGCCGCGCATCACCAGATCCTCGCGCAGCTGCCCGTACACGTTCCACTTATCCGAGGGCGTACCAAGATCGCAGAACACGATTTGCAGTGCGCCGGGTGTCGGGTGGGGCTCCCCTGTCGCGGGATCGTTGTAGATGCGTTCCTTGGTTTCCTCATACACCTTCGCCAGCAGGTCCGCGGTCGCGCTGATCTTTGTCTCGCCGACCAGGGCGTCCATCTCCGGGTCGACCAGGCGCATATCCAGGGCGGCCTTCCTGCCGTCGGTGGAAACCTTGAGCATGTTGTCCTCGGTCGCGTCGACCAAGCGGTTTCGGATTTGCTCGGCACGATCACCGATGTCCGCAATGTACGCCTCGAGCTCAGGGGACGGCTCGACCGCGATCATGCGCGGCAGGCGTTTGCCGTCTTCTCTTTCCTCGATCAGTGGCACCGGCAGCTGCAGGTCTTCTGCGGTCTTCACATCCGCGAAGGTATGGAACATTTTCAGCAGCTCGGGCACGTTCTGGAACTTCGAGAAACGGGTCTGCATCTTGAAGTCGTTCCCGCCGACGACGGTCATCTCCATCTCCGTCACGACCTGGCCGAAGGTCGCCGCCCACGTGTCGAAGTCATGGATACCGGCCTGCTCCAACAGGTCCGGGCGCAGGTAGCGCTGCATCACATACATCTCGGTCACACTGTTGGCGATCGGCGTCGCCGTAGCACCGGTGATTACCCGGTCCCCGTGGGTGTCCCTTAGGTACTCGACCTTCGCGTGCAGGTCCGAGGCACGCTTCGAGCCAGTGATGGCCGCGCCCTTGATATTCGTGGCGGTAGCAAGATTCTTGAAGTCGTGGAGCTCGTCTACGAGAAGGTAATCAATGCCGGTCTGCTCGAAGGTGAGACCAGGGTCCACTGGACGCTCCAGGAGCCGCTTGGTGCGCTCCTCATGGGCTTGGAGACCGCTTTCGAGTCTCTTGATGCTCATCGGGCGTTCTCCGCGTTGCTCCGCGCGTTCTTTGGCCGCGAACAGGTCTTGGCGCATACGCTCGACCTCCCGCGTCTCGTAGGCAGCTTGGGACTCGACAGACAAGGGGATGCGTTCGAACGCGGTACGGGTCATGATGATCGCGTCCCAGTCATTCGCGGCCGCCCGGGCGATGAAGTCCCGGCGCTTATCCCCGGTCAGGTCAGTGGCGGACGCAGCGAGGATCTGCGCCTGCGGATAGATCTGCAGCCACTCCCTGGCAAACTGATCCAGCATATGGTTTGGCACCACCACGGCCGGCTTGCGTGCCATGCCGAGCCGGCGCAGCTCCATGGAGCCCATCACCATCTCGAAGGTCTTACCGGCGCCGACCTCGTGGAACAGGCCCACGGACGGCTCGGAAATCATGCGGGCCACCGCGGCCCGCTGGTGCGGCAGCGGCGTGAAATTTTTCACCAGACCAGGCAGGGTCATCCGTTCGCCCTCGACGGTGTAATCGCGCAGCACAAGCGAGTTGAAGCGTCGGTTGTATTCATCGGTCAGGGCCACAGTGCGCGCAGGGTCCTCCCACACCCACTCCCCGAACCGGTCCTGCATCAGCTGGGCCTTCTCCTGCGCGGCCGTCGTCTCGACCGGGTTAACGATCCGACGCTCACTGTTGGGATCCGGGTCCGGATCGGTGACCTGAACAAGTTTCTGCTCCAACATGTCCTTGAAGATTTCACCGGCCGACATGCGGGCGGTACCCCAGTCGTTGCGGGCCCGGAAGTTCTGCCGGTTCGCCTGCACATCCCAGTTCGCGCCGCTAATCCGGTCCACACGGGCCTGCGGGTCACGCAGAATGTCCTGCAGAAACTGCTCGTGGATCTCCGGAGCAATCCACACCGACCCCACCCGCGCCTCAATCTCATGCGCACCCAGTGGCAGGGGCAGAACCGACTGCAGGTCAGCGACGTTCCGCTCGAACCCCGGGTCCTCCGCAGCGGCTTCCCGTGCTGCATCGAGTTTTTCCCGGATATTTCCGCTCAAATATTCGGCCCGGGTCTCCAGCACACCGGGCTCCCCCGGCACGTCATACACCAGGTCACCAAGAGCCTCCCGTGCAGCGGCCTGATCGACCCCCAGCAAGGACGCGACCTGGGACAGGTCTACCTCCCCCACCGTGTCGAGGGTGACCGCGAGGGCCTCCGCGGGGGTGTCCACGCCGCGGACGGGCTGGCGTGGTTGGACCTGACGCTCCCGCTGCAACGCGGCAGGGGTAGCCGTCTGAGTGGATTCATCGAAGTTCTCCAAAGCCTTCACGAGAGGCCCGAAGGGGTCCCCTCGAAGCAGGGCAACGGCCTTGGGCGTGATCCGGGCCATGATGTCTTCGCCGGCCTCATCTGTTTTGCCGGTCCTGCGCTCGTTGAAGCGGTTGATCGGGCCGTAGGTATCCACATAGGCCCGGTAGGTATCGCGCAACCGCTGCCGCTCCGCCATCAGTTCAGGGGTGTCCTCGACATTTCCCGCCTCGAGTGTGAGCACCGAACGTCCCGCATCGCGCAGGCTCAGCAGAGAACGCAGCTCGCCCGCCTGGGTTGCTGGAACACTCAACGGCGCAACCAGACCGTCCAAGCCCACCTGGGTGAAGGTGCCATCGGCCTCTGCGGTGATGTGCCCGACCTGAAGGTCACTGCCCGCCGGGACAATCGCGGCCACCTCGATGACCTGACCTTCCTGACGTTCGGCGGCTCCCCTGCCGACCTCGACGGCGGCGTGGGCGATGTCCTGCAGCTGGTCGTGCAGCTGCTCCGGCACCGAACGCAGGTCCTCATTTCGGACAGTCAGGGTGGCCGAACCGTACATACCGTTACCAACCACCGGCTCCCCGAGAACCCGCTGCGGATTCTCGATGAAGTAGGCGTTCATCCGGGCCGGATCCTGCTCAGGGTCATCCCCTGCGGCAAGGGCCAGCGATTCCAACCACCGGTCATTTAGTGCTTCCTCGCCCGGAAGCCGCTTGCGGAAGATCAGGACGTCGGTGAGGGCATCGGTACCGGCGGCGCGGCGATGCGCCCCGGTCGGCAAGCGAACAGCACCCAGCAGGTCAGCTGTCTCGAAGATTTCCCGGCGTGCGGCCGGGTTCTGAGCATCAAGGGTAAACGCTGAGGAGATGACACCGACCACGCCTCCGGGCCGGGTCAGGGCCAGGGACTTGATGATGAAGTGGTTGTGCATCGAGTGGTTGCCCGCGTTATGGCGCGGATCGTGCAGCCTGGTCTTGGCAAACGGGACGTTGCCCACCGCGGCATCGAAGTATCCGACCGGAAGGCGGGTGTCAGCGAAGGACTCGGCGCGGATAACGGCATCCGGATACAAGGCCTGCGAGATGCCCGCAGTAATGGGGTCCAACTCCACCCCAGTCATGGATGCATATTCGGGTGCGAGACCGATGAAGGTGCCGGCACCGGAGCCCGGCTCCAAGACGCGGCCGCCGGCGAATCCGAGCGTGTTCAGAGTCTGCCAGATTTCCATGGCTAGAGCCGGATCGGTGTAGTGGGCGTTAATGACCGTGCGGTTCGCGGCCCGATACTCACTTTCGCTCAAAAGCTCGCGCAACTCAGCCCGGTCAGCCTCAAACTCGGGGCGAGTCTCATCGAACACTTCCGCGACGCCCGTGGCACCCCAGCTCCCCCACCGTGCCAGCACGCCACGCTCATCGGCGGTAGCTGCCCGGTCCTGCGCCTGGAGCCTGCGCAACACACGCAGGGCGGCGACGTTCGCCTGGAAACGCGCTCGAGCACCCGAAGGGGCTAGATCGTCCTGCCGGACAGGGATGAAGCGGGTGCCTGTTTCACCTGGCGGAGTTAGGAGGTCTGATTGTAATGATCCCTCTCCGCGTCCCGGTAGGCGTCCAGCAGTTCCCTCTGCAGGCGAAGGGTCTCCTGGTTCGCCTCCCAGAGTTCCCTGCTCCGGCGGTCCACTTCGTCCTCCTCCGCCTCGTCGCCCTCGGTCTCCATCTCGTCCGGCGTCAACATCTCGGCCCGGACTATCTCCTCGGCCTGATTCTGTGAGGCTGTCAGTCGTCCGTACTTCTGCAGGAACGAGTCGGTCATCGAGTCCGGGCCCGCTATCTCCCGGGTCAGTTCCTCGACCCTCTGCGCTGCTTCCTCGCCCAGCCTCCGGAACCACTCCTCCGGGTCCGGTATCAGCGAGTACTGGGTCGGGGCCGTCATTTTCCACGTATCCTGTGCGAATTTGCCGTACTTGTTCATCACGAACCTCCTCTGGTTGTGGGAAAAGAAATGCGTCGAGACTTACCTGACCATCAATCTGGTTGCGCTTGCGCGATCGCGCCATCGGATGTCCCCCTGGAACCGGTAGAAATACTCTTTCCACCGTACCCAGCACCCGCGAGACCATCAGTGCGCAGAGCCCGAATTACCGTCGACCTACTCACTTTGAACTTCTTCGCGATGGCATCCACGGTCAGCTCCTCCTTCTCCCGGAGCCGGCGGGCCTCCACGACGTCGTGAGGTTGCAGGCGCGGGGGCCGACCGCCCTTACCCGCCGCGACGGCGAGACCGGCCTTTGTCCGTTCCCGGATCAGTTCGCGCTCCATCTCCGCCACGGACGCGATGACGTTGAACATCAGCCGCCCCGATGGGGTGGTCGTGTCGACGCCCTCGGTCAGGGACCGGAACTTCACTCCGCGCTCGTGCAGGGAATCCACTAGCTCCACCAGACCGCGGACCGTGCGGCCCAGACGGTCCAGCTTCGTCACCACCAGAGTGTTGCCCGGCTGCAGCGCCCGCAAACAGGCTTCCAGCTGCGGACGGGTCATCGTGACACCGGACTTACCCTGATCGGCATAGACGTCATAACAGCCGGCCTCCACCAGCTGCTGGCGCTGACCCTCCAGATTCTGGTCCACGGTCGAGACCCGGGCATACCCCAACGACACCCCATCCGGGACCAGCCTCGGCTCCTCCACGCCCTCCAGCCGTTCGGATCGTTCCATCTACCCCTCCCCCAGCTCCAGGGGTGGCAGAAACCGTTCCACCCTCGCGACACGACGCTACACGTTTCGTACTTGATTTGTGGCACAACGTCAGCATCGTTCTCCCGACTTTGTGACTTTTTCTGAGGATGGCGGGGTTCTACACAAGTGAATGGCGGGGTCAGGAGTCACTACAACCTTCGTCGTTCCCGCTGGGGGGACTGTAAGAAAAACGGTGTGTGAAGGTCCGGCCTGATCCGAAAGGAGATGGCCGTGAACGACTTCACGACCGACGCAACAGAGGCGATGATCGATCCTGTGACGGGAGAAATCATCAATCAGAAGGACCTCGCCGAACGACTGCTCGCCCAAGCCAAGGAGCAAGGCGTAAGCCTTGTCGGCCCCGGCGGCCTGCTGAACCAGCTCACAAAAAATGTCCTCGAGACCGCGCTCGAGGCGGAGCTGACTGAGCACCTCGGGCATGAGCATGGGCAGACGCCGATCGCGGAGAACTTGCGCAATGGCACCCGGGTGAAGACGGTCCTGACCGAGATCGGCCCGGTTGAAATCGAAGTGCCCCGAGATCGGGACGGGTCGTTCGAGCCGGTGATCGTGCCCAAGCGGAAACGGCGCCTGGACGGCATCGACGAGGTCGTGCTCTCGCTGTCGGCCCGCGGACTGACCACCGGGGAGATCGCCGCGCACTTCGAGGAGGTCTACGGGGCCAGGGTCTCCAAGGACACCATCAGTCGGATCACGGAGAAGGTCGCCGGCGAGCTGGCCGAGTGGTCCTCGCGGCCACTGGATCCGCTTTACCCCGTCCTGTTCGTCGACGCGATCGTCGTCAAGGTCCGTGACGGGCAGGTGCGCAACACCCCGTTCTACGTTGTCATGGGCGTCACCGTGAACGGGGAACGCGACATCCTTGGCATCTGGGCCGGCGACGGAGGCGAGGGTGCGAGGTTCTGGTTGCAGGTCTTCTCCGAACTGAAGAACCGGGGCGTCCAGGACGTGCTCATCGCCGTCTGCGACGGGTTGAAGGGCCTGCCGGAAGCGATCACGACCACCTGGCAACGCACGGTCGTGCAGCAGTGCATCGTGCACCTGATCCGCAACTCGTTCCGCTACGCCGGCCGCCAACACCGCGACGGAATCGTCAAAGCCCTCAAGCCCGTCTACACGGCCCCGAGCGAGCAGGCCGCGAAGGACCGGTTCGCCGAGTTCACAGCCGAGTGGGGCGACCGGTATCCGGCGATCATCAAGCTCTGGGAGTCCGCGTGGGCGGAATTTGTGCCGTTCCTCGAATACGACGTCGAGATCCGCCGGGTCATCTGCACGACGAACGCGATCGAGTCGATCAACGCCCGCTACCGCCGAGCCGTCAGAGCCCGGGGCCACTTCCCCAACGAGACCGCGGCCCTGAAATGTCTATACCTCGTCACCCGGTCCCTTGACCCCACAGGCGGCGGCAGAGCACGCTGGGTGATCAGGTGGAAACCAGCGCTGAACGCGTTCGCGATCACCTTCGCAGGCCGGTTCGAAAGAACTACTCACTGATGAAAACCGCCGGACCCCACACACCGTTTATCGGACAGTCCCCCGCTGGGGGATCGCTCACCGCACCTGTCGGCCAGAAACGGGTGCCCGTATCGCTTCAAAGCCCGGTAACGGTTCCATCGATTGATAGTGATGCTGGGTCTGGTTCGTTCACGTAGACCTGTGGTGGGGTCCATGAGGCTTGAAGGCGGCGTGCACCTTGGTGTGCGGGGCCGAGTGCAAACGAGTCGACCCGCGATGCGGATCCCTCGGTAATTAGCTGTTCCGCGATGAGTAGCCGTGCGATTGGACGTAGGACGCTGTCATCGAGACCAGATCCCCGTAATGGAGCTAGGGGATCAGTTGGACGCGTGATCCACATACCTTGCTCGCCGAGTGTAGAGGTTCCGAACAGGCCGTCAGACAGTGAACGACGGGCCATCTCATCGGCAGAGACACCATTGAATGCAGCTCGCATATGCGATGATCGCCGTTCCTGTGCTACCAGCGTCAGACGTTCCTCGTGCGCAATGGTCGAGATGGTTCTAGTCGATAGCTCAGCCACCTGCACTGACGAAGTTTGAGTGGGAGAGGCAAACGAGACACCGCTGGCTCGGCCGTCGCGCAGACGCACCAACTCGGCATGTACTGCCTCACTGCGTACGTCGGCCGTGATCGAGATCGTCCTGCCGTCACTAGTGATTTCACGGGCCCGGAAGAGTACTCGCCCAACGCGGACCCATGGTGCCAACTCCTCAGCTGCGAGATCCTTTAGCCGCCGGATCACTCGCTGTTGTAAATCTGCTGGGTCGCTCCAGGAACTGGTCGTGTAGAGGTTGCGCGCACCCGCAATGAGATCTCGTTGCGCACCGTCCATTTCGCCCGATGTCTCGCCGTGTACGAACAGGCAGAGTCGCAGTCCGTTACGCTCGGCCTCTCGATACTCAGCATGGGTGGCGGAGTATCCATCGGGCATGCGGACGCCATAGCGAGGTCCCCACATCCCTATATAGACCTCGGAGCTCCGCACGCCTGCCAGGTAAGCCTGATCCGCAGACACATCTAAAGGACCTAAGTCTTCGAACATTACAGGCGTTGCGCCGACGCTTTCGATTGCGGCACGAACCGCAGAGCGTTCCTGGGGCATGTCGGTGATGAGACTCGAGACGAACACGCGTCTCCCACTCGCCCAAGCCCTTACATCCTGCTCCGAAGCAGTTGAGGATGCCGAGCGTTGATCCACCAGCAAAAAGGCGTCAGTCATGGCTCCAGTCCACCACAGTGGTAAGACGTTCAGACTGCATTCAGTAGGCCTCCGCCACGCTGCGTCACGATTTGTTGCTGAGTAGCTCAGAAACTAGGCGAGGCGAGTAGCGGAGCCTCCGGGCCCTTTTTGTTTCCGCTAGATTCTGGTTGCTTATTCACGAATCAGGACGTGTCCCCGGCGCTTGCTTTCCTGGAGAGCATCACGCAACTCGCGCTGCACAACGTCGCTCAAGTTCGCAGGGACCGTGCAGCCACCCCCGTTTCCGGGACCGTAGCCCTGACCAGCATCTGGTGTGCAGCGAAGCTCAGGTGGTACTTGGCGATCAACGCTGATACAGAGCTCGTGCTGGTGACCTCTCCTGCAGCTGAAGATCACGCGGACTCGTCGGTCAGGTGCACTCATCATCATCTCCCTTAGGATCGGAAGCCGTTTTGGACGGCAAACCGTAGGCGAAATGTATCGCCCATTCCTGACATTCAGATGAGTGACTCTCGAACGAGGCGGAGCAGTAACACGCACCTAAACCGATCGTTGAGCGGAACAGGCGAACTCGGACGGGAGCACCTCGTCGCTCTTCAACTGTGCGACATGTCTTCGTCATCGCGCGCCGTGCGGAGTGGCGAAGTGATTGCGATGATCAGCGCGATCGTGAATACGCCGACGGTGAGTAACAGTGCGGTTCGTTCCCCGAGCAGTGTCGCAGCGGTTCCTCCCAGCACGGCGCCAACGGCACCAAGAGTGCGGTTCACTGAACGCATGGTGCCGTTGACTCGGCCTAGAAGAGCATCAGGTGTGAGCACCTGGCGGAAGCTCATCTCGTTTGCGTTCTCCAAACCACCGGCAAATCCTTGGAATGCGAACGCTGAAAACACCAGGGCCAGGGCGGTGGTGTCTGGTTGCGCTGTGCTGCCTTCAGGAGCAAGTGCCACCAGGGTCCAAGCGATGGGATACATAGCCCTGCCGACAGTGATGGTGGTCCCGGACCCGAATCGCTCACCCGCGCGGGAGGCGAAACTGGCGCCGGCCAGGGTCGCGACCCCTCCGACCGCGAACAACAGCCCAAAGACGAACGAGGTGAAGCCCAGGGTTCGGAGGGTGAAGACCGCCAGAACGGTCAGAGCAGCGGCGTTGCCGATGAACCAAACGTGCGTCGATGCGGGCAATGGCCCCAGGACACGATGACGGTAGGTCCACCGCAGGCCTTCGGAGATCTCTCGCCGCAAGGACCGCGGACACGGTGGAGGCTGGCTGGACGGTTTCAGCCGAATCCCTGCGATCAGCACGGCATCAAGGATGTACGTGACGGCGTCCACGACTATGGCCAGCGGGGCACCGATAGTGCCGACCAGGAAACCCCCGAGGCCCGGGCCAACGGTCTGCGCGCCGGCTTCGGCTTGATCGAGTCGCGCATTGGCTACGCGAAGAGCCCGTCTTTCCACGATCAGCGGGAGAAGCGACTGGGTGGCGGCAAACCCGAAAACAGAGAAAACACCGAAGAGCAGCAGCAACCCGATCAGGACCCATAGGTGCAGCACCCCGAGGGCCCAACAAATGGGTATCAGGGTGAGACTCAGCGCCCGTCCGAGGCTGGCCCACACCAGGACTCGCTGCCGCTGCCACCGATCGACGTACACGCCAGCGAGTAGACCCAGCAGCGCATACGGGATGAATTGGGCGGCGTTGACGAGCCCGACCTCGAACGTGCTCGCATCGAGTACTTCGATGACCAGCACGGGTATCGCCACCGCTGTGAGGGCCGTACCGAAAGCGCTAACAGCCACCGCTGAGAAGTACCGGGTGAATCTCGGATCGCGGAAGGATCCTGTCGTCAATTCAACTGCCATTGGCGCCCCTCCGAGTATGGGACAGCCACGTCCCAAGACGACAAGCTCTTTGAAAAAATTTCATCGAGTCAAGTCGAGTGATCGCTTAGACGCGGAGCATTGCTCTGAGCCGATCTAACGACAGTACCAACGGCTTCGAACTGTTCGATCGGCAGCCGACTGCCCTGCCCCCTCATCAGAGGACTGATGCTCCGGGGGGATTCTTGAGCGGCACGTAGCGGGATACTTCACCGGACCCGAGTGAAGTTTGCCGATGGGACGCTAGAGCGCCTACTGATTAGGTTGTCCATAGACGCTACGCCACGGAGGGGAAAGTCCAGTCGAGAGCAGTCATAAGCTCCTTGATCGACATGTACGGGTGTCGTTTGTCTTCACAGACATTGGGGATGTGCGGCTTTGCAGGGCTGTTCGACTTGCGCTCATAGCTCACGACGGGGATACCGCGCGCCATGCCTAAGGCGATGACGAACGGGTCGACGGTGGATCGCTTACCGCCTTGGGTGATGAGGCCCGGATGGGTCGCCAACACGTCGATCGCCGCTTCTTGGATGTCCTCGTCGAGGGGAACGAAGAACCCATCTGTACGCTTTGCCCATTTTCCGATCTCATCATCCTTCTTGATGAGTTCGTCCTTTACGGGTTGTACGGCGAGCAACGTGCCGTCCTCAATGGCTTCGTTGAAGCGGTCCCAAAAGCCCGGGAAGATCTGTGGCCAGTAATGGTCCCGCCAGGCAGTGATGACGATGCTGGTGTCAATCGAGTAGGGCATTAGTCACTCTCCACTGCACCAGCGCGAGCGAGCAGTTTGGGGATCGCATTGGTCTTTGAGCTGAGCAGATTCGCTGTCTCGTAAGTGCTCAGAAGTCCCTCGTTGTAGGTACCGACGACGAGACGCACGTAACCCTTGCCGAGGTTCCGTACCTTGGTGCGCAAGCCATCCCCTCCCGATTTCCGCGCAGTCTTCGCATGCCAGGTCTCCTCTTGATCCCGCGGGGTGGTGTCGTCCCGCCACTGCTGGTAGAAATGCCGGCTTGCCCGTCCGGTATCGACCAGCTTGCGGAGGATCACTTCAGGGCTAACTCCCCAGAAGCGCCCCTCGTCAATGAGGAGACCCAAAGGCCAGTCGTTCTCGACCGCGTCGCTATGTACTAAGAGTGAGCGCTTCGAGAAGGCTTTACTTGGCACCAGCATCTCTGCTGCAAGCCTGTTGCACTCGACCTCAATTGAGTCTTGGTCCCGCGTCCCCGATCGTGTCTCATGGAGGTCGCACAGGCCTGACGTATTCAAAAGTAGGTGCGCGTACTCATGGAGGAGGGTGAAAATGCGCCCATTGAAGTGCTCGCTGCCGTTCACTGCAATGACGGGTACTTCATCGTCTGCGATGGAGAATCCGCGCGCTTCGGAGGGGTTCACCCTGTTCATCGTGACGACCAGGACTCCTACTTCTTCCAAAGCACTGCTCCAGAAGAAGAACCAGTCCGTTGGTTTAGATGAAGCAGTAGGGCGGGGCGCGAGCGAGTTCCGGGTGAGAAGGAGTCGAGCCTCCTCGGTCAAGTCCTCTGCAGGGGCGGTAGATGGGGATTTCCACAATGACCGCGCTGGTTCGTTCCGCAGATCAAGTAGCTCAACCACGGCGTCCCGTTGTTGTTCCGCGCGCCGGAGCTCAGAAGCGAGGTTCGGTCCCCAAGATTCCGGAGTGTCAGGGAGCCGACGAAAGTCGCGCACGCGTTCGGGAACATCTGGGCGGGCGCTGAGGAAAAATGCTGCCAGGGGGCGCCGGTACACCTCGGCAACTTTCTGCAACTTGGCGATAGTCAGACCCGGCTCGCCATTCTCCCACCCGTAGAGCTGCGACTCTGTTACCTCAAGGCGCTGCGCCGCGTTAGTGAGAGACACGCGGGCAGTTTCTCGCGCCCACACGAGCATATCGGGGTTGATCCTCGCCGGAATTGAGCGGACCATAACTTCACCCTACAGGCGCGGTGCCGGCCGATCACTTAGAAGAGGAAGCACAAGTCGGCGAGTCGTAGCGTGGGAGGGTCCGATAGCCGGTCGTTCTCCGTTCCTCCTGACACACCCTGCCGCGGCCAGCACCGTCAGACCGGCGAAGGGACGTTTAGCCGGGACGATGAAAACGGGCGCACAGGTACCACAACTGCAACGTCTGTTCCGGTCGGCTGTCTGCTGAGACGTGTCTCGAAAACCTAAAGCTTTCTAAGACCCTCTAGGCGATCCTGTATTGAAGGGCCACTCCCCCGTCATTCCGTCGCTCTCCTTGTCTTGGAAACGTGTCTCGACGCTTTCTGTCTTGGACAGAGCCGCTTCCGAGCTTTGTGAGCCGCATTATCGGATGAGGTATCTAGATGTACTGACCGGACACGTTGATCGATAGACAAGTCGCCACTTGTGACAGAAGGCCACGCTTGTCTATAGTGTGGGTATGACAGTTTCACT
>NZ_JBIVQL010000021.1:0-37092 GCF_044755105.1 Arthrobacter sp. NPDC092385
AAGACCTCTTAGTCGTTGGCGTGTGTGGTAACCACCAACCTAAGAGGTCTTCACCCTTTCACCCTGCAACCAACGTCCTGTCTCAGTACAACTAGGTCGGGTTGCGCCTACTCGCCGCTGGTGGTCACCGGTCGTCACCTATCACTCCGGCCAGCCGCGCTTAGGTGCGGCGAACTCGTTTAGTGGCCCT
Source organism: Arthrobacter sp. NPDC092385 (assembly GCF_044755105.1). Taxonomy (NCBI): domain Bacteria; kingdom Bacillati; phylum Actinomycetota; class Actinomycetes; order Micrococcales; family Micrococcaceae; genus Arthrobacter; species Arthrobacter sp. NPDC092385. The sequence continues at coordinate 191 of NZ_JBIVQL010000021.1, forward strand.
TTTTCGCTGTATCCAGCTATCGATGATTGCGCTGCAAAATCGCCCTAGTAGTTTCCCAGATCAGACGATTCGTTTCCTGATATATCTCCTGAGAACGACGGTAGGGGTCGATGACATCGTCCATGTCTGGTCTTGAGGGTGGCGTTCGGGCCCTGAGCGCCTTCGGAAGGATCGCCCGCCAAGATTCAGCGCCCCCTAGAGTCTGATTCATCTCGAGTTGAGACATTAGGCGGGCGAACTCGCGCAGGGTGAAGGTACGCCGCAGGGCCGCTGGAGACATTTGCACGATTTTGCTGCGGTGCTCACGTGTTAAAGCGAGCACAAGGTCTTGAGTTGCAAGAATCTTTGGTGTTAGCTGCCGGGCTGCGAAGTCGTCTGCTTCCTCACCCTTCTCGCGCAGGAATTTTGCCACTTCCGGGTCGATTGAATTACCTATCAAGGCTCCCGTTCCCGCGCTTTGTACGACGAACTCACCGGGGAATTGCTCATTTAGTCCTGCCTGAAGGAGCCGTTCGACCAGAGGTGAGCGGCAGATGTTGCCCGTACAAACCGCAAGTACACGCACTGGCTGGACATGAGATTTCGCCCCATCGTCAGCACCGGTCATTTCAGTAGTCCACCCATCTGGTCGGGAGTTCAGGTCAGCGTAATGCTGGTCCTCGGAACTCACTATATTGTGCCCGTTGACAACACTTCCCATGTTGACTGATTATTGTCTGAAACGGTCTGCTCTAGGGAGCAAGCCGAACAGCGTGCTCGTCCGTTTGCCTGGCGGCGGCGGTCATCAGCATCACGATCGACGCCATTGAGCAGGTAACCACAAGCGCACGGGTATGCCTTGGAAAGGCGACCGGCGTTTTCCCAAGAGGATGAGCGCATCGAGGGCGCCCGCCACGGGGAGGGGCGCCCGTTACCGCACGCTTTGCGAACATGAGGAGGCCGAGTAGGCGTCCCTTCACCTTCGCGAGCTTTCTTGCTCCGCACTCCCATCGTAGGTGAGATCAGCGAACCGTCCGGGTCGTAACGATATGCATCAGGCCGGCGATGTCGTATCCGAGCCGGGTCCTCAACTTACACAAAATTGTCCCCCGGCTACCGTATGAACCGCTCTGGGTTTGATGGAGGCTTCGGACCTTGGAAACGAGAATAGAGTCATGGCATCAAGTCAGGGAGCTGGGAGGCCGACGGCACGTCGGTATTCGCCGGAGCAAAAAGCTGCTGCGGTCCGGATGGTGCGGAGGTTGCGGGCAGAGCTCGGGACCGAGCACGGGACAGTTCATCGGGTCGCATCGCAGCTGGGGTACGGAAGGGAGTCGGTACGGTCACGTGTCCGGCAGGCCGACGTCGATGAAGGTCAGGCCCCTGGGGTGAGTACTGCCGAGGCCAGGCGGCTGCGTGAGCTCGAGCAGGAGAACCGGGAGCTGCGGCGGGCGAACGAGATCCTGAAGCGGGCCGCGAGTTTCTTCTAAGGCGGAGCTCGACCGCCAACACCGGAAGTAGTTGCGTTCATCGACGCGAACAAGAATGACGTCGTCGAAGGCCGACCGCTTGGAGTCGAGCCCATCTGCGCGCTGCTGCAGGTGGCCCCGAGCACGTACGCGAAGAACCGCGTCCCGTCAGCGACGCGGCCCTCACACCCGAGCTGGTCACCCTGTGGGAGGCCAATTACCGGGTCTACGGTGTCCGTAAACTCTGGAAAGCCGCCCGCCGCGCCGGTATCGCTATCGGCCGCGACCAGACGGGCCGGTTGATGCGATCCGCAGGCATTGAGGGTGCGACACGTTCGAAGAGGGTGAAGACCACGCGGCCTGATCCCGCCGCGGCACGACACCCGGACCTCGTTCGCCGTGTATTCACGGCGACGGCGCCGAACCGGCTCTGGCCGACCTGACCTTCGTTCCGACGTGGGCCGGCGTCGCGTACGTCTGCTTCATCATCGACGCGTACTCACGGATGATCGTCCACGAGGACTTGCGCTGCAACAGCGATGCGGGTAGCCATTTCACGTCAATTTGGTACGGCGAACGCCTTGCTGAGATTGGCGCGACGCCTTCGATCGGGACCGTCGGCGATAGCTATGACAACGCCCTGGCTGAGACGGTGAACGGCTACTACAAGACCGAACTCGTCCGTGGTCCAGCTCGCCCTGGTCCGTGGAAGACGGTTGAGGACCTCGAGCTAGCGACGCTCGGATGGGTTCATTGGCACAACACGCAGCGCCTTCACGGCTACCTCGGTGATGTTCCGCCTGCGGAGTTCGAGCAGGGGTGCTGTGCTGGGCAAACCGACCACCATCAGCTGGTCGAAATTACATAACTCGAGTCTCCATCAAACCCAGAGCGGTTCAAATCACGTCGAGGCGCAGTCTAAACCTCGCCTGTGAGTAGGACTGCGCTGCCGCTTGAGCGAGGCTCGGCGTCCAGAGTTCTCACTCGGACAGCCGGGACTCCTGCGTAAAGACCGTCAGGTTCACAGTCCCGGACGACGACGGCGCCGGCAGCAATAACGCAACCTGAGGCCACAGTTACACCGGGCAGGATTGTTGCCCTAGCGCCAATCCATACCCCGTCTCCGACGACAATCGGCGCGGTGATGGGTGCGCCGGCCCTTGAATTGGCAGGCCCAGCCTCGTGACTGCATGTCACGAACATCGCCTGATAGCCGATCTGGCAGTAGTCGCCAATTGTCACATGTGCGCCCAGATCGAAGAAACAGCCGTAATTGATAAAGCTGTTAGATCCAACAGTCAGTCCCGTCCGAGACCCCAGGAATGTATCCGGGCAGAGAACTGCCGAGCGGTGGATGTGGTGGCCCACCGCATTGAGTAGTCGCCCACGCAGCAGGCGCGGCACGCTACGGCCGCCAATAACTGTGTTCACGGCGACATCACGCAGGACTGGTCCAAGTTGAGCTTTCAGTTTCCCCATGCCCTCATCTTAGAACTCCAATCACCCGACTCCGTGGGGGCCCGCGTCCTTTCCGAAGGGTGGCGGCTCTTTCGTCCTTGGTGACCGCTCCGTTGGTGGGCATGGAGAGGACGCCAGGTGCTAGCTAGCATGTGATGCGCCGTCGTGGGACCAGTTCGTCGCGTCCAAGTCCCTGCCAGATCCTGCGAAGGGCGCTGAATCAACTCCGAGAAGGCGCCGTCCGTCTGGGTAGGTCCGCGGGGGGGGGGGGGGGGGGGGGGGGGGGGGGCATGGCAAGCGGCGTGGGGGTTGCGCGGAGAAGAGGGCAAGCATCGCCAAAAGAGCGGCGGCGCCGGGCGCGCGGACCNNNGCCCACGCCCCCCCCCCCCCCCCCCCCCCCCCCCCCCCCCCCCCCCCCCCCCCCCCCCCCCCGCCCCCCCCCCCCCCCCCCCCCCCCCCCCCCGCCCCCCCCCAGATGCTTCCGATGCATACAGTGAAGACGCGGAGTGGAGTATCCGATGTCATGGTCCGTCAATTCCTCGAGGTATCGTTCGGCGCGGGCGCCGGCAAGTAGCCTACTAGGCTACTTGCCGGGTTTACCTGCCACCCATTTCGGTGCTGCTCTCCCATCGGTAGAAGCCGAGTCGTACGGGCGACCGATAGCTCTAAAGTTCCAGCCGGCCAATCGCCAGCGGTGGAGGTCCAACACGTTACGTCCGTCGAGGATGTTTCTCCTACGCACCAGACCCGCCGCGAATTCTGGTGTCAGCGCTTGGTATTCACGCCACTCAGTAAGCAGGAGTAGCGCATCGGCCCGCAACATTGCGGTTTCCAGATTCGGCTCGTAGGTGAGCTCCGGGAAGCGGACTTGGGCTGCGAGTGTCGCCCGCGGATCAGTGACGGTAACTTCGGCGCCGTTCAGGTGTAGTTGCGCTGCGATGCTGAGTGCCGGTGAGTCTCGTACGTCATCGCTATCGGGCTTGAAGGCAGCGCCGAGGACTGTGATGCGCTGCCCCAGCAGCGAGCCGCCCACCAGAGTGCGGGTAAGTTCGACAACGCGGACCCGGCGCCGCACGTTAATGTCATCCACTTCCCGTAGAAACGTCAGGGCCTGATGCGCTCCGAGCTCGTCGGCGCGGGCTATGAAGGCACGAATGTCCTTCGGCAAACAGCCGCCGCCGAAGCCGATGCCGGCATTGAGGTATCTGCGGCCGATGCGATCGTCCATGCCGAGTGCTTCTGCGAGTACGGTTACGTCGGCGCCGGCGACATCACAGACCTCGGCCATGGCGTTGATGAAGGAAATCTTCGTGGCGAGGAAGGAATTCGCAGCAACCTTCACCAGTTCGGCGGTGGCGTAGTCCGCTATCAACCGCCTGGTCCCCAGGGCTAGCGCAGAGGCATATACCTCGTCGAGGGCGGCAGTAGCCCAGGCGCCCGGCTCGCCGTCCGGCACGCCGTAGATGAAGCGGTCCGGAGAGAGGGTGTCTTTCACAGCGAAACCCTCGCGGAGGAATTCCGGATTCCAAGCGAGGACGGTGTCAGGGGAGCGTTCGGCGAGAGCGTCGGCGAGACGTGCAGCAGTCCCGACGGGAACGGTGGATTTGCCGACGACCACGTTGCCTGGTTCCAGAGAATCCAAAAGCGATGCGAACGCTTCGTCAACGTAGCGCATATCGGTCGCATACTTGCCCTCCTGTTGCGGGGTGCCAACACACAGGAAGTGGAGTTGAGCTCCTTTTGCGTCGGACATGCTGGAGCTAAATTTCAACCGTCCCGTGCCTAACACCTCTCGAAGCAGTTCCGGCAGACCCGGCTCGTAGAACACTGCGCGGCCAGCGTGCAGTGCCTCGATCTTCCGCTCATCGATGTCGATACCCACCACATCATGGCCCAGCTTGGCCATGCACACCGCGTGCACCGCTCCTAAATAGCCGCAGCCGATCACAGAAATTCGCACGCTTGCTCCTAGCGACATCGAGAGTAGTTGAATCGACGCTAGGCCGGCGGTGACAAGACGAACAGGAGCCAGGGCAGAGGTGCGTTGAACGCTCAGTGAATCTACGGGGTGAATCGCCGTTGATAGGACCAGAGAAGGACGGATGCGAGTACGGCGCCAAGTGATGCGCCGAGCGTGTTGGCGAGAACGTCGTACGGCGTGGCAAAGCGCTGCTGAAGAAGGATGAGCTGCGTGACCTCCATGAAGGTTGAGAGCGCGAAGCCTGCTCCTGGTGCCCACCACCGCAAGCGTCGTGACGCGAGGATGAACCAGAAAAGGCCGAGCGGCACGAACATCAGAATGTTGGCAGTGAATTCGACGACGTTATAAGTGACGAAGGTTGGGAATCCGTGGCCGTGCAGGAAACCCAGCCCGCGCCGGAGGATGCTGGCCGCGTTTTCGTCCACCGGCGTCGGCCACAGGACGATGAACGTAACCGCCGCTAGCCACACGACACACAGCGCTCTGGTTACAGTCTTGTACCTGGGGGAGGGGGGCGGTACAGAACGCAGAGAAGGTCCTTCGAGGATGGGCCGGACGGCAGACGGGGTGGTTCCCCATTATTGCCGTCCGAAGCTGAGGAACAGCCGAGTAGTCCTGTTCCTGTACTATTGAAGCCGATGCCTAGGCGAGGGAGCGGGCCGGACTGCACGAATTCCGGCCGAACTCCGTGATCGACGGTGGCTAGCGACTCAACTGGTTTCTAGACGACTGCCCACTCGCGTGTTCCTTCCGCCCAGCCTTCGTCCCAGTGCTCCCGCAGACAGCTTGAGCCACAACGTCCAGGAGAAACCATGTCCGAGCAAAAGCTCGCAGCACACGTCCGCACCGAGTTCGGCAAGGGCTCGGCCCGCCAGGCCCGCCGCGCCAACATGATCCCCGCCGTCATCTACGGGCACGGCGCCGATCCCATCCACGTCCTCCTGCCCGCGAAGGCGACCACCCTCGCCGTGCGCACGCCCAACGCACTGCTCACGCTGGACATCAACGGCGAGGACCACCTGGCCCTGGTCAAGGACATCCAGCGCAACCAGCTCAAGCGCATCGTCGAGCACCTCGACCTCCTGACCGTCCGCCGCGGCGAGAAGGTCCAGGTCGACGTCGCCATCCACGTCGAGGGCGAGCCCGCCGCCGACGCCGTCCCGAACCTCGAGGCCAACACGGTCCTTGTCGAGGCCGACGCCACCAACCTGCCCGAGACCCTCACCGTCAGCATCGAGGGCCGCGAGGTCGGACAGCACGTCCTCGCCTCCGACATCGTCTTGCCCGCGGGCGTGACCCTGCTCGTCGAGGCCGACTCCCTCGTGGTTAACCTGGCCGCCGAGGAAGAGCAGGATCTCGGCGAGACTCCTGAGACCGACGCCGACGTCGAAGGCACCTCCGAAGGCGCGACGGCGGCTGACGCCGACGCCGACGCTGTCATAACCGACGCCGACGAGCAGTAAGCAGGATCCGCACGGTGTCCACTGACACCTGGCTCGTAGCCGGGCTCGGGAATCCCGGGCCCGGCTACGCCGGCAACCGGCACAACGTCGGCCAGATGGTCCTCGACCTGCTCGCCGCGCGGCTTGGCGGACGTTTCACGTCCGCCAAGGCACAGGCCGTCACCCTCGAGGGACGCCTGGGCATCGGCGGCCCCCGCCTGGTCCTGGCGAAGCCGCTGACCTACATGAACATCACCGGCGGCCCGGTCTCCACGCTCGCACGGTTCCACGACGTCGCCCCCGATCATGTGATCGCGGTGCACGACGAGATCGACATTCCCTTCAACACCCTCAAGCTCAAGCTCGGTGGCGGCGAGGGCGGACACAACGGCCTCCGGGACATCAGCAAAGCCCTCGGCACCAAGGACTACCATCGGGTCCGTGTCGGCGTCGGTCGCCCGCCCGGACGCCAGGACCCGGCCGACTTCGTGCTGAAGGACTTCAGCACCGTGGAGAAAAAGGAACTGCCGTTCCTGCTCGACGACGCTGCGGATGCCGTCGAACTCCTCATCCGGGATGGCCTGCTGGAAGCTCAGCAGAAGTTTCACGCCCGGCTGTAGCAGCGCCGGATAGGTTGGTTCGTCCCCACTGGATCTAGCCCGGCGCTGTCCGCACTTGAGGTTTCCGACAGCCACTGCACTAAGTGCCGCGATTGCTGGTGCTCTCGGGGAGGTGACGGCGTCTGACAATCAAGACCTCGCCGCCTATGGAGACTCGCTCACTGAACCCGGCGAGTGAAGCGCGGAACTCGACCGACTTCAGGGCGTGAGCGCCTACAACGGTGGTAAGTCCAGTCAGTCGTCCACGGAAATCGGGCTGCGTCAGGGCGGCATTGTGCCGATCATTGAGGTCGTAGGTGGCGCCATCCTAGCTTCTGGGCCGGTAGCAATCACCGTTGTGTCCCCTACGGGCGCTTTCAAGTCCGCCGTAAACGGCGGCATGCCTAACCCGCAGTACACGGGCGCTATTGCGGGCGTGCCTGGCACTCTCATGGCTAACATCCAGGGCAACCCGCGCGGACCTGGTCCTTCACCCGAGCCACTACCGGGACCGCTGTCACCACTCCCGGTCGGTGCTACTTCATTTACATCGAGGGGCCAGCGCAGGCAAGGAAAGAGCAATCCTTTGGACGGGCAGGAACTTCTCCTACGTCCTGGTCATCACGAGCACGGCGGCAATGGTCGCGTACCTCCGCAAGTACGTCATCGACCCGCGCTTCACTGTGGTCAGTGTCATCAACGGCTCCTCGGAGCCGCTCGGGTCTGAGGCGTACAACGCCCTTCTCGCCCGCAGCGCAACCCTGAAGTCAACCGATGGTGAGCATTACTGTTAGGTGCGGCGACCACTCATTGATAACGATCTAGCATGGGCGGGCATAACCCGACCATGGCGCATCAGCAGGACATCGCCAACGATGTTGTCCCCCGTTCCCCTACGGTCGGTGACAGGTTCCACCTGAACACGGCGGGGCAGAAGATCGTTGGAAGTCTGATCGAAGAGGATCGTACACGGCTTGGCAACGATCGGAATGGGCAAATCCTCACCGCATCAATCGGCCCCGACCCTATCTACGTGCCGCCGTACACCCCGCACACCCTTACCGCATCCAGCGGCATCACGCACCGCTACCTGCCGGGAAACTACTCAACAACTGCGGCCGATACCAAGATGGCGCGGATCGACAACCTCGTCAGCGGCGGCGAATACCTGCGCGAAGTCGTTGCGGGTCCGGTCCACTCCTGCGTAAGACAACCGACACGACGTACTTGGAGTTCAACGGCGTCGACCAGCGGCTGTTCGCGCCCGCGTTTCACTCCGGCACAACCGTACACAGCGGCGATCGCCTACCGGCTCAGGTCAACGGAAGCGAACAGGGCAGTGCTCTCACTCGCGAACGGCGCACCCGGAAACCCACTGCTGGAACGCGCATTCACCGGGAACGCCACCATGTTCGCGGGCGCACAGATATGTGATACGACCCTAAACACGCCGTTCTGGTCGGATAACGGGTCTTGGTAGGACGCTGCCAGCTCGGTCGTTCAGCTGATGTAGCCTCGTCGGCCTCACCTTCTCTGTCTTGGTCGGTGGGGCCGACGCGACTCCTGCTGCGATCATCAGAGGTAGTACGTGCGCGAACGGCGCCAAGCCGAGCAGAGCCGGCTGAATCGGTGATTCAAGAACACCGATCAGCAGGATGCTTCCGATGATGAGTACAGTCGCATAGCGTGACTCTGGCGGTTGTGATCTCAACAGCAGCACTCCTGCGATTACGACGAGGGCGGCCCCGGTGAATCCAGTTGAGACGATCAGTTCGAGCCAGAAGTTGTGGGGGCTGTAGTTCGCGATGAGTGCAGTTGTGTCTCCTTGGTCGCCCCAGTAGAACGGGCCCCAACCGAGGATTGGGTGCTCCCCTGTGAGTTCCCGTGCGCGGTTCCATAGATAGCCGCGGTTGGTGGCGAAGGTCTGAGCGAAGGGGTAGAGCGCCGTGATCAGCGTGCCAACTAGCCCGGCCGCTAGGACTGCTTTGCCCATGAAGCTTCTGCGCTTCGAGCTTTGCCCGGCGATCAGGAAAGCGACGGTGACGGTGATGGCCGATAGCTCAGCAGCTCTACTGCCTGCCAGTTCTACCAGGAGAAGCGCACCGGCCGCGGTGAGTACGAACGAAAAACGACGCACCCCTAACAGGGCAACCGAAAGTAGGAGCGCAACTGAGATGCCCGCAAAGTTTCCGTTGTTCGTGATGGGCGACGTAAGGACCTCGCCGAATGCGCTGCACTTGTCGAGCCTGCATGCCCCGATCACGTTAGCGGGTGAAGTGTAGGCAACGCTCGCAAATGACGCAGCGATTAGCACTAGACCCGTTCTAGCGGACCTACCCCAAGCATCGAGGCTGGTCGTGGTCTTCGGATACAGGACGGCGGGAGCAAAAAAAAGTAGCGGTAGCAGATCCACCGGGCCGCCACGCCCAAAGACCAGGAAGGGAACTGCGAGGACAGGGAAGGCAAACAGGATCAACGCCGGCGCGTATACCTTGGGATGGGATAAAACACGCGAGACCAGAAGGAAGACACTGGCTGCGATCGCGGGCCCATACGTGACAAGGGTGAAGCTGGTCCCAGAGTCTCCCACAAAGATGAGAGAACCAATCGCAGCCTTCACGATTACCGGCCACGTGATGCAGGCCTGGAACCAAAACGCTTCCAACCTAGGCAGGCGGGCGGGATATTTCAGCCCACACCCCAAAATCAGACAGACTAACGCCAGCGTTATCGCACCAACGCCACTCATCGGGACCTCCAGAGACCTTTAGCACCGTTCGCGCCATGATCACTCTAGAGGAAGCGCGCCGGGTAAGTACGCTGATCACATGGGGAAGACGTCAGGCCAGTACAGCGTCCAGTTGTTCAAGATCATCCTTTTTGCGGGGTGCGCTCTGCTGACTCTCTACGGATTTGGTATGGCAATTGAGGGGATACGGTTTGGGAAGAGCACCGCAATGCAGCAGTGGCTTGCGGTACCCGGACTCGTCTTGCTTTTCGTATGGTTCATGCGTCACGAGGGGCGCCGCCTTGACTGAGTTTGGGTCAGGCAACCACCAGTACATAAATGCGGCTTAGTGCAGTAAAAGAACGAGCCTTAGCACACGACGGCTTGCGGGACATCAGCAAGGCCCTCGGCACCAAGGACTGACACCGCGTCCGCGTCGGCGTCGTACGCCCGCCCTGACGCCAGGATCCCGCCGGCTTCGTGCTGAAGGACTTCAGTACCGCGGAGAAGAAGGAACTGCCGTTCCTGCTCCACCGCCAGCCACCAACGCCAGGGTTACGGTCACGACGATCAAGGGGCCCCACGACCACCCCGATGACGGTGACCATGCACCAGCCGGCCCTACTGCGTCGACGCGAAGTAGGTCTCCGGCACCACGGGGATCTGCCCATCCGGGAACAGGGCATCCGCCTGCGTCCCGTAGCCCCTGATCATGGGCTGCTTGGCGGCGAGCTCCTGGTCCCAGGTGCCGCTCTCCAGCCCGTGCTCGCCGATGAACCGCTCCTCCAGGGGAAAGGACATGCAGTACGGGAAATCCGCGTAGTAGACCACCTGGTCCGGGAAGAAGCTGCCCACGAGGCGCGTGATCACGTGGTCCACGTGCCGGCCCACCCCGAGCGGGCAGAACAGCAGCTCCGCACCGGTCTGATCCAGCAGGTCCCCGACGCTCATCCGTAACGCCGCGATGAGCGCCTTGTCCCCCCGGGAGATCCGCCCGAGGGCGATGTCGAAGCGGTAGGTGGGGTACCGGTACACGAGCTCGGGCAGCCACCTCTTCAGGACCTCGAACCCGGGGACGGGGTGCCGTTCCCGGAAGAGGGCGTCCGCCAGCCCGAGGTGCACGTACCGGACACCCAGGTGTTCGAGCACCTGGCGGTCCTCCGCCCGCCTGCCGCTGAACAGCGTCTCCGCGTCCGGCGCGGCGCACTGGCTGACGTAGGTCCTGGCGGCCCGGGTGTGGGGTGGAGCGGCGGTCTCGGTGAAGAGGGTGGCCACCGTGATGTCCCGCGCCCTCGTGCTCTCCTTCAGCAGCGCGCCGCAGGACAGCACGGCGTCGTCCAGATGGGGGGACAGGAACAGCCACGGGTTGTTGCCGAGCAGGGATCGCTGCAGGCGGGGCAGATTGGTGAGCACGGGAGCCTTTCGGGGAGGAGGACGCACGTTCGTGTCAGGTGGACGCCAGGGGTACCCCCACTCCGCTGCGGTAGATGTGCGCCTGCCGCTGCGCCTGCGCATCCCAGTCGAAGCCGCGGGCGAAGTCCCGGCCCCGCCGTCCGGCGTCGAGCAGCTCGGCCTCGCTGCCGTACCGCAGCGCGAGTTCCGAGGCGAGCGCGCCGACGTCGAACGGCGCCACCTTCCACCCGCAACCGGCGGGCACCACTTCCCGGAGGCACGGGATGTCGAAGATGATCACGGGCGTTCCGCCGGCCAGGGCCTCGACGGCCACGAGCCCGAACGTCTCGTGGCGGGACGGCACGACGACGAGGCGGGCCGAGCGCACCAGGGCATGCTTGCGCTCGCCGGACACCCAGCCCACCAGGTCCACGGAGTCCGCGACGCCCAGGGACTCGATGAGGCGCTCGAGCCTCTCCCGGTCCGGCCCGGTTCCCGCGATGATCAGCCTGTCCCCGATGCGTGGAGCAGCCTGCGCCCAGGCGGCGAGGAGGAGGTCCAGGCCCTTGAGGTGCAGTTCCAGCCGGCCGATGAACAGCACGTGCCGCCCCAGCACGGTCTCACCCTCGAGTGACTCCGGGTCGATCCCGTTGCCGACCACCTCCACGGAGGCAGCGGGATTGAGCGCAGCCAGTTTGTCCGCGGTGCCCTGGGACACCGCGATGAGCCGTGTATGGGACCGCACGCCCCACCGCTCCAGCCAGTGCAGCGGGAGCCTGTACTGCCGGGCCTTGTCACGGGCGTGCAGCCACTGCACCATGCCGATGGTCGGCCGGCCGGTCCAGCGGGGAGCCGCCATGGTGGAGAACGGGGCGAAGAAGTCCTCGACCACGAGGTCGGCCCGGTGCCGCCGTCGTCGGGCCTCCACCGGCAGGCGGGCGATGTAGCCCAGCAGCCGGGTGAGGCGGTTGCGCCCCTGCCCGATCCCGACGGGCACGTAGTGCACGCCGTCCTGCACGCGCTCCCGGGCCCCGGGGTACGTGGTGGTCAGGACGGTCACCTCGAAGCCGAGATCCACCAGGCGCCGGTTGATCTGGTGGGTGCGCACCGAGCCGCCCCCGGCCCCCGGCATGAGGGGATCCTCGAAGCCGAGGTGGAGCACCCGGAGGTCCGCGGCCATGGCGCTACCTCTCGGACTCGTACGTGGCGGAGGGGAAGCCCACATTGTCCGCGGCACCCCGCGCGAGGGTGGCGTCGTCGACCTCCCACAGCACCGTGCTGCCGTTGGTGGGGCCGTCCACGGCGAACAGCGGCTCGCCGTTGTCCTTGAGCCACTCCAGCATCTCGGGGCGGGCGTAGCCGTAGCCCAGGGAGGTGGGGAGTTCCTGCGTGATGATGTAGTTGGCCCCGTTCTCCTGCATGAGGGGCGCCGACGGCCACACGCCGATCCGCGGATCGTCCTCGAACGCCACCTCGCCGGTGCTGTTCGAGACGCTGACCCGGGCATCGGCCGGGAGGTTCTCCTGCATCCAGGAGCGGACCTGCACGAAGCCGTTGTCGATGGTCACCAGGGTCCGGAGGCCGACCGCCAGGGCAAGGGCCACGAAGGCGACGGTGAACAGGATCACCGGCGTGCGCAGCCGCGCCCTCCGTTCCACGAGCTCCACCGCGCAGACCGCCGCGCTGACGGCACCGGCGAACAGCACCGGGTACCCGTACTGCTCCTCGAGGGTGCCGAAAGCGACGCTGTAGAAGCCGAACAGGCCGAACATCACGGCGGTGAGGCCGATCAGCCGGCGGCCCGCCACCCTGCTGAAGCTCAGGATCACGCCGGTGACCGGGCCGATGGCCAGCAGCACGTAGGAGGACCCGAACTGGCCCAGCTGGTCCAGGAGCCGGTCCACGAGGCTCGGTGCCCCCGCCTCGTTGAAGCCCGTGGTCTGCTCGATCCCGGCCATGCGCCGCACACCCTTGGTCTTCGCCCAGATCCAGGCACCCAGGAGGCCGTTCAGGGCCAGCACGCCGAGGTAGGCGGTGTACGGCACCGCGGTGGCCGGCAGGATCCACAGGGCGTCCCGCACGCGGAGGGTGTGCCGCCACACCGTGGCTGCGACCACGGGCGCGACGGCCCCGAGGACATACACGTCCTTGGTCAGCACGGCGTAGCCCAGCAGCAGGCCCGCTGCCAGCAGCTTCGCGGGGCGGTACCTGGCCTGCGGGTGGACCATCAGCGCCACGATGATCAGCAGCCCGGCGAGCAGGGCCGCCATCCCGAGGGTCTCGAGGAAGACCCGGCTGTTGTTGCGCAGCACGAACGGCTCGATCATGAGCACGCCGGCGAGAACCCAGGCCGCCACGGTGGTGGAAACCTTCCGGACCAGCAAAAAGGCCAGGCCCACGGACACCGCGCCGATCACGGCGTTCAGCCACCGCAGCTGCAGCACCAGGTCCATGCTGTTGCCCGAGATGCCGAACAGGCTGATGGCCGCGCCCTCCACGAGGAAGTAGCCCGGCGGGTGCAGCAGGAAGGGCCCGTCGGGCAGGTTGGGGAGCTGTCCCATGCTGATGGACTGCCCCAGGCGGGCGTACAGCATCTCGTCGAGCCAGAGCTCGAACCCGCGCACCAGCCCGATGGCGCGGACGCCGAAGGCGGCGACGACGACGGCGACGAACCCCACCAGCGTGCCGAGGGTCAGCCGGGGGCCCTCGGGCACGAAGTGGCGGGGAGGTGGCGGCATGTCGGCGGACTCCGCGAAGGCGACCGGAGCCGTCATGGCCGCCTGCCCTCGGCCTGCGACACACCCTGGCCAGGCTGCTCGGCACCCTTCCCAGCAGGGCCCGTGGAACCCTTCCCCGCGGGGGCCTTCCCGGGGACCGCTGGGCGCGCGGGGCCGGCGAGGACCCTGTCGCGATCGGCAAGCGCGATCTCGGCGTCCACGATGCCGAGCCTGCGCAGCACGCTGCGCGCGTCCGTCTCGTCGCAGCCGTTCAGCAGCACGCAGGTGTCGGGGCCGTCCTCGGCCACCTCGTCCGTGGCCCGCAGGGACCGATAGGGATCGAACCCCTCCGGCGTCCGGAACCTGGCCTGCGCCGCCATGTCCGAGCGCGCCCGCCGTCGCTGCGCCCTCGCCGTCCCGGTGAGGCCGTCCTCCTCGACGAGGACCCCGGCGAGCAGCGCGGCACTGCGATCCCAGGTGAAGCGCGCGGCCCAGCTCCGGCAGGCCTCGGTGATCGCCTTCGCCTTCGCCGCATCACCGACGTGCTCGAGGGCCTTCACGGTCGCGGTGCCGAAGCTCTTCGCGTCGTCGACCAGCCAGCCCGTCTCGCCGTCGAGCACCGAGTCCCGGATGCCCGGGACCCTCAGCGCCACGCAGGGCACGCCCCAGGCGTTCGCCTCGATGACGGAACAGCCCCAGCCCTCGGCCGCCGACGTCGACGCCGTGATCCACGCGCGGCTCAGGAGGGCATCGCGCACCTCGTCGGGCTGGTAGCCGTGGAACGTGACGGTCGACAGCAGGTCCAGGTCCGCCGCGATCTTCTGCAACCGCGCCCGTTCCGGCCCGTCCCCGACGATGTTCACGCGAAGCCGGGGGACGGCCTCGGCCACCACCGCGACCTGCCCGAGCAGGAGGTCTATCCGCTTGTGCGGCACCAGCCGGCTGACGACGGTGATGGTGGGGTCCGGATCCCGCGGGCCCACCTCCTGGGGCGGGTCCACGGTGCCGTTGGGCACCACGAAGATGGGGCTCGTGTACCCGAGGCGCCGCCGCAGCTCCTGGCGGGTGGACGGGGACACGGCGGCGATGGAGCGTTTGCCGTACACCACCCGGGCCACGTCCTTCTCGAGGAACCGGCCCACCGTGGCGAGCGGGCTCGAGAAGCGGGTCGCGAACTGGTCCTGGTGCACGTGGTGGACCACCTGCACGATCGGCGCCGAGCGTGGGAGGAAGAGGGGGGAGAAGAACGGGATGCCGTTCTGGCAGTCGATGACGCCGTCGAACTTCCGCCCGCACCGGAGCAGCCAGAACGCCGCGGCCGGGTAGATGCCGAGCGGCCCACCCGAGCGGATGACGTCGATGCCGTCCACGACGTCGTGCGGCGACTGCCCGGGGCCGCGGCCCGTCACCCACGTGACGCGCGCCCCCGCCGCGACCCAGCGCACCGCGATCTGGTGCATGTACTGTTCCGCGCCGCCCGCCTGCGGGTGCCGGACGTCCCGCCAGTTGAGGACGAGGAGGTGCTTGCCCGCGAGCCGCTCGATCGGGACGGCGGAGGAATGCATCAGTAGACCCGCGGCATCTGGAGGACCGTGCTGAAGCTCGCGATGCCGTCCCGGACGGGCCGGAAGGTCGAGGCGGGGCCATCGGTCCAGGCCACCGGGATCTCGAGGATCCGCCCTCCGGAGCGCTGGATCCGCTGGAGGAGCTCGACGTCGAAGGCGAACCCCGTGGTCCGGCACTCCACGAGGGCGCGCTTCACGGCGCCGAGTTCGAAGAACTTGAAACCGCACTGCGTGTCCGCGATGCCCTGGACCATGCGGCGCGTCATCAGCCGGAAGGCTGTTCCGCCGACCCTCCGGCCCAGGCGCTGCGGCTGGACGAAGGTGGCTCCGGACACATGGCGCGAGGCGATGACGGCGGCTGCCCCTGCCTCGAGGTAGGTCATCGCCGCGTCCAGTGTGGCAATGGGAGTTGCGCAGTCGGCGTCGAGGAATCCTGCGAAGTCCGCGTGGCTGCTCAGGAGGCCCCGGCGGACGGCGGCGCCCTTGCCGGGCTGCGCGCACCCCATCAGGTGGATGTCCACGGCGCCGCGTGCGCGGGCGCACCGCCTCACGACGCCGCTCGTGTCATCGACGCTCCCGTTGTCGACCACCACGATCCGGGAGGACCACGGCTGGGACGCGAGGAAGTCCGCCGTTGCCTCCAGTGTGGCCGGGATGCGCTCGGCCTCGTTGTAGGCCGGGATGATGACCTCGAGGTGGACGGGTCTGTGCGGTGGGGTGGGGGAGGGCGGGAGGATCCCCGACGTCCGGCCGCCGGTGGCGGGACGTCCCTCGTGGATGCTGTTCGTCTGGGGCTCGCGGACGAGACTAGATTCCGTCTCCACGGCTCTCCTCGGGTTGAAGCTCCTCGGCGGACCTGTTGGTTCACGCAAGTATCTGCAGCCTCGACGCTAGTGACGGCCGCCGTGGGGTGCACGGGTAGGGGGTACCTCACTTCTCACGGGAGTTACTCGGCCGGCGCGTAGGGGATACCCAGCTGGTGCCTGCCGTCGTGCGTCTAGCCGGCGGCCAGCACGCGGTCCCGCGTCCGTTTCGTCGCGGCCGCCACGAGGCCTTCGAGGGGACCGTTCGCGTGGCCGCGGCGCCACTGGAACGCGAAGACGGTGGCGAGGGCTATCTGGATGAGGAGGGAACCGCTGGGTTGGTTCGCCAGGAAGCCGGTCGACAGGACGAGCAGGTGGGCCGAGTACAGGGTCAGGGTCATGCTGCCGAGCGCTGCCAGCGGCGCCAGTTCGGAGGCGGCGATGCGGGACAGGAGCAGGACCGCCCCCAGCGCGGCCATGGATGTGCCGACGGTGTTCAGCTTCTCCAGCACCGTGGTGGAGTGCGGGGCGAGGACGACCTGCCACCAGAGCGACGTGGTGGGGAGCCGGCCCTCGGGCCCCCACACGAGGATCCGGCGGATCGCCTCCGAACTGAGCTCGGGCGACGCTTCCGCCAGGCGCTTCATGCCGCCCAGGGGGCCGAGGAGGAGGACCGAGAGCAGCCACGTGGCGGCGGCGAGGACTCCCCCGGAGAGCATCAGCCGGAGCTGGACGCGACGGGACCCGAGATCGAGCCGGCCGATGGCGAGCCCGGCGCAGAGGTAGGCCATGTAGGGCACGGCGGGGTATTCGCCCGTCAGCAGCAACTGGGTCACCAGGACCAGGGGCTCGGTGACCAGGGAGGTGAAGGTGGGGTTGAATCCCGGGCCCGGCAGGGAATCGCGCAGCAACTGGACGACGATCGGGCCCGCCACCGCCGTCATCCCGGCCAGGAGGGCCAGCGTCCTGGGAGAGAGGCCGAGCAGCGGGACGGCCAGCAGGAACATCACCCCGTAGTAGGGCAGGATGATGGACACCGGCGTGGGTGCATAGCCGATGGCGAGGCCGACGGCCAGGATGAGGGCGGCCCGGACTGCCACGGACGCCCGGGCGGCCCTGAGTGCCGTGCCCTTCACCGGGTGCCGTCCTCCGGACCCGAAGGCGAGCGACACCCCGGCCAGCAGGGCGAACAGGGCAGCGGAATGGCCGGCGAAGATCTGCCAGAGGACGGTGGGTTCGAAGTCGTAGTCCTCCGGCGGGAGGACATGCACGATCATCAGGCCGATGAGCGCGAGACCCCGCGCACCATCCACCGCGATCAAGCGCGGTTTCCTCACTGGTTCGGCCGACCGCATGCGTTCTCTTCCCTACTCGTTCCCCTGGCCCTGGCCCTGGCCCTGGCCCTGGCCCTGGCCCTGCGTCCGCCGGATCCCCGTCCGAGCATGGAACCTGCCTGCCGTGTCCGCCAGGGCCCGACGTCCCGAGATGACGAGCCTCTTGACGCGGTAGAACAGGTGCGGGGAGAGCGCGATCAGCCGTCGCTTGAGCACGCGCTCCACGGCATCGCGGGTGCGGCGGACCAGCGGGGGCCGCCCATAGCTCCCGATGAGCTGGACATGGGTGGCGTAGTACCACTTGTAGGGCTCGGCGCCCAGCAGGAGATCGTAACTCCTGTGCCCCTGGCGGTAGCTGTACTCCAGCAGGCGCAGGCGCAGTTCCCTGCCGACCCCGTACTCGGCGTAGGCGGGATCATACGCCGACAGCAGGTCCAGGTACTCGCCCTCCCAGAGGAACCCGGCATGCACGGCTACGTACTCGCCGGCGACCTTCAGCGTCGACAGCACGAGGTGGCCGTCGTCGAAAAGGCTCCTCAGCATGACGAGGGCGTTGGGGTCCTCGAGGGTCTCGTGCCCGCCCTCGTACTGCGCGATCTTCCACGTCACGCAGAGGTCCAGCGCCTCGCCACTGGTGTCGCCGAACGTGAAGACCGGGTCGCCGAACTGTTCCGTGGTCCTCCTGAGCTTCTTGCGGCGGGCGGGAAGAAGGTTCCTGCTCCTCGTGCCGAGCAGGGCCAGGTACTCGTCCCAGCTGGAGAAGCGCTCCCAGACGACGAGCGGTGCCACGTCCTCGCTTGCGGGCACGGAGCCGGCGGGATCCTCGTCGTCGAGGGCTACCACGGAGGTCACGAGCCTCGGCAGGTACGTCACCGTCTCCCGGGCCGTGCCGTCCGGCGGAACGGGCTTCACGTAGTCGTAGAACGGCCCGGTGGTCAGGATCCTGCGGCCGTCGGCCTGTGCGAGACGCACCTGCCCGCCCCGGATCCCGTACGTCCTGAACTCGACGGTCCTTGCCCGGTGGTAGTCCACGGCGAGAGCTGTCAGAAAGGGATCAGATGCGAAGAAATCCATGCCTGTCGTCCTGCCGTCGCCCGTGGCCGGGAATGGGAGCCCGCCGTCCTGCGAACCGGCCGGCGCGCCCAGTATAGGGGCCCTGCCGGGTAGCGGGGGCGGCACGAAGCGAGTAGCCGATACTCGTGCCAGACTCCTGCGCCTGTCCGTAGTCTGGCGTCCTGTCCTGCTCGAACGCCCGCTGGGGAGAGTTACGTGACGATCGGCCCCATCTCTGAACTCCAGGCCGGACTGGGCGCGCACGCCGGAGGCCCGGAGGCACCGGCCGCGAGTGCCGGAGTGGCCCGCTACGGGGTGCTCCTGTCCGTCGGCGCCGGGTTCGTGGGCGTCCTGAGCTACGCCGTCACGCTCATCATGGCGAACGCCCTCGAGCCCGCGGACTTCAGCCAGTTCGCCGCCGCCCAGATGATGCTGGGCATGGTGGGCATCGTGACCTCGGCACTGGTTCCGCTGCCGCTGGCCCAGGCCGTGACCGCCCACCCGCCCGGTTCGGAAGCGCGGCGTGATGCGATCGCCTTCGCGGTAGCGGTCTCCGTGGTGGTGGGGCTCGCGGCTGCCCTGCTGACCGGGGCGATCACGGCGGGCCTCGGTTCGGCCCCGACCGCCGCCTTCGTCGCGCTGTCCGCCTTCGTCCTGTTCGTCGGAGCGGCACCGTCCGGCTGGATCCAGGGGGAACTGCGCTTCGTGCGGTACACGGTGAAGTCTGTCGGCGAGGTCCTCATCCGGCTGGTCTTCTCCCTCCTCGTCGTGCTGTTCGCGTGGGGCGCCCCCGGTGCTGTGCTCGGCTTCGCCATGGGCGGTCTCGCCCTCCTGGTCACGCCCCGCTCCTTCCTCCGCGACATCACCTGGCGGCCGCGGGTGCTGCACCAGCGCCGGCGCTGGGCGGAGACCTCCGATATCGCCTCGACGCTCTGCGTCGTGTCGGTGCTGGTGGGAATCGACGTGGTGCTCGTGGCCTTCCTCGACGGCGGCTCCACCGCAGCAGCAGGGCTGCAGGCCCTCGCGTCCATCGCGAAGGCCCCGGTGTATGTCGCAGCGGGGACGGTCATCGTCGTCTTCCCGCTCCTGCGCCGCCCCGGTGCCCACGTGACGGCGATCCTCACCGATGCCCTGCGGTCCTTCGGCCGGCTCTCGCTCGTGGCCTGCGCCGTGATCGCGACGGCCCCGCACCCCCTGGTGGCACTGGTCCTGCCGGAGCGCTACCACGCCTCACTCGCCCTGCTGCCCTGGCTCGCGGTGTCAGGACTGGGTTACGCCGCCCTGACGGTCCTCGCCACGGTCCTGCTGGCCCTGCGCGCCTACCGGCGGTGCCAGCTGGGGCTCGTGGCGGCGTCGGGTCTGGTCCTCGGAGGCCTGTTCCTGGGCTGGGAGCGCGGCGGCGTGGAGGGCATCGCGATCGGCTGCGCAGTGGGTGCCCTGGCCTCGGCCGCCGTCCTGACGGTGATCGCCCTTCCGCTCCTCCCGCCGTCGTCGGGCCGCATGGCGGCCACGGGTTTCATCGGGGCGGCCTGCTTCGCACTGTTGCTGAAGGCGGCGGCGGGGCAGCCGCCCGTCTGGATGCTGATCGTCTTCGTCGCCGGGCTCGTCATCCTGGCCCAGCTGAGGGAGCGAGGCCCCCTCGAGGTGCTCCGCGGACTGGGTGTGTGGCGCCGCTTCCGGGCGCCACACACCGCGCGCCATGCCGCGAGGCCTCAGCAGCGTTCCTGATTCCCGTGCACCACCTGCCAGGCCGTCGGCGCTATATCGATGGCCCCACTGCGGCAGATCGTGTTGCGTTCCACGCGGATGTTCACCAGGTCGCCCTCGAACGCGAGCGAAGCGCCGTCGTTCTCGAAGAACGTGTTGCCGACCACCGCGATGTTCCGGACGGACTGCGTGCCGCCGTCGTAGTAACCCGTCCGGATACCCGAGGGTGAGCCCCAGAACCGGTTGTTCTCGATGGTGATGTTGTAGATCTCATGGCCCGAGACGGCCAGCTGCATGCCCGCACCGTGCGAGCCGCCCCGGACGTCATTGTCCCGGTAGACGACGTCGTGGACCGCACTGCCGATGGTCTGGGCGACCAGGCCGTCGTCGCCGTCTGCGCCACGCCGCTGGTCGATCCGGTTGCCCACCACGGCGCCGGAGTGCGAGTCGGTGATGTGGATGCCGTCCAGCTGGTTGTACCTGCCCGATGACTCGGCGACCGTCGAACTGTCCCGCACGCAGAAATCCCGGCTGCCCACCACCGCTATGGAATAGGTGAAGGGATTGCGGGTGCTCACGCGCTCCACGAGGGCGTTGACGGAGTGCCGCACGTCGATCAGGTACTCGTTGAGCCGGCCATCGACATTCCCGTCGAGCACGTCCCCGCTCTGGTCGGCGGTGAGGTCGGCGATCGTGACGTTGTCCGCTCCCTCTGTGGTGATGAGGGGGTGACCGCCGTGGGGCCCTTTCGTGTCGAGGAACCGGGCCGATGCCTTCAGGACCGTGGCAGGCCCCGAACCCCTGAGCGCCACGTTGTCCTTCAGCAGCAGCGGGCGGTCGATGTCGAACCGCCCGGCGGACAGCTGGACGATCCCGCCGCCCTGGCGGGCAGCGGCGTCGATCGCCGCCTGGACCGCTGCGGAGTTCCCCGAGCCGGGGGCGTCGACCTGCACCACGGTGGTGGCGCTGCTGCCGGTCGCGGTGCATCCGCCCTCGTTGTCCGCGCTGAACGCGGAGACCATCACCACGGAACCCACCACGACGGCGACCAGGAGCGTGGCCCCGAGACGGCGCTTCCTCATGAGGCGGCGCTTCCTCATGAGACGGTGCTTCCTCATGACTCGACCTTCTGCCTGCGCAACGGGGGAGGGGGATTTCAGGTGCCGACGAGTCCGGGTCGCCGTGCGGTGCGGGACGTGTCATCAGGATAGATGAAGCAGGCGCGCCCGTGGCCGCCCATACCCATGCTGCCGCCGCTCCCGTGTAGCGGAAAGTCCTCAGGGTGCGTAGTACCGCCCCCCGTTTCCGAGTGGTCGTTTCTCGGGTTCGAGGGTTTAAGCGAGTAGCCCGACGTCCACCCTCAGTACCTCTCACTCGTGTACCGGGCAGATCCTTTTCCTAGTGTGGACAACAGGTCTTTGTTGCATTGTCTGGGGAATAGGACGAAAAACATCGTGGAGTCTCAAACACACGGTTTCATCAGCACGCGCACACCCCTGTCCGGTGGCGCTTCGGTAGCAGCGGGGGGAGAGCAGGCCTTCCTCGAGGCCCGGGCGCACCTCGTCGACGACGTCCACCAGCGCATCCTCGCTCCGGGCCGCGTCGGGGCGGTGCTGCTGGGCGGTGAGGGGAGCGGCAAGACGGCCATCCTGCGCGTCGTGGCACACCGCGTTTCACGCACGCACCACGTGGTGCGCATCTGGGCGTCGAAGAATGCCTCCGCCGAGCCGTACCGCGCCATCGCCTCTCTGCTGGCGGAGCTGGAGACCGAGCAGGCACGGCACCCGCTGACCCTCCTGCAGGGGATCCGGACCCTCCTCGCGGAGCAGTCCGACGGGCGCCCCGTGGTGTTCGCCATCGACAACGCCGAGTACCTCGATCCGGAGTCGGCCACGATCATCACCCGGCTCGTGAGCGGCGGAGGAGCATCGGTGCTCATCGCCGCCGAGTCGCTCCGGACGGTGAACGAATCCTTCTCCGACCTGTGGCGGAACGGGGAACTCGAGCGCTTCGACCTCCCGAGCCTGACGCGGACGGAGATCCGCGGCATCGCGGAAGCGGCGCTCGGGGCACCCCTGTCCCCGCAGGCGGTCGAGGCGGCGTGGCGCTCGAGCGAGGGCAACGCCCGGTTCCTCTGCGCTGCGCTCGAGGAACTACCGCAGTCCGGCCTCATCCTCCACCGGGGTGCGTGGGTCGTGGCAGGGCCCACCGCCGCCGTTGCCGGCTCTCCCCGGGTCCCTGCCCCCGTCCGGGACAGGGCGCGGTCCGCCCTCGGGGCCCTGCACGCCCGCGAGCTGCGGATAGTGCGCGCACTGGCGTTCGCCGGTGCCCTGCCCGCGGCCGTCGTCCGGCGGCTCGCGAGCCTGCCCGGCGGGCCGTCGGACGCCCCGGTGCCGGAGCCGGCCCGGGCAGCCACGGAAGCAGCACACCTCGACGCCCTGCAGCCCCTGACCGTGCAGAACCGTGGGGAAGGAGCGACGACGGTTTCCCTGGCATCGAGGCTGTTCGCAGCCGCCGTGCGGGAGCAGACGACCGCCGCGGAAGCATCGGAGCTCTACCTGCTGCTGAGCGGAGGGCCGGTCGGGGCCTTCGATCCCGCCGGCCTCGATCCGATGCTGCACGCGGAATGGCTCCTCGCTGCAGGCCTTCCCGTGCCGGCGGACCTCTCCCTGGCGGCCGCGAGGCGCTGCACCTTCGCAGGTCTCGCCGACCGGGCGCTCTTCTGGGCCTCGCGGGAATCCGACGACAGCCCCGAACGCCTGCTCGAGGCGGCCCGCGCCGCACTCGCAGCCGGCCGGGGGGAAGAAGCCGGCGCGTTCTCGGCCAGGGGGCGCGCGGCGTCGGCCGGTGCTTCCACGGCAACGGCGGTCAGCCTCCTCATCCTGGCCAGCCGGGCTGCACGACTCGTGGGTGAGGTCCCGGCGCAGCGGCAGGCGCTGCTCGAGGAGGCCGACGAACGGCTCGTAAGCGCAGGGCGGGAGCCCGGAAGCACCTGCATGACGGGGCAGCAGATCCTCGAGCACCGCGGCGAACTGACGATCGCGCGTGCCGAAGAGGCATCGTTCAGCGGGAATTACCAGGTGGCGGCGGACATGCTGCAGGGCGCCGACCGCGCCGGCTGGACCCCGGAGCAGGCCGTGCTCGGGACCGGGCTGCTGTGTGTCGCCCTCGCCGTGACCGACGGGCAACATGCCGCCGTCGGGCTCGCGGATTCCCTCCAGTCGGAGATCGCACGCGAGCCGTCGTTCAGCCGCAGAACCCTGGACATCACGCGGCTGCGGATCGCCGCAGTGCGCTACGCCGCGGGCCACGCGGGCGAACCGGTGCCCGGCCCCGGCGTGGAGGGCCGGGCGCGTCCTTCCTCCGCGGCCGCCGACATCATCCTGGACAGCGCCAGGGGAGTGGCATCCGCCCTCCAGGGCCGACCGGACCAGGCGCGGGCCCTCCTCTTCCCGGTGGCACGGCAGCTCGAACTGCAGGACCCGTACAGCCTCCTGCCGCTGGTGGCTGCGGCGCTCGCGTACAGCTCTGCCGAGGCCGGTGCGCTGGGTGCAGCGATCGGGTATCTTCCCCTCGCGCAGGCAGGACACGCCGTCCCCCGGGCTGCGCACGCCTTCATCAACCAGATCCAGGTGTGCTCGGCAGGATTGCGGGAGTCACAGGTGGAGACGGCGGCGAAGCTCGGCCACCTGGCTGAGGCTGCCCGGGGCGAGGGCGCGTGGTGGCTCGAGATGAGCCACCGGCTCGCGCAGGTCCGGGCGGGTGATTCCCGTGCCGCCACGGCGCTCGCCGGAGCGGCCGCGCGCGTCGAGGGGATCTACGCGGCATCCTGCGAGCTCTACGCGAAGGCCACGAGTACCGGAGACGTGGAGCTCTTCGCCCAGGCGATGGAGAACGCCGAACTCGCCGGTGACAGCCGCTTCGCCCGCGAATGCGCCGCCCAGGCGCTCCAGGCGGCACAGCTCTCCGGCACCCGCGGCGTCCTGAAGGGCATCCAGCAGCGGGCCCGCCTGCTCTTCGGTGACACCGCCGACCTGGAGCTGGGCGCCGCACTCGAACGCCTCACCAAGCGCGAGCGGGAGGTGGCACGGCTCGCCGCACAGGGCGAGAGCAACAGGTCCATCGCAGTGCAGATGGGCGTCACGGTCAGGACGGTCGAGGGCCACCTGTACCAGGTCTATTCCAAGCTCCACATCCGCGCCCGCAACGAACTCGCCGACCTGATCCTGGCTGGAGCCCGATGAACTTCCTCGGCACCGGCGATCTCCTGCCGGACCGGCAACCCGTCATCGACGCCCTGCAGGACGTCCTGGGGAGGGAGGACCGCCACGGTGCCCTGGTGCTCGGCGAGGCAGGCCTGGGGAAGTCCTATCTTCTCCGCGCCCTGGAGCGCTCCGCCCCGGCCACCGTCCAGCGCCACGTGGTGCGTGCGACGCGGGCCCTGAGTACCGTGCCCTACGGGGCCCTGGGCGAAGCCACCGGTACCCTCTCCGACGCCGACCTCACCAGTCCGGTCTCCATGCTGCGGGTGGCGCGGCAGCGCCTGGGCAGCCCCGGAAGCAGCTGCAGCAGTGCGGTGCTGGTCGATGATGCGCAGTTCCTCGACGAGGAGAGCGCGCACGTGCTGACCCAGCTGGCCGTCACCGGAGCCATCCGGATGGTCGCCTTCGCCGACTACTCCCTGCCCGAGACCAGCGGGCTCCACACCTTCGCCAGGGAGGGGTACCTGGAACGCCTGCACCTCGAACCGCTCAGCGCCGACAGCCTCCACGCGGTGGCGGAGTCCGCCCTGGGAGCGCCGGCCCTCGGACACCGGGCCGCCCTGCAGCTCCACAGGGCCACGGGTGGCAACCCGATGCTGCTGAACGCGGTGCTCGGGCACGCCGCGGCCGGCGGCGCGCGCGCCGGAGCCGGCGATGGCTGCGCCCCGGTCCCGGCGGAGGAACCCTTCGCCGATGCCCTGGCGGACCTCGTCGCGTCCGTCGTCGCGTCCATGCCCGAGCCCCAACGCAAAGCCCTGGACATCCTCGCCCTCGGCGGATCGGTGGCTGCAGCCGACCTCGAGCGCCTGGCGGGCAGCGACGCCGTGCGCTCGCTGGTGTCCCAGCGGCTCGCGATCGCCCACCCGGCCGAATCCCGGTACCTGACGCTGCGCTACGGCCTGTACGCGGACGCGATCCGCGCCACCCTGCCGTTCGGCCGGAAGGCCCTGCTGCGCGACGAGCTCCACGGGCCCGCCCATGTCCTTCCCCCGTACCAGTACCACCGCATCCGCCATCTCGAATGGGCCGTCGAGACGGGATCACCCGTGGCGGCAGGCGTGCTGACCGACGCCGCGAGGGTCGCCACCCACCTCGGCTGTTCCGAGTCGTCGGAGCGCTTCATCCACGCGCTGTCCGGGGAGCGGCGGCTGGACGCCGACGTCGAACGGGCGCGCCTGCTGGCCGCCTCCGGGCGGACGGCGAACGCGCTGCAGCTGCTCACGGCGCACGCCGCCGACGCCACCGGCGATCAGGCGCGGGCCGCCGTCGTCCTGCACTTCGCCGTGATGCGGCTCGCCGGCGCCGCCCCGTCCGAGCTCCGGGCGCTGCTCGATGCCCAGGCGGAGCCCTCCAGCCGGGACGCGGGCACGGGGGAGGATGGCGAGCACGAGGCGCGCCTGCGCCTCCTCGAGGCGCAGATCCGCCTCGACCAGGGCGAACCTGCCACGGCAGGGCACCTGGTGGCCGAGCGCCGGTACCGCTCGCTGGAGGCGCGCGCGATCGGGCTGGGCCTCCGGGGCGAGGCACTGGGGATGCTGGGCCGGTCGATCGAGGCCGAGCAGAGTACGCAGGCCGCGCTCGGAGCGGCTGCGGGGGAGCCGTATGCGCTGATCCATGTCACCGAGGATCTCCTGACCCAGCACATCCTCGTCCTTGCGCATGCAGGGAAGGCCGAGCAGGCGATCGGCCTGATCGAGGAAGCGGAAGCCGGTCCGGTGCCCTTCGGTGCGGCAGAGGCCCTGCGCGGGATCGTCCTCGTCAGGCAGGGCGACTTCCGGAGCGGGATGCGGAGCCTGGTGCCGGCCCTGGCCCGGTTGCGGACGGTGGACCGGCAGCTCCTGCTGCCCTACGCCCTGGGGGTGGCCGCCTGGGGTGCGGCGGTCCTGGGTAACGCGGACCAGGCGCTGGCACTGGCGGACGAAGGCCGGAGGCTCCCGCGCCGGGGGAGGATCGAACGCGAGATGCTCGGCCATGCCTTCGCTGCTGCGGCTGCCTCGCTGGACCCCCGGGCCGCAGAGGATGCGCCGTCGCTCGCCTCGCTGATCGCAGGGGCCGGCCCCACCGGTCTCCGCGCGTGCGAGAAGGACATGCTGGTCCTGGCGCTGCTGCTCGGCCAGGACGAGGGCGCGGACCGCCTGGCGCGGCTCGCGGCGGACATGCAGGGAGGCGAGGCCTCGATCCTCCGCAGCTTCGCCCGCGCGGTCATTGCCGGCGACGTCGCCGAGCTCGCGGATGCGGCGGACCGCGCTGCCGCTTCCGGCCTCCCCCTGATCGCGGTCAATGCGGCGGAGCGGGCGCGGGCGCTGCAGGGCGGGCCGGCTGCCGGTGCCGAGGCACGGGCGGCAGCGCGCCGGCTCAGCCAGTACAGCGCGCCCTTCGTCGGCACCCGGTTCGAGGTTCCCGGCGGCGCCCGCGGTGTCTCCGACCTCTCGGCGAGCGAGCTCGCGGTCGCGCGGCTCGCCGTGGCCGGCCAGAGCAACAAGGGCATAGCGCAGGCCCTCTCCCTGTCCGTCCGCACGGTCGAAGGCCACCTGCAGCGGATGTACGTGAAGCTCGCCATCAACGGACGCAACGAGCTGACGGAGGTGTTCCGGGACCAGGGCCACGCGCTGCAGGTGACCGGCACAGGAGCACCGCTCGGGTAAGGAAAAGAAGGTTCCTGTGACGCTCGGCCTCCGTTCGTGGGCGGTCACCACGCGCTCATTCGTGAGGGCTACGTGAGCCGATGCCGCGAGAAGCGAGTACACAGGGCGGCGACGTCGAGTATGATTCGGCGAAACCACCGTATTCGGCGGGAGCGTCCGACAGGAGGTCGGAAGCGGGGGGCCGGCGAGCGGTTGATGGGGATGGGGCATGGGCAAGCAGCTGGACACGGGGGCCGAGGTGGGTCCGGCGCAGCCTGGCCCGACCCGCCGCGCGAGTACCGGCCCGCTGCTCGAGCGTGTGCCACCGGGCGCCTGGCCGCTGGTCGGACGCACCGCGGAGATCGACCGCGTGAAGGCAGCCCTGCTCCACGCCGGCTCGTCGGGCGCACTGGTCGTGGGCGCTGCGGGCCAGGGCAAGACGACGGTCGCGCGGAACGCCGTCAACACCCTCCCCGAGAGGTCGGAGATCCTCTACATCCGCGGCTCGAGCGTCGGGGCAGGCATGCCCTACGGTGCGCTGACGGTCCTCCTCGTGGACGTCGACGAACACGCCGCGCACAACCCCCTCCTCCTGTTCACGGCACTCCAGGCGATGTTCGGCCGCCTGCCGGGCGGCAGGCCCATCGTCGTCGTCGACAACGTGGAGGACCTGGACCCGCACTCGGCGACCGTCCTCGCCCACCTGGCCTCGGCCCGGTCGGTCCGGGTCGTCGTCCTCACCGAGCAGGTCCGGCGCACCCCCGAGCCCTTCCTCGAGCTGTGGCGGAACCAGCTGCTCGAGCGGATCGACATCGAGCCCCTGACCCTCGAGCACACCCGGGAGCTCGCGGAAGAGGTGCTCGGCAATCCCGTCTCCCGCGTCCTGGCGGTCGAGCTGTGGAGGGGGAGCAACGGGAAGGCAGGCGCCCTCCGCACCATGATCCCGCTGGCACTCGAGTCGGGCTGGCTGGAGCTCCGGGAGGGGGTGTGGACCCAGCCCCGGTTCCCCGGGGAGGAGGGCATCGCCGAAGCGCGCGCCGGCTCCGACCTTCTCGACGCCCTGTCCGGCCACGCCCGCACGGCGGTCGCCCTCCTGGGGGTCCTCGGCGCCATGCCCCTGCGGATGCTCCTGTGCCATGTCCCCGGTGAGGAGGTGGACAGGCTGCAGCAGGACCGGGTGGTCCGGGTGCTGCGGCATGATGCTCCCACTGCAGTGCTGGACGATCCGTTCGCGGGAGCCGTGCTCCGGGCCGCGCTGGCACGTGCACCGGAAGCGGCGATCGACGGCGCACTCCGTGAGATCGAGCGCGGCGAGCTGCCTCCCGATACCGACGTCCGCCTCACCACCTGGCTGATGCAGGCGGGGAGTCCCGTGACGGACGCGCGCCTCCTGCGGTCGGCACGGCACGCGAACCACCTGGCGCTTCCCCACCTGGCTCGCCGCTTCCTGTCCGGCGTGGACGCCTGGGAGGAGCACCCCGACGCCGTCCTCCAGTACGCGCGCGTGACGCTCGACGGCGCCGAGGCCGAGGAGGCCCGTTCCGCGATCGCCGCTCTCCTGCAGCAGCCAGGCCTTCCACCGGCCGTCCGTGCAGCGCTGCGCCTGGAGGGTGCGCGGATGAGGATCCGGCACGCGCACCATCCCGACGTCGTGATGGAGGAACTGCGCGCCTGCGAGGCGGAGTGCGCGGCCGTGGAGGGCCGCGACGCCGCGTACGTGACGAGGGAACTGGCCCTGCTGGGGCTGGAGCTGGCACTGCTCCAGGGACGCTGTGCGGACGTGGTCGAGCGGGCCTCCGTGCTCCTCACCTCGATCGTCGACTACTCCTCTCCTGCCATCAGGGTGAGGGGCATGCTCGTCCTCGCCCTCGCATCCACGGGACAGTACGAGCGCGCCGACCTGGTGGCGGAAGCCCTGGCGCGGTGCCCCCACACGTCCTCCTCCCCTTCCTCCCACCCGTCGGACCGGGAGGAAGCGCGCCGCAGCGTGGTGATGTCCCTGGTGTCGTCGGGCCGGCTCGACGAGGCACTCGAACTCCTGCACGCCGGGTCCGGGCTGCCCGGCCAGGTCCAGGACGAGGCATGGTCCGAGAGCATGGAGGGCATGCTGCTCGCAGGTGCGGGCCGCAGCAGGGAAGCGCTTGCGGCGCTCCTGCCGGCGATCGCCCAGCTACGGGCGGAGGACCGCTCCGGGATGCTGCCCGCCATAGAAGCGGCGGCTGCCTACGCGTATGCCCTGAACGGCCAGGACGACGCCGCCCGGGACTACCTCGACCGCGCGCGGCACACGGGGGAGCGCCCCGACCGGGTATCCCTGAGCACGTCCGACTACTTCAGCACCCTCACGGTGTCGCTGCTCGAGGACCCCGCGGCCGCAGCCCGGCAGATGCTGCACAGCGCGGACAGGGAGCGCGGGCTCGGCAACACCGGCCTCGAGCTCGTCTTCCTGACGCAGGCGGTGCGCCTGGGCGAGTACGCGTCCGCGCATCGCCTGTCGGTTCGGGCGGGCGGGTTGCGCACTCCGCTGGCGCAGTGCAGCCTGCTCCTGGGCAAGGGGATCCTGGCACAGGACGCCGCCCTCCTCCTCGAGGCCGCCGAAGCAGGCCTCGCGATCGGACACCACGACCTGGCGGGGTCCTCGGCACTGCTCGCCGTCGACCTGCGCGCACCGGAGGACGACCCCCTGATCTTCGTCCGCGCGGAACAGATCCTCCGGCAGACGTCCGTGGAACGGAGGCGGTCCCGGACCCGCCAGTCACTGACCGATCGTGAACGCGCGGTGGCCAGGATGGTGGCCCGCGGCGCTTCGAACAGGGACATCGCTGCGGCGGAGCACGTGTCGGTCCGGACCGCCGAAGGGTACGTGCACCGGGCCATGGCGAAGCTGGGCGTGCACAACCGCAAGCAACTGCGTTCAGTGTTCGCGAAGCAATGACGGGCACGGCAGAGGGATCACCGGTGCTTCACGGACAGTCGGCGCTCGTCCGCGCCGTCGTCGACGAGCTGATGGCACCGGACTCGGTCGGCGTCGTCCTCGTGGGCGAGGCGGGGATCGGCAAGACCGCCGTCGCGCGCCGGGCCGCGGACCACCTGCAGGACGCCGTGGGCGTGCTGCAGGTTCGGGGCGGAGCCGGCCTCCAGCCGATCCCCTACGGTGCCCTGTCCGGCTACCTCGGCGAACTCACCGTGGCGGACGTCGGATCTCCTGCTGCCGTCCTCCGGCACTTCATGAGGCACATCTCGGGCAGCATCAAGGCGCAGTCGCCGCCCATCCTCCTCATCGACGATGCCCACCGCCTCGACGACGAGTCGGCCCTGCTCATCATGCAGCTGGCGACGGCCCGCAAGGTGAAGGTCCTGGCCACCGCACGCCAGGTCCCGGGCCCCGCTGGAGAGTTCGCCCGGGCCGTCAAGGACGGGTTGCTCGGACAGTACGTCGTCGAGCCGTTGACGCTCCCGGGCGTCCGGGACGTGTGCGAACAGGTGCTCGGAGGTCCCGTCCTCACGGGCACGGTGCGGCTGCTCGCCGAGACGACGCGCGGCAACCCCCTGTTCCTGACCATGCTCGTGGACCAGGGCAGGGTGCGGGGGCACCTCGTCGAGGAGAACGGTGTCTGGCGCGCACGCGGACCGCGCCCCGCCCTCGACGCGCCCCTGGCGGACCTCGTGCTGCACGGGGTGGGAGAACAGGGCGGTGACGAACGAGCGGCCCTCGAGTTCCTGGCCGTGGCAGGGCCGGTGCCCCTGGCCTCCCTCGAGGCGGACGTGGACCGGAGCGCCCTGGCGCAGCTTCTGCACGGGCAGCTCATCGAGGTGGATCCGGCGGACGGGCACCTGGTCTCCTTCCGGCACCCCCTGCTCGCCGAGGCGATCCGCGACAGCATGACGGCCGTGCGCGCGCTGGACCTGGCGGCGCGCGCTCATGCTGCCAGGCCCGAACCCCTCCGCAGTCCCCGTGACGTCCTGGGCGCGGTCGCGTCGGGCCTCGAGGCGTCGTCGCCCGTCGACGACTCGCTGCTCCTGCGGGCCGCCAGGATCGGGAACCGGCTCCACGATCCGTCCTTCGCGCAGCGGGCCCTCGGGGCCGTCCAGGCGCAGGTGCCGACCTCCGCCTACCTGCTCGAAGCGGCCTGGTTGAACTGGAACGAGCGGAACGACGAGCTTGCACGCGCGCTCCTCGACGAATCGCTCCGTGCCGCCGACAGCCGGGTGGCAGCCCGGGAGGCGTTAGCCCTCGCCCTCCTCATGCACCTGCGGGCGGGATCCGCCGGGAGCACACGGCACGACGACGTCGACCGATGGGCCGATCTCCTCACCTCGGCCGCAGGCGGCGACGGCGAACCGCACGCGCGCGGGGCCGGCACCGACGTGCACCTGCTCCGGACCTTCGCCTCGATCCTGCAGGGGGACCTGCGCGGCCTGGCGGGCCTGGCCTCCGCGCCCCCGGATCCCGCCCTGCCGGAGGCCGTGCAGGTGGGACACCTCGGCCTGCTGGCCCATGTCCACACGCGGACGGGCCGCCCACGGGCCGCGTCCGAGGCCCTGGAGCGGGCGCTTACCCTCCTCGACGCGGATCCCGAACCGCTCCTCACCTACCGGGATTTCGTGGTCGGGGAGCACCTGCTGGCCCTGGTCTGCCGTGGATCGTGGGACGAGGCGCGTGCCGTGTTCCACCGCACCTATCCCGCCGCTTGTGCGGGTTCCTCACTCCTCAGTGGCTGGCTCGACGTGATCGACGGCAGCATGAGCCTCCGTGCGGGCAGTTTCCGCACCGCTCGGCACCACCTGCTCCTCGCCGTCGAGGCCTTCCGCGACGTCGATGCGTCGCACGTCCTCGGGTGGATAGCCGGAGCAGCCGCCTATGCCGGCGCCCGGGCCGGCGACGCGCCGGGCGCGAGGGCGCTGCTCGACCGGCGGAGCACGCTGCAGGGACAGCCGGGCTCCGTGACGCACCAGATGGGCGAGGCGTATTTCACCGCCGCGCTCGGACACCTGGGGGAACCGGACGTCCTGCCACGCCTTCGCCGCCTCGCCGTGCAGGCGGAGGGCCGAGGCTCACTCCTGGTGGCCGCCGCGGCGCTGGACCACGCCGTCGTGCTGGGGGACCGGAGCGCACTGCAACCCCTCGCGGACGTGACGCGGGACGCCGACGGCGAGGAGGGCCTGGTGCTGCACCGCTTCGCCACCGCCGCTGCGGCCGGTGACCGCGATGCCCTCCTCGCGGTGAGCGAAGCGGCCGAAGATCGCGGGTCCCTCCTCCTCGCCGTGCGGTCCCTCGAGGAAGCCGCGCTGGTCGGGCCGCCGGGAGCCGCGGCGCGAAGGATCGAGCGGAAGTTGTTCGCCCTGCGGGCGGACCTCAAGATCCTGCCCGGTGGCACAGCAGGCTCGGGAGCGCAGGGGACGCGGCTGACGCGCGGGGAACAGGTGATCGTGAAGTTCGTCGCAGCGGGGCACACGAACCGCGAGATAGCGGCCATCCAGGGGGTCTCGACACGCACTGTCGAGGGCCACCTCTACCGGATCTTCGCGAAGCTCGGGATCAGCAGCCGGGAAGCCCTGCAACAGCCACTCGAGAACCCGGCACCCTAGCGCGCCTGCCGCCGGAACGTTCGGCTCCCAGTGGTGGCTGCGGTGCCGGGGGTGGTGCCGGCAGTAATGCCGTGGGGGTGCGCCGAGTGCCGGTTTCGCTGGAATCACGTAGCGTGCCGAATTCGAACGAGTAGGACCCTTGGGTACGCGCTGAATAAGTGCAGTAGCGGGTACTCGTTCGTGCTTCCGACCCCATACCTAGGCTTCAGGGAATAGCTCTCACGCTTTCCATATTCCTGGGGTTCCAATGGTCCGTCTCATCAATGTCTCAATTCACCTACCTGCCGGTCTGCGCAATTCCGCAGATTCCCCGCGGCGCGGGACGGGCGCATCGTGAAGCGGCGGACGGGGTATTCGAGGCTTCTTCCCTTCCTGTCGATCCTGGCCCTGATCGCCTGCCTCCTGGTGGCGTCACCGTCGCTGGACGCACCGGCCGAGGCTGCTCCCGGGAACCTCGTCGTCAATCCGTCGCTCGAGGAAGGCGTGGGAACGCCCACCTGCTTCTCGCGTTCGGGATGGGGGACGGAGGGGACCTGGGCCTTCCAGCCCGGGCGGACCGGGGGACGGTCGGTCGAGGTCACCACCAAGGCCTACGTCCAGGGCGATCGCAAGCTCCTGCAGACGGAGACAGCGCAGTGTGCCCCCAAGGTCACCGCCGGCGGCACCTACGACATGGAGATCTGGTACAAGTCCTCCACCCCCGTGACGCTGACCATGTTCCGGCACACCGCGCAGGGGTGGAGCTACTGGGGTGACGTGAAGCAGGTTCCCGCAGCCGCGGGGTGGACGGCGGCAACGGCGGTGACGCCCGCCATTCCCGCCGGAACGGACCAGATAATCTTCGGACTTTCCCTGAACACCAATGGGACATTGGTCACCGACGACTATTCACTATCTCCCGTCCAGGTGGCTCCCGCACCTCCCGCGGGACAATTGGTCGCAAATGGGAATTTGTCGCAGGGAAATCCCGTGCCCACGTGCTTCCAGGTTGCCGGCTGGGGCAACAGGACCGTCGCACAGGCCATTTCCGCAGACGTCCCCGCGAATTCGGTCGCCGGTACCCGCTCCTTCCAGCTCTCGGTCACCAATTACGTCTCCGGCGACGCGAAGCTCCTGACATCGGAGGCCGCGGGATGCGCTCCCGCAGTGACCGGTGGCGCGCAGTACGACATCGCCATCGATTACAAGAGCAGCGGAACCGGTCAGCACGGGCTCAGCGTTTTCTCCCACACCGCCAACGGGTGGCAGTACTGGACGGACCTCAAGGCGGTTCCGGCATCGGGTGTCTGGACGACGGCCTCGGCCCGGACGCCCGCCATACCAGCGGGTGTGGACCGGATCGCGTTCGGGCTCTCGGTAGCGGGCAACGGCACGCTCAGCACCACCAACTACTCCGCACGGCAGGTCGCGGTGGTGGTTCCCCCGCCGGCCGGCACACCGGAGAGCGTCGGTACCTGGACGGTCCAGGGCGAGCAGCTCCCCATCCGGGCACTCCACAACACGCTGCTCAATGACGGGCGGGTGCTGCTCATCGCCGGCTCGGGCAACGAGGAGAAGGTGTTCAACGCGGGAGCGTTCAGGGCGGTGGTCTGGACGCCCGAGACCAACGCCTTCAAGGAGATCCCGGTGCCGTACGACATGTTCTGCGCCGGGCACGTGACGCTGCCGGACGGCAAGGTGCTGCTCGCAGGTGGTACGCAGGCCTTCCCCACCCAGGATCAGGGGCCGAACACGTTCAAGGGGTCCAAGAAGAGCTACTACTTCGACCCCGCCGACGACACCTTCCACCCGACCACCGACATGGCGGGAGCCCACTGGTACCCGTCCCTCACCAAGCTCGGCAACGGCGACGTCTGGTCCGCCGGCGGGCTGGACGAGAAGGCCGAGGGAACGGTCCTGACCGAGATGTTCTCCTCGAAGACCATGAGCTGGCTCCCGCAGAACCAGGTGCCGCAGACATGGAGCTTCTGGGGGACCTACCCGCACATGTTCCTCCTCGACGACGGCAAGATGTTCTACACCGGCGCCCACACCTTCGGGAACGGGCTGCCCGGCACAGGGGCGAGCCTCTACGACTGGACGACGGCGAAGATCTGGGACGTCCCCGGTCTCCGGCAGAAGGACATGCGCGACCAGGCCGGCTCCGTCTTCGTCGGCCCCGTCCAGGACCAGAAGCTGATGATCGTCGGGGGCGGCAATACCGACGGCAACGCGGCGGCCATCAACCTCGTGGACATCATCGATTTCAAGAAGCCCAGTCCCGCCTACGTCCCGGGACCTGACCTTCCCGGACCGGGCAAGGCCTACGTCAACCTCGTCAACCTCCCGGACCGGACGGTCCTGGCAGCCAACGGTGCCCGGTACAACCGTGCGGGCAACGTGGACACGGCGGCCATCTACACCCCGGGCACCAATACCTGGCGCTCGATCGACGCGGACCCGGTGGGGCGCAACTACCACTCCACCTCGATCCTCCTGCCCAGCGGGAAGGTCGCCGTGATGGGATCCAACCCGGCGGACAATTCCTTCGAGCTGAGGATCTCGCTCTACAACCCGCCCTACCTCTACAAGGGCGTGCGGCCGACCGTGGCGCCACAGCAGGCGCGGGCGACGTACGGGCAGGCCCTGCAGCTCGCCGTCACGGGCGACGTCGCGTCGGCGTCACTGATCTCGCCGATGTCGGCCACGCACCAGACGGACACCAACGCGCGGCTGGTCGACCTGCCCCTCACCGGGACGGGCGGGACCCGAAGCGCGCTGGTGCCGGCCAACCGGAACCTGCTGCCCCCCGGGCCGTACATGCTCTCCGTCCTCGACACCAAGGGTGTCCCTAGCATCGCCAAGTGGGTGTGGATCTCATGAATCCCTTATCGCAGCCAGAACCACCTCGCCGGACACAAGGAGGCCCGGTCGGCAACCGCCGACGGCGCCGCTGGGCGGTGCTGCTCTCCGCGGCCGGCGCGGCAACCGCCGTAACGCTCGCCTGGGGCGGATCCGTGGCGGCCGACACGGTGCAGGCGCGAACCGGGGCGGAGCCCTCATCGGCTCCTGCCGCGCTGTCGGTGCCGGCGACCGTCCCAGACGAGCCGGTGCAGGCCCTCGCGGGCGAGCCGACGCCTGTCGATGTGCCGGCCCACCCCGGCGGCCACGAGGCGCCTCCCGGTGCACAAGCGCCGGGTGGTGTCCCCGCCGCTCCGCCGTCCCAGGGCAATCCCGCGGGGCAGGGGGCTGCCGACGCCGGGAAGGTCCCGGCGTCCGGGAAGCCGGGGGAGAAGCTGGCAGCCCAGAACCCGTCCGAGCAGGGCACGGTGCCCGGAGCACGGAAGGAGAAGTCCCTTGCCGAAGCAGGATCGGAGGCCGTCCCGGGCCAGGCCGGCGGGAAGGGCTCCGGTGCCGGAAACGGTGCCGACCGTTCCGCGGGCCTCGCGCCTCGGGGTGCCATAGATCCTAAGGAGGTCCTGGGAGCGGGCGAGACGGCCCTCGGCGGCTGCCTCGCCGAATACGGGGCGGACGGGCAGTGCCTGCCCGTGGTGCCGCCGAGCTCGGCGGAGCACGTGCAGCAGATGACGGAGAGCGGCGCAGATCCGAAGTCCATGCTGCACTTCTGGTCCTGCGACGAAGTCCGGGGCTTCTTCCCCGACGGCATCGCGGTCCGGCAGGCAGCAACGGACCCACAGGGACTCGACGCCAACGCGGACGGCACGGCCTGCGGAGCCGACGACTGACAGCGCGCACACGCCACTCTTCCGCACTACTCACAGGGGACAATCATGACTTTTTACCTGCTCGGATGCGCACTCGTCGTCGTCGTGGCGCTCGTGCTCTTCGCCATCGCCTCCTCCACGCTCTACCTGAACACCTACGCCTGGTGGGATCCGAAGACCCAGGTGCGGACCTCCTACACGGGCCTGCTCGAGACGGAGACGCTCTCCTTCTCCCTGATCATGCCGTGCCGCAACGAGCGCGAGGACGTCATGCGGGCAACACTCGGGGCGCTGCTGTCGCAGACCCACGCGCGCAAGGAGATCATCATCTCCGTGGGGCACGACGACCCGGAGACGATGGCCAACGCCTACCGGCTGGCGAACGAGTTCCCCGGCCTAGTTGTACTGACCGGACACGTTGATCGATAGACAAGTCGCCACTTGTGACAGAAGGCCACGCTTGTCTATAGTGTGGGTATGACAGTTTCACTGGATG
>NZ_JBIVQL010000022.1:0-23105 GCF_044755105.1 Arthrobacter sp. NPDC092385
TGCTCAACAACATAAGGACAGCAGCAAAAAACGTCAGGGTCGGGTGCGACGAAGGAGCGCCCGGGCCTCATCAGGCCGAAGCGAAGCGCAGGACCGCTCAGGGCTTGAACTCGCTCAGTAGCATCAGTCCATGAATGAACAGCGCAGAGGTGAACAGTGGCACCCCGGGAATCGAATTAGGTATGTGCACCCAGGCCGAAGCCAGCTCGTCGAGGGTGAAATCAAGGAGAGGTCATGGGGCCGCGACCGCGGGAAGCCGATCTATCTCTTCACCGTTGTAGCTGACGGCGAAGAAGATAGTTACGTGATCGGCCCAGAACGCGTACAACCGGTGACGGACGAACCACTTCCGCAGGTCACGCCAGCACCGTTGCGTGTCGGTCCGAAACCGACAACCTTCTCGCCGCAGGTTTCCGACGACCGGGATGAAGAGAGGAAGGAAGCTCGGAAGAGGGCAGCTCAGTCGAAGGAGTCACCAGAGGATGCCGAGGACCAGGCTCCGCCGACTGCCTAGAACAGTGTTGGTGCTTCGGGGTCGATGCCAGTGAGCAGGGGTCGGATGATCGGCTCCTGCCATCCGTGCTCGAGGAGGGCTGTGCGCAGCTCGACGGATTGGGCGCGGAACTGGGCGCGGCCGACGCCGCGCCATCGGAAGGTCGACGCGTTTGCGTGTCGGCCTTTCTGGGATCGGTCGAGCATGTTCAGCGCCTGGGTGCCGGGCAGCAGGTGACTTTCTACCCCGGTGCTGGCATGGACGCACAGTGGGACGTCGCAGACGTGCATGAGAGCAATGCCAGGGTGCAGGGTCTCCCCGGTGAGATGTTCGTAGGCGTAGCGTTGCGGCCGCAGGGCGCGTTGTTCGCCGTCTCTGGTGACCCAGAACCGCCCGTAGCCGTCGTCAGCGACGGCTCCGATCCAGATCCAGCAGTCATGCGGCCGCGGGCCCTTGACGACTTTCTCCCAAAACCGGTCAGCCTCTCCCCTGCGTTGCCTCATCGCTGGCTACTTCTGCAAGGACGTCATCGGATGCGTGCCGGCCGCCGCACGACCGGCCGACGGCCCTCCATCCGGATCACACCGGCGATGATGAGGGCAGCTGCAGCAGCGATCATTAGCTGTCCCCACCATGGTGCGCCGGCTGCGGTCGCGACTAGCCACGTTGAGAAGAACCAGAGGCCGACGGCCAATGCACCCGCGACCTGGTTACGGATCCGCGGAGAGATGGGCAACAGCAACAGCGGCAACCGGAGGATCGCACGGACGAACCGGTAGCTGTACCGGATGCTCGAGGTGAGTAGCCAGCAGATGATTCTGATCATCATGTTCTCCTGGTTGCCGGCGGATCTTGCCGGTTGAGTTCAGCTTCGATGGCTTCAAGTCGCGTAGCTCGGTATGGGTGGCTTCGGATCAGGAGCAGCAGACCCCGGCCCCACTCGCGTTCTGGTGCTTCTCGATCCCACACTTTGAACAGATCGTGAGCACTCGACAGATTGCCGTGGTGGCGCGCAGCGAAACGATCCGCTCGCAACTCGCTTGTTCGACTGTTTGCTAGGTAGGTGAGGCCTAGTGCGCCTGCAATGAGGAGACTGACAGCGAAGATGGCCAGGCCGGGGGCGTATCCGGCGCCGGAGTTTTCCCCGATCGGGCCCACAACCACTCCCCCGATTGCTAGGAGTACTGCGAAACCCATTCCTGCGAGGAACTGACGGGTTTTCCGCTTCCACCATGCCTCGTCCGCGAAATGGCCCAGCTCGTGTGTCAGCAGGACCTCAAGGGGGTCGGGCGGCAGTTCTTGCATTGCCGCCGTGGCGACCGTGATTGTTGGTACCCCGAGGATCGCCTTGTACTCGGCGTTCGCGCGGGGCGCTCCCGGCTTACCTACCGATGGGGCAAGAGCGACCGCCGGTGTTGGAAGACCTGCCTGTTCGGCGGCTCGCCTGACGATGGCGAGGGCCTCCTGTAGGAGGTCGTCGCCGACTGGTCGGTCGTGTGGCGTTGTCATGCTGAAGCCGTCCGGTCCAGCGCCCGGTACAGGGTGGTGCGGTCGATGTTCAGACGCCGGGCGACTTCGGCCTTTGGGACGCGCGCCTCGATCAGGTTCCGGGCCTCGAGCAGCTGGTCATCAGTGAGCTTGCGGGATCGGCCTTGGTAGGCGCCGCGTTCCTTCGCTGCCTTGATGCCGTCGGCTTGCCGTTCCCTGGTGATCGCTCGCTCGAGCTGCGCGAAGGACGCCATGATGTTCAGCTGGAACTCCGCGAACGGATCCGCGCCGCCAGGGGTGAACGTAACCCTTTCTGCGATGAACTCCACGGTCACACCTTTGCCGGTCAGCTCCCCCACTATCTGGTTGAGGTCGATAACCGATCGGGCCAGCCTGTCCATGGATGACACAACGACGGTGTCGCCGTGGCGGGCGTATCCGATCATCTCCGCGAGAGCGGCCCGGCCGGATCGTTGCGCACCGGATTGCTTCTCCTCGAACAGCCGATCAACGCTGCCGATGCTGGTCAGCTGCCGGGCGAGATTCTGGTCAACGCTCGACACACGGGCATACCCGATCCGCTGCCCGATGTGTTGCGTCATGTCTAGACCTTCGCACAGAAGTGTTGCGAAAGCCACAGAAGCGACCCTAAAACCACACTAATCGGGCTATCTGGAAGTGTGGCGTTGGGGTGTACCCAAACGCAACGCCTTTTAGTGAGTGGCAGCACCCGACTCAGGAAGAGCTTCACGCGTCCCGCGTCCAAGTTGTTTCGTCGGTGACGTACGACATGATGAGAACTGTGTAGTGGAAGGGTCAAGTCCTTGAAGCCATTACCAAACCACGCAGTGGGTAGTACGGACCAGTCAACCGGAATGGGGCGGAAATGACGCAGAGCGCAGAAGCATGGCTGAACACGACCACAGACACCTGGGTACCATCACCCGCCCAGTTCACGGGCGCACGAATTCATCGAACAGAGATCGAAAACAAGCTCAACGCATCGCTCGGGATCTTCCGAATGTTCGAGATCGGATCCCTTCGCCATGGCACCGGTATCTGGAAGCACAGCGACGCCGATTACCTGGTCTCCTTAAAGGGGTCTCGACCCGAGTCCCAGTTGACGACCCTCAATAAGGTGAAGGCGGCGCTGCAGGCCCGGTACCCCAACACGCCGATCGTCACGCGGCAACCCGCCGTCGTGTGCCGGTTCAGTGACGGCGACGTAGAGGTCGTTCCTGGCTTCTACTCCGACAGCGGCTATCTGATCCCGGATCCGACTGGCGGATGGATGAAGACCTTCCCCGAGGAGCACAACAAGTACGTCGGCGAAGTAAACAAGAAGCACAACGGTGCCGCGAAGAAGCTGGCTCGGCAGATAAAAATTTGGAAATACCGGCGCAACGTACCGGTTTCCTCCTGTTACCTCGAAATGCGCGCCGCGAAGCACCTCGATGGCGAGTCAACCTACCTGCCGGTCATGGACCTGCATCTCGCCCTTAAGAAGATCCTGGATGCGAACCTGGCGGCGATGAACGATCCAACGGGGCTTGGATCGCGCTTTACCGCGACATCATCAATCGGCAACAAGGTAGATGCCTTATCGAAGCTCGAGACCGCGGTGGCCCGCGCGGGCAAAGCCCGGGAATACGAGCGGGCCGACAATCAGGAGAAAGCAATCGAGCAACTGAAGTTGCTGTTCAATCTCTGACCTGTGATGAGTTCACACGATTACCAGCCCCCATCCAGTTCAACGATCGCTCGTCGACAGAATGACGAACGGGCTTTGCAACTCCTTGTTGCGCAGCGCAGGTTCTACAACCGTGCGAAGCGGTGGCAGAGCCTGCGATGGATCGGGATCCTCGTCATCGGCCTCGGAGGACCGTTCTTCTCGCTCCTTGCTCCTGCAGTTGCTGTCTCCGTCGCTGCCGTCACCGGTGTATGGCTCTTCGCCGGCCGGACCGTCCTTGCTCTACTTGAGAACCGGACCATGCTCAAGGCCGCCTGCGTGCAGGAGGAGCTGGACCAGTACCTGTTCGACATGCCAGATACCATCGATCGCTCAGGTCGCCCCACGCCCGAAGACATTGCGCTCATCGCCGCTGATAAGAAGCCACTCCGGGACGTGGCGAAGAAGGAAAAACTTGTCGACTGGTACACCGTCGACGCTGACAGTCCTGGCACCACGACCATAGCCATCGCCCAACGCAGCAACGCCGCCTACACAGACAGGCTTATCCGCACAACCGTCACTGTGTGGGCTGCCGCGGCAATCCTCTGGCTCGCCGGTCTCATTACTTGGGCGAGCATCAGCGGAGTCACCCTCGCCACTTTCCTCTTGGGAGCTCTCTTCCCCGTCCTACCGGCATTCCTCGATGTATCCGAGTACGTCATGAACACGTGGAAAGCCGCGCGCGACCGAGCGGACCTCGCGGCAACAATAGGGAGGCGCTTTTCCCGACGAGACCAGTCCATCGAGCCGCAGGATCTTCTCGTCTGGCAGGAACGTCTCTTTGACCTCCGTCGAACCACCCCTCAAGTGCCGAACTGGCTATACAAGATCACCCGTGCACGCAATGAACGCGCGATGAAACAGACTGCGAGTCACTTACGACATCAGAGCACCGACTGACGCCGTTAGTCGTCTCGGACTGAATCTTCTACCGACTCGTCTCCGAGAAGCGAGGTGGTGAGCTGAACGAATTCCTGCTTAAAAAAGTCGTTCTCGTACTCGGTGCTCGTCTGCGACCAGTGCTCAGCCTCGAGCGTAGGCAGCATCCTGATGATCGCTGACCTCAGGTACACCCCGCGGCTTCGGCTCGTGCGATCCGCTAAGGCGTCCAGGCGCTTGATAATGTCATTCGTCAGTCGCACGGACACGACATGATTTGGGTGCTGAGGAGACTGCTTACGACTCACCACGAAGACCTCCTGCGTCAGTAGTAAACAATGTTTACTACTGACCGCTGACAGTCACAGCACCAGCACCTCGTCCCGCACCTTCACCATTTCGGGGATTACTTCGACCTAGTGGGCGCCCACTCACGCTGGATGCGTCGCCCTCTACCTCGACCTCAAGAGCCGGCGCATGCGTGTGACTGAGTAGGAGCCTGCGGACGGGCTTTAACAAAAAGTGGCAGGTACCCCCGTCCAGGGCACCTGCCACTCTTGTTCAGCTTACGGACGCTGGGCGTCCGCTGAATCTGTGTTAGCCGTTGACGCGCACGAAGGACGAACCGGCGAGGTCCGACAGGGGGTGCTTGATCGTGAGGTTCGCGCCGTTCATGCCGCTGCTGATGACTTCGCCGTTGCCGACGTAGATGCCGATGTGGCCGGGGCGGATGACCAGGTCACCGGGGGCGGGGGTCGAGACGACTGTGCCGTACTGGTAGAACTGCGTGGGGCCGAGGTCTCCGACGTTCTTGCCGATGGAGCGCAGGGCCCGCTCGACGAGGATGGTGCAGTCCTGGATGGAGCCGAGCTGGCCGTAGGCCGAGGCGACGAGGGCGGCGCCGACGCCGCTGGCGGGGACCGCAGGAGCCGCGGGGGCTGCCGGGGCGATCGGTGCGATGGTCGCGGAGGTCAGCTGGATGCCGGCCGGTGCGGCTGCGGGTGCGGGTGCCACTGCGGCAGCTGCGGGGGCGGGTGCTGCGTAGAAGACCTGGCTGGCCGGTGCTGCTGCGGGGACCGCCGCGGGGCTGACGGCAACGCTTGCTCCGCCGGTGAGCTTGATTTGCTGCCCGGGGTAGATGATCGACGCGTAGGACAGGCCGTTCTGGGCCATGAGCGTGTTGAGGTTTAGTCCGTGCTTGGCAGCGATGGCGCCGAGGGTGTCGCCGGCGACGACGGTGTGCACGCCTGCAGCGGCAGGAGCTGCAACAACTGCGGGGGCGACGGGTGCGGCTGCAACGGGAGCCTGGGCTACGGTGCCCGTAGTGGCTTCCTGGGTGTAGGTGCCGGCCTGTGCGGGGGCGCCGACGGCGAAGACGAGGCCGCCGGTTGCTGCTGCGATGATGGCGGGCTTACCGAGTGCTACGGCACCGGTCTTCGCGGAGTGCGACAGGCCCTCGAGGGCGATGGAGTGGGTGACGACGGCGCGGTGGCGCGCCGGAATGGACGTACGTGACATGGTGATTGCCTCTCCCATGCCTGCGGGGTGAGCTGTCGGGTTCGGATGGGAGTTCACCCGGCCGTCCTTCAAGCCCTGGGCACTACCCTGCCGTCGCGGACGCTACGTGCAGGTCGTGCCTAGGTTGTCGGATCGACTTAACCCCGAGGGTCATCGCACAGATACATGCGGTGGCCCGGTGGAAACGTGGTTCCCCCGTCCCTGCCTACTGGGTGGTACGAACGGTTCCCGGATGCAGCGGCAGGGCTCGGCATTCTGCGCGGGAGTATGGTCTCGGCGGGGTGCCGAGAACATTGGACGAGAATACCCCAGGGTGGTATCAAAGTCACGTTCAGGTAACGGAGCACGGCGTGTCTTCGCAACACACCGTGAGCCGGATACCTGATGGTTACCGAGGTCAACAAAGCGCCGCCGATATGCCGCGGATATAGGGACAGGGGCCCTAACGACCAGCGATACTGGAAGTTGCTGCGCGATGGGCGCAGCAGGGGAAGGCACCAACGATC
Source organism: Arthrobacter sp. NPDC092385 (assembly GCF_044755105.1). Taxonomy (NCBI): domain Bacteria; kingdom Bacillati; phylum Actinomycetota; class Actinomycetes; order Micrococcales; family Micrococcaceae; genus Arthrobacter; species Arthrobacter sp. NPDC092385. The sequence goes on from NZ_JBIVQL010000022.1 coordinate 6,617, forward strand.
TCGGGCCGGCGCAACCGGATCGCATCGTTTGGTGGTGAAAGGGAATGACCGTGAGCTCCGGAACCGGAACGCATGCCAGCACTGCAACATCTCACGAAGCGGTTTCTGAAGCAGCCGGTGAGGCCACAGCACCCGACGCGGGCCAAAATCAGAAGGTGACTGGGCACACAGCCCATGGATACGCAGCGGACAAGGATGCGTACCTGCGACGCCTGAAGCGCATCGAGGGCCAGGTGCGCGGTATCGCCCGCATGGTCGATGAGGACAAGTACTGCATCGACATCCTCACCCAGGTTGCCGCGGTCAACAGTGCCATGCACGCCGTCAGCCTCGGATTGCTCGAGAACCACATGCAGCACTGCGTCGTCGACGCCGCTCACGAAGCCGCGACGAGCGGATCCTCCGACGTCATCGACGCCAAGGTCAAGGAAGCAACCCAAGCGATCAGCAGGCTCCTGCGCTAGACCCAGGCCTCCTCACCGAGCGCTGAACATGAGCGCTGGATGTGACGGGGTGAGGGTTTTCCGAAGACGGCTACTCGGTGGCTGCCCCTGGAGGCTGGAGTGTGGGGGCAGCCACCGGTGACCGAGCTCAGCTGAGAGTAGCGGCGAGTTCGCGGCAAGCCCTCTCGCAGCGGCGGCATGCTTCGGCGCAGATCCTGCAGTGCTCGTGCATCTGCGCGTGCTGCTCACATTCATCGGCGCACGCCTTGCAAGCGACTTCGCAGGCCAGCAGGACAGCTCGCGTGATGTTCGCGTCATAACCGGTATGCCGGGAGAGAATCCGGCCGGTCGTGGCGCAGATGTCCGCGCAGTCAGCGTTCGTGCGGATGCACTTGGTGAGTTCGGCAACCATGTCTTCGCTCAGACACGCGTCCCCGCACGCCGTGCAGGTCTGCGCACACTCGAAACAGGCCGCGATGCACTCGGCCAGCTTCTCGCGGTCAATACCGCCAAGATCCTTCGGGTACGTCTCGAGCATGGAGGTGATGTGAGTCATTGTTCCGCTCCTTATCCGTCGGTCTACTGAAGATTTACTGAAGGTTCAGGGGCATCCGGGGCCGGCGCCCCGCGTCTCACGCTAGCCCCCGCTCACCATGACCGGCCATGAATTCGTCGATGTGAGAGCGAGCAAGAATCCGCTTGACAGATACCCCATGGGGGTATAATTTCGTTGCTGTCGGCCCTCCTACGAGGTTTCCGGCATGACAACCGGAACCATTGTGATGGCGGGGCAGGCTCGCTGATCCTGACCTCCTACAGCGCTTCGATTCCCTCACGCATTCGCATGTTCCCTTGGAGGTTCCCATGTGCGGCACATCTGCTCCGTCGACCACTTCATCCACCGATTCGTCCATTGCTTCATCGACCGCTTCGTCTACTGTTTTGCTTCCCGTTACGGAGAAGAACGCCTCCGGGTGTTCCTGCTGCACCCCTCAGGAAGCTGCAGTGTCGGCTGCCCCGGTCACGTCCGACGACGTGTCCGCGGCGTTCCCGGTTCTTGGTCTGACCTGCGGCTCCTGCGCCTCCAGGGTCAGCGGCGCCGTCGGGAAAATCACCGGGGTCCATGAAGCACGGGTCGACCTCGTCGCCGGCGGCACATCCACCCTGCACGTCACTAGCACCACACCTCTCGACGCCGGGCTTGTCGCCTCGACGATCAGCGACGCCGGATACCAGCTGGCCTCCAAATAAGGCCGTGCAGCGCTTGATGTAGGAGCGCTGCAGGGACCAGAACATACCTGCTCAGGTGCCCCGGAAGGGCTCGATCATGACGAACAACGCACACCACCACAATCACCACCAGGGATCCCACAGTCCCACCAGCACACCCACCGCCACACCAACGGCCACAGAAGCTGCAGTCAACGGCAGCGATGACGCCCACACCACGCACGGCCAGGCCATGCCCCAGGCAGACGCCCACTCCGCTCTCGCCGAAACACACCACCCCACCGGCAACACCGCTCCGACCGACCACACTGGTCATGCAGGTCACGCCGGTCATTCAGGTCACTCGGGTGGGACCGCGGATGAGGATCATCAGGTCCACTCCCATGGGGAACATGCCGGGCATTCCACGGCCATGTTCAAGAACAAGTTCTGGCTCAGCCTGATCCTCACGATCCCCGTGGTCGCGTTCAGTCCTATGTTCACGATGCTCTTCGGGTACATGCCACCCCAGTTCCCGGGCTCGACGTTGATCGCCCCGATCCTGGGCACAGTCATCTTCGTCTACGGCGGGGCCCCGTTCCTCAAGGGCGGGGTGACGGAACTGAAGTCCCGGCAGCCGGGCATGATGCTGCTAATCGCAATGGCGATCAGCGTCGCGTTCATCGCCTCCTGGATCACCACCCTCGGTGTCGGCGGGTTCGACCTGGACTTCTGGTGGGAGCTCGCCCTGCTGGTGGTCATCATGCTGCTCGGGCACTGGATGGAGATGCGGGCCCTCGGCTCGGCCGCAGGAGCCCTGGACGCCCTGGCAGCGCTCCTGCCCGACGAAGCAGACCGGGTCACCGGCACGGGAACCGATGCGCGTGTTGAAACCGTCCCGGTCAGTTCCCTGGTCACCGGGGACGTGGTTCTCGTCCGTTCCGGTGCCCGGGTGCCGGCAGACGGGCAGATCGTCGACGGTGTCGCGGAGTTCGACGAGTCGATGATCACCGGCGAATCGCGCACCGTGTCCCGGACCGCCGGTGAGACCGTCGTCGCCGGAACGGTGGCCACCGATAACGCCGTCCGGGTGCAGGTCACGGCGGTCGGCGCGGATACAACCCTGGCCGGGATCCAGCGTCTGGTCGCCGAGGCGCAGGCCTCCTCCTCAAGGGCCCAAGCTCTTGCGGATCGGGCCGCGGCCCTGCTGTTCTACTTCGCCCTCGGCGCTGGCATCCTGACCTTCATCGCCTGGATGCTCCTCGGAAGCCCTGATGATGCCGTCATCCGCACGGTCACGGTTCTCGTGATCGCCTGCCCGCACGCCTTGGGCTTGGCGATCCCCCTGGTGATCGCGATCTCCACCGAACGCGCCGCGAAGGCCGGGGTGCTGATCAAGAACCGCATTGCCCTGGAGAGGATGCGCACGATCGACGTCGTCCTGTTCGACAAGACCGGCACCCTCACCGAGGGCCGGCACGCCGTCACCGCGACCACTACGGTCAACGGTGTCAGCGAGGCTGAGCTCCTGGCCCTGGCGGGAGCCGCAGAGGCCGACAGTGAGCACCCCGTCGCCCGGGCCATTGTCACCGCCGCACGATCCAACCCGGCAGCTGCAGACCTCGGTTACACCGGCACGGGTTTCGCGTCCATGACCGGGCGTGGTGTCCGCGCCACCGTCCAAGGCCACGACGTCGCCGTGGGAGGCCCGAACATGCTCAAGGAACTCGGACTCACTACCCCTGCCGACATCGCCGGGACCGTGCAGGAATGGGTGGGCCGCGGCGCGTCCGTGCTGCACATCATCCGCGACGGTGCCGTCATCGGCGCAGTCCGGCTCGAGGACAAGGTACGGGAGGAATCCCGGGCCGCCGTGAAGGCCCTGCAGGACCGCGGGGTGAAGGTCGCGATGATCACCGGCGACGCACGCCAGGTCGCCGACGTCGTCGGTCAGGAGCTCGGCATCGATGAGGTGTTCGCCGACGTCCTGCCGCAGGACAAGGACTCCAAGGTCACCGAACTGCAATCCCGCGGATTGAGAGTCGCGATGGTCGGCGACGGCGTGAACGACGCCCCAGCCCTCGCCCGGGCCGAGGTCGGCATCGCGATCGGGGCGGGAACGGACGTGGCCATGGAATCCGCCGGCGTCGTCCTGGCCGGAAACGACCCGAGGGCCGTGCTGGCGATGATCGACCTGTCCCGGGCCAGCTACCGAAAGATGATCCAGAACCTCATCTGGGCCACCGGATACAACGTCCTCGCCGTCCCCCTGGCCGCGGGCGTGCTCGCGTTCGCGGGGATCCTGCTCTCACCTGCCGCCGGCGCGGTCCTGATGAGCGTGTCCACGATCGTGGTGGCGCTGAACGCGCAACTGCTGCGCCGGATCGACCTCGACCCGGAACGGATCAGCACCACGGCCTAGCACCCGCCGGTTTCACCGCTACCGGTCCCACCGGTGTCCTCGCCCGCACTCAGCACCCCTGAAAAGCGGCGGACACCGGTGGGAAGGCCGTGACGACAGGGCTCACCCCGGGGCACCACCAGAGCCTGCAGACCGTTGGGCAGAGAGCGGGCAGAACAGCCCGCACTGGCATACACCGCCCAGCTTCCGGACACCAAAGGGCATGCGAGCTGGGCTCCGGCAGGAAAACTGCCGCTTGGCATCATCGGGTGCCGGGCCCCTACTGTTGATATGAACGTCAAACCTGATCCCGGCCCTGAGGGTGTACCCCACCCGCGTATTATTTCGAGTTGAAGGATCGCTGAAGCATGAGGGGAGGGACGAACACACAGTGAAAAATCTGCTGCTCACCGTTCCTCGATCCCAGCGATCCTCCGCAACCGGAACCCTCGTGTCCCTGACGTGGACGCTACGGCTCCTGACTCTTCTGGTCGGCATACTGGCGATGCACCTATGGATTAGCCCGACCATCGGTGAGCCAGCAGGCCACACGGCTTCCACCCACACTGCTCCGACCCACACCGTCGCTTCCGCGCCCACCGCTTCGGAAGCCACCGGAACCCTCATGACGGCCGGAACCACCGTCCCGGAAGCAGGCCCAGCAGCAGGTTTAGCTACAGGTCTAGCAGCGGTGATGGTCGCCTCCTCCTCCGATGGCCATGGCTCTGCCGACGCCTCCCTGTGTGAGCTGACCTGCCCGAACGGGCACTCCATGATGGACGCCATGTGCATGATCGCGCTGCTGATCATTGGTCTCGCAGGTTTCCTGGGGCTTCGTTCCGCGCTCCTACGCGGCACCCTGATCCGTCGCGGCCCCCCATCACTGGCCTTCACTCTTCCTTTCAGAGCACAAACAGTTTCCTTGGTTCAGCTCTCGATCAGTCGCACATAAACACCGGGAAGCCCCTTTGCGGCTTCCTCATGTTCCCGCCTCACACGCCTGTGCACTTGCCGGCTCTGTCATGACCGGACTCCCCCACCTCGACACCACTCAGGTATCACCTCTCCATCGGTACCGCCTCCCGCTCAGAACGAACTCTGCGCGCGGACGGTATGAGTGGCGCCAGAGGATGCACAAGGCAGCTGACGTCGTGGGAACACCGACCGATCGTTTCTTTCCTGAACCCGTGTATTCACATACCGAAGGACTGTTCTCATGAAGCACCGTTTCGCATCACTTACCGCCCTGTCCGCCGCCGCTCTCATCACCCTGTCCGCCTGTGGTTCATCCTCGGGCGGCGGCATGGAGGGCATGGACATGGGCGAAGAAAGCTCCGCCGCGGCTGCCCCCAGCTCCGCCGCGGCGGAGGCCACCCCGAGCGCCTCGGCGGGGGCTACGTCCGAAGCCACCTCCAGCGCATCTGCCGAGGACATGGGTGAGCACAACGACGCGGACGTCATGTTCGCGCAGATGATGCTGCCCCACCACCGGCAGGCCGTTGAGATGAGCAACATGCTCCTCGACAAGGAGGGCATCGACCCTGCGGTGACCGACCTCGCGACCCGCATCGCTGCCGCCCAGGAACCCGAGATCGAGCAGCTCACCACCTGGCTGGAAGCCTGGGGCGAGCCCGAGGAGCCCGAGGGCGGCATGGAAGGCCACGACATGGGTTCCATGGGCGAGGGGGAATCCATGGAGGGCATGGGGTCGATGGAGGGCATGATGAGCGACGAGGACATGGCGGCGCTTGGCACTGCTGAAGGCGTTGAAGCCGAAACCCTGTTCCTGGAGTCGATGATCGCCCACCACCGCGGGGCTGTGCAGATGGCCCAGCAGGAAATCGAGGACGGCATGTTCCCCGAGGCGATCGAGATGGCCGAGACCATCGTGGAAACCCAGCAGGCAGAGATCGAGGAGATGACAGCACTGCTCGAGCAGCGCTGACACCACACCCCTCATCACTGAGGCCCGGCAACTCGGCTGATTGACCAGCTGCTCGCTGATACCTCGATCGCCGGAGCCTGAACCGGGGCCCGCTGCCACCACCATGGCGGCAGGTCCCGGCAGCCCGGCCAATGACATCTCCAAGCTGCTTCACTCCGCGGCCCCTTTTCGAGGCCCACGATTCCTGACCTGAAATCACTCCCCCACCTCTCAAGCGGGACACCCAGCCATCCTCGCGGGCATTCCTGCCCGTCGCGTGCTGCCCGCGCCCTACGCATTCCCCTGGAACACCCCGGCCAGCCCGGTATACCCGACAAACACCGACTACACCGAGCACCGACGGCAGCACCAGCAGGGACGCACCCTTTGATCGGATACATCACCCCATGACTTCCCCCACTGCTTCTCCCACTCCTTCCTCCGCTGCTTCCTCGCCTGCTTTCCTTGCTGCGGGACGTGTGCCCCGTGCTTGGCGCCGGCGCGCCCTGGTCGGGGTCTCCCTCGCCCTGACGTTGGGGACTGTGGCGTGCACGTCATCGACCGATTCAACAGCTGAATCGGCAGCCGGCTCAGCGGTCGGCGATGACGGTGCGGGGCCGGCCACATCGGCCCAGCCGTATCCCTCCCACGTCCATGGGCTGGCGGTGAATCCTGACACGCAATCGGTGCTGATTGCCTCTCACGAGGGCCTTTTCACGGTCAACGGTGAGTCCGCCGAACCCATGGGGCAGACGATTGATCTGATGGGCTTCACCGTCGGTAGCGATGGAACCTACTTCGCTTCCGGCCACCCGGGTGCCGGCGTCGACCTGCCTAACCCAGTGGGGTTTATCAGTTCCACCGATGGGCTCACCTGGTCGCAGGTTGCCCGTGGTGGCGAGTCTGACTTCCATACCCTGACCACCACCTATGAGGGAATCATCGGGTTCGACGGCACCCTGCGGGTCAGCAAGGACGGCAGCTCCTGGACTGACGCGAGCACCCAGATCAGCCCCTACAACCTGGCCGGAAACCCTGCCACGGAGCTCGCGGTCGCGACCACCGAAGACGGCATTTACCGGTCCGAGGATGCAGGAAAGACCTGGACGAAAGAACCAGATGCCCCGGTCATCCTGATAGCCGCCGTCACCGACGGCTCAGACATCATCGGCATCCTTCCCACCGGCGACGTCCTGACCAGCACAGATGCCGGCATCACCTGGAAGCAGACCGGGAAAGTCTCTGCCCAGCCCTCAGCGATCACCACGAGAAGGACAGACAACGGCACGGAAGTCTGGGTAACGACAGAGAACGGATTGGAGAAGTCGGTCGACAACGGCATGACCTTCACCACCATCATCGACGCTGGCGGCGCCTGACACGTGCTGCCTCAAACCCACCTCACCAACCACCCGCTCCACCAGGCCAACCACCCTGCCAACCACCCTGCCAACCACTCGATCAGTGATGTAACCAGTGATGTGGTGGGTGATCTCCAGGTGGGAGCGAGCACCGGCACGAGCAGATCTGGTCCGAACACCGACGTGGCTACGGTCAGGACATCGGGCGTAACGACGGGCGGCGGGCCTACGTCCCTCAGCTCGGGGAGACTGCCATGACCATTGGTGAGTTTTTCGCCGACACTGTTCAGTCCGGGGCCCTGCTCGCGGCGATTCCGTTGGCGATGACAGCCGGGATCGTGTCGTTCCTCTCCCCGTGCATCCTGCCGCTGGTCCCCGGCTATCTCGGCTACGTCTCAGGGCTCACCGAACCGGGACGGCCGGATAACCGCAGGCGGGTGTTGACCGGGGTGGCCCTGTTCATCCTCGGATTCGCGCTCGTGTTCACCCTGTACGGGGCGGCGTTCGGAGTCATGGGATCCTGGCTGCTGCGCTGGCAGGACCCACTCATCCGGGTCCTTGGCCTGTTCGTGATCGTGATGGGCCTAGCCCTCATTGGCCGGGTCTCGTTCCTCCAGCGGACAGCGAAACTCACGTGGCGCCCGAAAACAGGTATCGCCGGCGCACCCCTGCTGGGTGTCGTTTTCGGTCTTGGCTGGACGCCGTGCATGGGGCCCACTCTCAGCGCCGTCCTGGCACTGAGCACCACGACGGGTACTGCGTGGCGGGGAGCTGTCCTGGGATTCGTTTACTGCCTCGGTCTCGGGATCCCCTTCGTCCTCGTCGCACTGGGAGTCCAATGGGTCACGACCGCCCTGGCCTTCGTCCGCCGCCACATCCGCGTCTTCAACATCATCGGTGGGTCCCTGCTGATCCTCGTCGGAGTGCTCATGGTCACCGGTGTGTGGATGCTGTGGATCTACCAACTGCAGAACCTTGCAGGCACTTTCCTCACCCCCGTCTAAGGACGTCGCCGGCGCGCCGAGCCGTCCACCCCCTGTACCTCTACAACCGGAGGGAACCTTCGTGATGAACCACCCCCACCCGCCCGCACCGTCGGTCGTTCCACGCCGGTCACGGGCCACCATGTGGTCCCGTCGCGCCGCGGCGATGCTGGTCGCTTCCTGCCTCGTCCTCGCCGGCTGCGCAACCGGCAACGATGATCTCGCTGAACAGGCCCGTGCTGGCGACAACAAGAACTACATTGCCGGGGACGGGTCAGTGGCCGAATACGCGCCGGAGGAACGCAGTGAACCCCTGGACGTGCAGGGAACCCTGTTCGACGGAACCCCGGTCACCTCCGGTGACTGGGCCGGAGACGTCGTCGTCCTGAACGTCTGGTACGCGGCCTGCGCACCGTGCCGGGTGGAAGCGCCCTCCCTCCAGCAACTCAATGAACAATTCAGCCCCGATGGTGTGCGCTTCTACGGGGTGAACGTCCGCGACGAGAAACCGACCGCGGAAGCCTTCGAGCGGACCTTCGGCATCACCTACCCGAGCTTCGAGGACCGCAACGGGAAGCTCCTGCTCCAGCTCACCGACTACGTACCACCCCAGGCCGTCCCCACCACCCTCGTCCTGGACCGGCAGGGCAGAGTCGCAGCACGCATCCTCGGCATCGCCGACGAAACGACCCTCCGCACTCTCATCAGCGATGCCCTCGACACCCCCATACCCACTGCCAGCACCGACAACCCCTTCCAAACATCAGCAACACCTGTCACAGCAGTAACACCGGTCGCACGGTTTATGGCAGGGACGTCGTTCGTATACAGGGTCGACGTACGGCAGGGCCGGGACCATGTCAGCTGATACGAAGCCTGACGCGGGACAGGGCCGCCGTCCCATCCCTCGGCAGAAGGGCGGACCGGCAAAGAATGATGTCCGCGTGTCCGCTCTCGGGCCGGTGGAGATGCTTCGTTGGGTGTGGCGGCAGCTGACCAGCATGCGAACTGCACTGCAGCTCCTGCTCCTGCTCGCGGTTGCTGCCGTGCCAGGGTCCTTGTTCCCGCAGCGTCCCGCGAACCCGGCGGTCGTGACCCAGTACTTGCAGGACAACCCTGATACCGGTCCCTGGCTGGACAGGTTCCAGCTTTTCGACGTTTTCTCCTCCGTCTGGTTCTCTGCGATCTACCTGCTGCTATTCATCTCACTCATCGGCTGCGTCATCCCGCGCACCAGGGTGTATCTGAACGCGTTACCTGCAACACCGCCCCGCACCCCGCGGCGACTGTCCCGCCTTCCCCAGCACGGCACACTCACCCTGCCCAACCATCCCGCACCCGGTCACCGCGCCGAACCTCACCAAGGATCGAATCCGGTCCCTGATCCGGTGTCTGATCCGGGCCTGCATTCAGCCGGCCAGCATCCCTCTGTTGCACGCCTCACTGCCACGGTCACAGAGGCGGCCGCGATTCTTCGCACGCTCGGGTACCGGGTCGATGTGCGCGATACCGATACCAGCCGGCCCTCCGTTGGGGCCGAGCGGGGATTCCTGAAAGAAGCAGGAAACCTGCTATTCCACACAGCCCTGATCGGGGTGCTGGTCGCCGTCGCAGTCGGCGGGATGTTCGGGTACCGGGGGCAGAAACTCATTGTCGAGGGTGAAGGATTCACCAACGCCCTAATCGGCTATGACTCCTTCACCCCCGGAACGAACTTCAACGAGGACACCCTGGCACCCTTCGCCCTCACCCTCGAGGACTTCGACGTCACCTTCAACCGGGATGACACCGCCACCTACGGGCAGCCACTGGACTTCACCGCCACCATGACCGTGCAGGAAAACCCCGATGCCGCCCCGGTCCGGCAGGAACTGAAAGTCAACGCGCCGATCGGCATGGACGGAACCAACGTCTACCTCGTCGGAAACGGTTACGCGCCGGTCATCACCGTGCGCGACGGCGACGGCAACATCGCGTTCTCCGGGCCTGCACCCGCCCAGCCCACGGACTCGGCCTACACCTCGACCATCGTCATCAAAGCCCCCGACGCGCAACCCGACCAGCTCGGGTTCGTCGGGTTCTTCCTGCCCACCGCCGTCGTCGACGACACGGGGCTTGCCTTCGGCTCGGATCCCGACCCGTTTAACCCCCGGTTGAACCTGAACTCCTACTACGGCAACCTCGGCCTCGATGATGGCACCCCTAGATCCGTGTACCAGCTCGACACCACAGAGCTGACGCAACTCAACGGCAGGGACACCGACGCCGGCGGCATCGTCCTGGAACCAGAGGAGACCTACGAACTGCCCGACGGCAAGGGATCCATCACCTTCGACAGCCTCAAACGCTTCGTCGCACTGGATATCACCTACGACCCAGGCAAGATCGGGGCCCTCGTCTTCTCCACCCTGGCCCTGACCGGACTCATCCTCTCCCTCATCACCCCACGCCGCCGCACCTGGATCGCCGCGTCCACCTCCACGGACGGGAACACGGTCATCGAATACGGGCTCCTCGCCCGAGGGGAAGACCCCGGACTCGGCAAGGAAGCGACCAGGATCCGCACACACCTGCAACACCACTTTCAGCAGCAGTCCGGGCACCAGGAATCTCCCGAGACCCCACACAGCACGACCCCACTGGACACCATCCTCGACACCACCCCCAGTACCGTCACCAGCACTGTTATCAGCAGTTCCACCCGACCATCGGATCAGTCATGAACCCCGCACCGCCGGATACTTACATTCCCTCCCCCACGATCAGCGCACTCCAGTTCGGACCCATCACTCTGAACTTCTATGCGCTGTGCATCCTCGCTGGGATCGTGGCCGCGGTGTGGCTGACTGGACGGCGACTCACGGCCCGCGGCGGCCAGCCCGGTCAGGTCCTCGACGTCGTGATGTGGGCGGTCCCGTTCGGCATCATCGGTGGCCGGCTCTACCACGTCATCACCGACTACCAGCTCTACTTCGGGCCAGGAAAGGACCCTATCGACGCGCTGAAGATCTGGGAAGGCGGCCTGGGCATCTGGGGAGCTATCGCCCTCGGCGCCCTCGGCGCGTACATCGGCTGCCGCCGCAATAACGTCGGGTTCCTCGCGTTCGCCGATGCCGCCGCTCCGGCAGTTCTCATCGCCCAGGCCCTGGGTCGGTGGGGCAACTGGTTCAACAACGAGCTCTACGGTGACCCCTCCGCCGCGCCGTGGGCCCTGCAGATCCACGCCATGGACGCCGGCACCGGACGGGCGCAACTCAACCCCGATGGAACACCGGTCGTCCTTGGATACTTCGACCCGACCTTCCTATACGAGTCGGTCTGGTGCCTCATCGCAGCAGCCCTGATCCTGATCCTCGATCGAAGAACCACCCTTGGGGCCGGTTCCGTCCTCGCCCTGTACGTCGCCCTGTACACCGCCGGCAGGTTCTTCTTCGAACTCATGCGCTCCGACTACGCCAACCTCATTCTGGGGCTGCGCATCAACACCTGGGTCTCAGCACTCCTGTTCCTCGCAGCACTGGCCTTCTTCATCACCCGCAGAAACCTGCCCCGCTCCATCACCCACCGGACGAACTTCGATGTACCACCACCCCACCCAGCAACACCATCGCCATCGCCATCGCCATCTGCAGTGTCATCGCAGCAGCACAGCAGCACCACCAACCCCGACCCCCACTGAAACCCACCCAGACCAGATCCGTCCGACGGGACCCACCTCATGCATCAACCACCCGAACCAGGAACCAACGTCCCCCCACTCAATCCTCCGGATGCCCCTTGGAGCGCCGACGCCTCGAGCCATCACATAGAACCTGAAGGTAAGTCGGCGCAGCTGGCCGATGAGGTCCTCTGGAAGGAACGGCTGTACCCGAATGTGTGGGTATGGATCATCATCGTCGGGCTCGCCTTCGTACCGGCAGTGATTTTCGCCCCGATCGACATGTCGATCGGGATCGTGGCATCCGTGATCGCCCTGATCATTCTCGTGATCATGATGCTCACCTCGATGCCCACGATCCTGGTGACCAGGACCAGCCTGCGAGTCGGCCCCGCACACATCGACCGGACGTATATCGGGACGGCGGAAGCCTTCACCCGAGAGGAAGCTACCCGGCAACGTGGCACAGCATTGCACGGCCTGACCTACCTGTGCATCAGGGGATGGATCGACGCCGTCGTCAAGATCGAGATCACCGACCCCGAGGACCCCGCACCCTACTGGCTGGTGTCCTCCAGGCATCCCGATGAACTTGCCGAACTCCTCACCGCACGAACACCGCAGCCGTGACCTACAGGGAAGAATGCCTCGACCGAGTGGAAGGTAAATAAGACATGGGATCAAACAAGCGCAAATCAACTCAGCCACGAGCAGCGAAGCAGCGCTACGTGGCCGCACAACACGCCGAAACCGAACGACTATATCGACGGCAACAACACCGCAAAGCAGTCATCCTCGGTGTCATCCTGCTCGCCCTCGCCGGCATCACCGCCCTGACGACCTTCATCCTCGTCACCTGACAGGCTCGCAACGAGTGGCATCCCAAGGGCGATCCCCTGCATCCGGCAGCTATTGCGTAGGGCGTACTCAGTGCAACACCCTGCGGCCAAATAGGTTCTGCCCCTACTACGTACTTCCCACCCGGGCTCTACGGTTGATACATGAATGCGCCCACCGCAAGCGAGTTAGACCCGGATCTCATGTGGTTTGTTCTTGCGATGTCCCGCCTGGAGTGGGGGTACGCCCAGCTGCGCGCAGGCGAGGATGACCCTCGGTGGGAGACATCGGAGTTCGGCACAAACGTCGGTGAAGTGCTCAATGAAGCCGGCGCCAATCTGTACTACTTCTCCGTGACCCGAAGCTTGAAATCGGCCACAAAGTGTCATCAGGCCGCAGTGTTTCTGCTCAAGGAGCCATATGGGGCTATCCCTGTCGAGAACTTGCTCCGCGCCGCACTGTTAGCCACTGTGAAGGTGCTCTTTATCCTCCAACCAAACAAGCGGAAGTCACGCGAAGCTCGGTTTGGGCACCTGTACCACGCGGATAGGTCCTCCCTCGAGTACGCAGCATCACGGGAACTAAAACTTCTCGGCCTCGAAACACCGAACGATGAGGCACAGCAATCTCGACCGCAACCCATCCAAGAATCGAAGATCATCAGGGATGTGCTCGATGATCTTGTCGCTTACGGCGACTGCTCGTGTAATGACGCAGCCTGTCCACAGACGGACATCAAGGACTTTCGCCACCGGGTGCTACGCCTGTGGTGGCAATACAGTTCCGTGAGTCACGTCAACATCTGGCACATCGAGAAGCTCGCCAGGGCATCTCCTAGCGGTGATGGATACACCACCGGTGATCTAGGCCGGGCTCTCCACGATCTGAGTTGGCTCTACACAGAAGCGGTCGTGCGCTTCCATGAGCGGTACAACCTGCCCACAAAGCTTTCGCCCCTCGAACCGCACGCAGCTCGCAGTTTCCACTAGCTCGCGGCTGCAACGAGCTGCGGCCCGTTATTACGGACTGATCCGACTTCCGTGCCGACAATCCGCGGGACAAGGGTGGGTTCGGGGATGGTGTCGATGAAGTGCTGCACCTGGTCCCGCTCGGTCATGGTCGGGTCCAGCCACTGATCCTGCAGGTCCTTGGGGATGATGACCGGCGTCCTGTCGTGAATGTGGCCGAGTGAGTCATGCGCGGCCCGGGTGAGGATCGTCGCGGTGACCAGCCACTTGTCATCGGCGTCCTCCGGCTTGGTCGGGTCCGGCCAGAACTCGTACAGGCCGGCGAAGCCCAGCAGCTGCTCCTCGTCCTCGCCGTGGAGGTAGTGCGGGGTTTTCGTCCCGTCCTCGTTCTTCTGCCACTCGTAGTACCCGTTCGCCGGCACCAGAGCTCGGCGCTTGGTAGCCGCTGTACGAAACGACGGCTTCTCCGTCACCGTCTCACTGCGGGCATTGATCATTCGAGCGCCAGCCTTGGGGTCCTTAGACCACACGGGGACGAGCCCCCAGCGGGCTATCTCGAGGCGGCGCACCAGCTCACCCTCGCGCAGTTGCTCGGACACGAACGGGATGCCCTGCATCGGGGCCACGTTCCACGACGGCTTCACATCCTCTTGGAACGTCTCGTCGACGCTGAACGCGTCTCGGATAGCGGCCTTGTTTCCGGCGATGACGAAGCGTCCACACATGCCTGCCATTCTGCCCGCTCGATGTGCGACCGGGTTGTGCATCATCGGCCGCACAGGTCGACCTGCCAGCTGCGCGAACAAGAACGCATGCGGCACGGAAACTTTCTGAACTCGTGACGGTTCACTGGTGCTGATGTTGCAAACGGTCCCCCCTGGTGACCGCCTCGCTGTAGTTTGCATCTCAGCGCATCGCAGATGTCTTGCATCAATGGATATCAGGTGTCTTGCATTAGATGGTCTGAGACGACAAGAACGACCGGTAATCGCCGAAAGGCGACTCTGGTGATCGTGGTTGCATGTATCCATGACGAGCACAACGACAGATCACCAAGCTGCGGGCCCTCCACAGGTCTCCCCCGACGCCACACGCCGGGAAATGACGAAGCTCTCCGCGCGTGGCTACGTCACCCTCCGCAACATCCTCGTGCAACTACCGGACGACCAAGCGAATCGCTCCAGCACGGTGGGCTGGGCAATGAACAAGCGCAAGCGCCGCGAGCTAGTGCTGTACCTCCTCTTGCTCACCTGCTGGCCGTGGCTACAGAAACGCGACGAACCGCTCAGCTCCGACACTTGGCTTCGGGCCTTGAAAGCTGAGGGAAAGACAGCCCTAACGTGGTCACCGTCCTCGCTTTCACGAGCATGGGGGTCCTTGGAGCGGCAGGGCCTGGTGACACGCACTCGCGAAGGTCAACGGATGCGGATAGAACCCTGCCGGGAAGACGGAAAGCTCGGCGACGAAGAGGGATCTGTGCCCTACACAGCTCCGGTGGGCGACGACGACCGTTTAGAGCACTACTTCATCCTTCCGGACGAGTTCTGGCACGAAGAACTCTTCGCCAAACTCACGCTTTCCGGTGTTGTCATGCTTCTCATCATCGCGAAGGAAACGAGCCAAAAGCAGGACGCATGGCTCGCACTGAATCGAATGAGCGCTTGGTACGGGGTGTCCCAGCCCAGTGCCCAAGAAGGTATCAAGCAACTCAGGGACCTTGGCTACCTCGAGGCCAGAGACCGCTGGGTTCTAGCCCCTCTCGCCCCCCTGGGCAGCACCAACCGGATCTACTACGAGCTGTCGCATGAGTTCAGCCATGAGGCGCGCAAGCTCCGTCAGACGAAAACCCGCCTCAGCCGAGAAGTTCGTCTCAGAAGCGTCTCAAAACGCAACCGCTAACACCAACGACTACATCAGGAAGGAGAGACCACGTGGGCAAGCACTCGCTCGGACCAGCGGGAAGAAAGCGAGGGGTGCCAGAGCGACTACAAACCGCGGCACTCGTGATCAACCTTCTGTCCGCTGGAGGAAAAGTAGTCGACTGGCTGTGTAAGGCACTGGACAGGCTTGGACTGTTTTCGTCCTAGCACCCTACCTGCACTCTGTGGCCCAATACGGAAGGTAGTCGGGATGGTGCCGCCAAGGTAGGGCCAGCAGCTCGAGGATGGTGCGCATATAGTCCTGCTCCCCCGCCGGTTCGTAGTCCCAGTCGATGCTCTGAACATGAGCGACCAGGCGCTGTTTCGCAACACAGTCCGCGATGACCTTCTCCGGACTCTGATTCATGTTGTGACAGGCCAGCGGATCTAGCAGCAGCTCATGTCCGGCGACGTCGACGGACCGACCAGCGTCAGCCGCATGGCAGTTCCTGGTGTGGACACCGAGGATCCCGCCTGCTCCTGGGTCATGGAGTGCCTGGTAGGCGAGGTCGTGGTCCTCCGCGACGCGGGCCAGGATGAAGGCGGCGAGCTCGTCCATCCCGTGAGCCTACGATCCAGTGCTGCGGTTGCGCAGCGGTATGTCGCCGCCTTATCAGACTCATTTACTCAAACGAGTATTTGAGTAAATGAGTCAGGAACTGGCACCGTCTTCCTGCCGCGTCAGGTTGCGGGCGACTTCCCAAATAATCGAAGCTGTGTTCTATTTTTAAGCCTGCACGAGGGACGGCAGAGGATGAGGACGGCACCGGACGATGACAGCGCAAC
>NZ_JBIVQL010000023.1:0-22961 GCF_044755105.1 Arthrobacter sp. NPDC092385
CCCGTGGGCCTCGACGCGGCCGCCTACAAGGGCCGCAACGTCATCGAGCGCCAGTACGCCCAACTCAAGCAGTGGCGCGGGCTGGCAACCCGGTATGACAAGTACGCGATCGTCTACCGGGCCGCGGTGATCCTGAAGGCGGTGCTCGCGTGGTCCAAACGATTGTCAGACACGCCCTAGTTCTACTGGGTGGGAGCGCTCCCCAGATAGCTTCGATGCGGAGGTGTGACCTGATGAGTACCCCGGCCCTGGCACAGTGCTGTGTCTGCCGCGCCACAACCAGGCTCCAAGACGAGGGACGACCCCTACCCGAGGGCTGGCTGTACAGGACGATCACCGTCGACGTCGGCCGCTACTACTGCCCCGAGCACGCCCACCGAACCTGAGCAAGCAGAGCCTGTGGCGTCGGCACTGCGCTAACCTGCGAGGAGGCATCCAAACAGGTCGGCGCAGCGGAGCCTAAGTTCACCATGGCAGGGACTCTGTGGCGAAAGACGGGGTAGAACGGTGGCGTGTGTGGACGCTATCTCAATGGCGCAGGAGAAGCTTCAAACCGCCGAACAGGAGCGCAAGACCGACAAGCCCGAGCATCACTCCGCACGCCAGCCAGGTCCTTTCACCGATCGCTTCGGCCGCTTCACGACCTCGCCGGCCGGCGAACAGCTCCATCCACGCCTGGTGGCCCTTGGAAATGGGAGATCGGAAGACAGCAGCTCCCAATCCGAAGAGCAGGAATAGCGACCGAAGAAGGTGAAAGCTAATCCCTGCAAGAGCACACCCCCACTCATCTGTGGCTGATTCCTCCACTCAAAGGAACAGAGGCAGGACGGCCATAAGCCCTCGTTCAGAGAAGTAACCATGCTTGTGGCCTGATCCTACTGGCGAGGTCTCAGCGGACCTGCAACTTACTCAGTCAACCATTACCGGTAGGGCCGGCGGGAGCGTGTGTCTCACCTGTAGTGCTTCCCTGTTTCCGCTGGCGCTCCGAGCAGGGCTATGGTCCTTCGCTTCGCTCCGGGCTGTTCCGGCCAGGCTGCTCCTTCGTCGCAGCCGAGCCGGGTGTTTTTGTCTGCTGTCCTGGCGGATTGTGCGCCCCCGCTCCACAGCGTCAATCGGCTGCGCCGAGTGGGGCCGGCCACAAACCTCTACGGCGCTCCTGCGTCGCTTATTTCCTTGAGAGGTTTCTGGCAGGCCCCTGCCCCTTCGGGTTGAACAGTGCTCCGTCGGGGACGAGCGAGCGAGCTCGCCAGCAGGCAAAAAACAATGGGGGAAGGGCTAAGACCAGCTGGATCACCACAGGCTCTCTCCCCACCTCGTGACCGAAGGAGCAATAACTATGAACACCCAGACCAGCACCACAGCTGTCCTCGAGCACCTCGACCCGACCCAGCTCACCATCGACGCCAACGTCCGAGCCGATGTCCGCCTCGATCCTGAGTTCCTGGCCTCCATCAAGCAGCACGGCGTCCTCCAGCCCGTCGTCGCTCACCGCACCGAGGCCGGTGTGCACGTCCTGTACGGGCAGCGGCGTACCCTGGCGGCCGTCGAAACCGCACAACCGATCATGCCCGTGTACGTCGTCGCCTCACTCACGGAAGCTGACCGGTTGGTGCAGCAGATGGTCGAGAACGACCAGAGCCTGGTCCTGAACGACCGGGACCGCACCGAAGCGTTCCACCAGCTGTCCCTGATGGGCATTACGGCCGCGCAGATCGCCAAGAAGACCGGCACGAAGAAGACCACCGTCGAAACCGCGCTGAAGGTCCGCGCCAACACCACCGCCACCGAAGCACTCACCGCCGGATGGACGTTGGAGCAGTCAGCGGCGCTCGAGGAGTTCAGCGACGAGGAGCTGACCGTGAAGCGCCTGCAGCACATCCTCGAGGTGCAGCCCGAGCAGTTCGACCACCAGGTCGCCTACCTCCGCCAGGAACGTGCCACCGCCCGCCTCATCGCCACCGCGAAGGCTGAGCAGGAAGCCCTCGGCAACACCGTCGTCGACGGTGCCGGGTACGGGATGCCGGAGCACCAGCACCCCCACATGCTCCTGCGGGCAGACGGCGAGAAAGCGACGAAGGATGACGCGAATGCCGTGGTTGTCAGCTCGACCTACCGGGGCGAGGTTCAGGTGACCCCGGTGGTCGCGAACTTCCGGGACCACGGCTTCACGATCCGCGAAGGGCTCGGCATGAGCTCCACAGCGGGTCAGTCCGGGCCGATGACGGACGCGCAGAAGGAGGAACGCCGCACGGTGATCCAGAACAACAAGAAGTGGGACGCCGCGACCGAGGTTCGGCAGGGCTGGCTGACAACCCTGCTGGGGAGGAAGACCCCGCCGAAGGGATGGGCGCAGTTCACGGCCACGACGCTGGCGAACTACGGCAACTCCATCGCCCGAGCGACCGCGCAGAAGCACGAACTCGCCGCCGGCCTCGCAGGCGTCACCGACCCCGACTACCGGGCATACCGGGCACTGGTCGAGAAGCCGACCATGAACCCCGACAAGGCGGTCCTGGCGATGATGCTCGCCGCCCACGAGGCGGACCTCAGCCGCGAATCATGGCGACGCCCCGGCCCCCAGGCCGCCTACTACCTCTTCCAGCTCGAAGAGTGGGGATACACGCTCAGCGAGGTCGAATCCCTCATCACCGAGCACGCGATGAAGGACCCCAAGACCTGCACGCAGGACAAGACGACCCAGCTGAGCGAGCCGGCCAGGTAGGGGAATGAGGCGGGCGGCAGGACACGTGCATCGCACAGCGTTCCTGCCGCCCCTCAGCGGCTCCTGCCCACTGCTAGACACGTGGAGCCGCTACCTCGAGTAGGCGCTCTACTGCACCTGACTACCAGCGAGGGTATGTCACACCCCAAAGCCACTTAATAGCGCTGTAGCGTGCAACGCGCGCGCCCACGCCCGACGCGGGCTACAGTGCAGACGAGGCTCCCTGTCAGTGGAGCTAACAGATTTCCTTGTCACGAGGGAAAACCGGAGACGGAGCCATGTGGTGTGGTTCCGTCTCCACCCATTTAAGGCGTCGATCCGGCGTCGATCAGCGGCGCAGCGTTTGGTGGCTGGAATGCTGGGTACATGACAGACCAACCTCAGGACGGGGAGCAGCCCACGCCGCTGCGGTTCCTGACTTTGCAGCAGGTAGCCGACGAGCTGAACACCAAGCACAACACCGTCCGAGGACTCATCGCCTCAGGGGATTTGCCGGCCATCCAAATTGGCGGGCGCGGCCAGTGGCGCATTGAACGCGCCAAGCTCGAGGACTACATCAGCGCCGCCTACGCCAAGGCCCGCGTCGACATCGCCCGCGGCGACGTCGACGCCTCGCCCCAGGCAGCGGAGTAGAGACCCCCCACAGGGTCCGGATTAGCTTCCGTCAGCAGACTCTGCGGGGTCGGCCGGCGTAACAGCGTTCAGCCACACCCAGCCCTCACGCTGAATCTTTATGAGCGGTTCGAGGAACCGGATCTTCACCGCAGTGCGTGTGTAGGCGATCGCGTGTGCCTGGACCCGGATGGCTTTGGAGGGGTAGCGGACCCACGCGTACACCCGGCGAGGCTCCGAGAAGTCAGTGGGTCGGCAGTTTTCGACGTCGAGCTCGGCCGCCGTGAGCATGATCAGTTCCTCGCGCATGACGAACTCCTCTATCCGCTCGTCCATCCGCTTCGCGTAGTAGGCGGCATGCTTTTTGTTCTCACCCACGTCCGGACAGTACGAGGCAGCGCCGACAATCAAACCCTGATCGGTGTCCCTGCCCTAGTCCCAGCTCGCACCCATGGAGGCTGTGCACGGCCACCGCTCGCTCGAGGTGAGCTACCCGTGTCGGTGACGCAGGTGGTTGTGCGCAGGTGGGCCCTTGGTCCCTGCTGTCCATATGTGTGCGGGACGAGCAGCGGAGCGTGGGGAGCTCGTGCCGTGCCCATGTGGTCAGGAGGCGAACCACTTGGTGTCAGCTGAGCCCTTCGGTGTTCTCGAGGGCTGCCTCAACCAGGCCGACGATCCAGTCGGCGTCCTGTGCAACCTCGAGAGAGGTCTCGGCGTCGAAAGAATTGCCGTCTTCGGCGTCCTCACGTCTCCTTGCAGCTTCCTCACGCAGGGTGTCGGTGAGGAGCCCGTAGGCGTGGCGGTGTTCTGGGTCGTTGAGGTCGATGGTTACTCGGCGGATGCGCTGAGCCTTTACCGCACGCTGCACGCGCTGCAGCTGCTCGATAGCCGCTGCGAGAGTGTCATCAACGCTCAGACCCCGAGAGGACTCGGTGGAAGTCACGAAGACGCCGCGTCCCTGTTCGGAGCGCACCAGGCCATCCTCGATGAGCATCTGATGTGCCGCTCGGATAGTACCGAGGCTCTTCACTCCGTACTCATCCTGTAGGGCAGCGATGGAGGGGAGCTGGTCCCCGACGGTAAACTCACCCGCTTCGATCCTTGCCCGTAGCGCTTGGTAGATCGTCTCGTATTGGAAAATTGAAGCCATGTATGCAACTTAGCACCAGTCAATAGAGCTGTACATAGGTCTATTGGGTGGCGCTTACGGGTTCTCATTAGTATGAGGGCGAATCCGTTGGCCGGGCGATAGCTGAGGCACAATCAGAACCATGTGTGGACGCTTCGTGATCGCAGGAAGACCAAGCAGTATCGACATCAGATGCATCACTTGCTTGCGATTGCATGGTTGATCTGGAGTTTCTCGGTCGCGGCAGGAGGCTCGGCGGGAGCTGGCCGCCGAGCCCAGGAGTGGATCACGGGCGGCGTGGCTGTCGCGTATGGTGCCGACAAGGGTGATTCGGCTACCAAGTCACCTTCTTGCCTGCTGGGGTGGTGCTTCACGAACGTGTCCAACAGCCTCTGCGGGTGAAGATCATGGAGAGTGGTTGCAACAATGATGCAACTGCTGCAACCATGGAGGGGTGCGTTCTGGTTCAGATGTTGATGGTCGCTCTTCGCTGCGGCTGACAGGAAATGTCGTCGCCCTCGATGAGGGGAAGTACGTCTTCGAGTCGATGCTGGATGGCTGGGCGAACCAGCAGACAAGTCGCGGTTTGCAGGCGACCACCATCGATTCGCGCCGGCGGTTCATCGAGGATTTCGCCGAGTTCTGCGCGGCGTACCCGTGGCAGTGGCAGCCGCGGGATCTCGAGGACTATTCAGTGCGCGTGCGACCCGGCAAGGGTCCCTTGAAGCGGTCAACGATTCGGGGGTATCAGACGAGGATCCGTCTGTTCTGCGACTTCCTCACTGACCCGCGGTACGGCTGGCAGGCGGAGTGTCTGGCTCGGTTCGGGGATGCGCCGCAGCAGATCTGCCATGACTGGAACACGATCTCGCACCTGCTCGACCATGAGGGGGATCCCGGGCGACGTGCCCTCACTTTCGATGAGCTGGAGCGGTTCTTCGATGCTGCGGATGCTCGGGTCGAGGCGATCGTACGTGCCAGGAGGAAGGGTGCGCTTGCTGCGCTCCGGAACGCGCAGATGTTCAAGACCATCTACGCCTTTGGGCTGCGGCGTTCCGAGTGCATTGGGCTCGACGTTGCCGATCTGCGGTCGAACCCGGTGGCCCCGGGGTTCGGGAGTTTCGGAGCGGTGTATGTCCGGCACGGGAAGGGCAGTCGGGGCACCGGTCCGAAGCGACGGACCGTGCTGACTCTGCCCGAGTTCGACTGGGTCGTTGACGGCCTCACCCATTGGGTGGACCAGGGCCGGCCGCGGGTGGTCGGTGATTGGGAGACGGACATCCTCTGGCCGACGGAGCGCAGGACCAGAATCGGTGGCCGCTACCTGAACGACCGTTTCGCCGAGCTGCGCGACGAAGCCGGACTTCCGGAAGAGCTGGTTCTGCACTCGCTGCGGCACACCTATGTGACGAACCTCATCGAGTGGGGCTACAGCGAGAAGTTCGTGCAGGATCAGGTGGGCCACACGTTCGCTTCGACGACGGCGATCTACACGTCTGTCGGGGACGACTATAAGAACCGGGTGCTCGCTGATGCGCTCAAGAGGAACACGGAGGACCGTGATGGGGACTGACTCGAAGGGGCCGATCGACTGGCACCTGCGTGCTCTGATGGCCGAGGCTGGGATGTTCCAGACCACGGAGCTGCTCGCGCCGCTGCGCGAGCAGGGCATCGTCTTGTCCCGCGAGCAGGTGTATCGACTGGTCACCAAAGCACCGGAGCGGTTGAACGTCGAAGTTCTTGCGGCGCTGTGCCGCATCTTCGGATGCCAGCCGAACGACCTCATCACTGTCGTGGCGCGACCGGCAGCGGCGAAGAAGACGGGCACTGGGCGGGGGCGTGACACGGCGATCGGGGACCTTCGTCCTGTGCGTGCGCGACTTCATCGTCCCGCCGATCCAGGCCGATGACGGCTACGCCGTCACAGACGTGTGACCGTTGCGGGCGTTCGAGCGCGGGCCGTTACTCGCTGCTCGGCGAGAAGATCTGCAACGTCTGCTACAGCGCGCTCCGCAGGAACCCGTCAGAGTGTCCGTTGTGCGGGAACATCCGAGTCCTCGCATTTCGCACCGATGAAGGCGTAATCACCTGTGCGATCTGCGCCGGACACCCGCCACGGTTCGCGTGCCGCACGTGCGGCAGTGAGGAGTTCCTGACCGGAACGCACTGCGGGCGATGCCGGCTGCAGGCACGACTGGACGAGCTCATCGGACCCAAGGGATCGGCTCCGATCGAGCTGACCAGGCTTCGCGTGTACCTTGCGAACGCGCCGATGGACCCGCGTTCGGTGGTGCGCTGGCTGCGGCGGCCGCACGTCACAGAGACCCTGCGCGGCATGGCCACGGGCGCGCTGCCCGTTGATCACTCGTCTCTTGATCAACTCCAGCAAAGGCCAGCAACGCGGTATTTCCGGCGTCTGCTCATCGAAGCCCAGGTGCTGCCGAACATCCACGTGCTGCAGCACGAGCTCACGCTGCACGTTGCCGCGGTGGCTGCGACTCTCGAGCGCCCGACCGGGAACAAGCTCCGCCGCTTCTACAGATGGGACGTGTTGCCCAAGCTTCACAGGCGCTATCGAGACCGCGATCGAGACCTGTCCAACGAGGCCTTCATCGGCCAGCGCGGGAAACTGGCCGCGGTCGTCCGGTTCCTGACCTGGATGGATGCTCGCGGGCTCGCCGTCAGTGACCTTGATCAACGCACGCTCGATCACTACATCGCCCGCGTCAAGACGCGAGAGCCCGTGGAGCACTTCGTGCGGTGGGCGACCAAGACGCGGCTGACGGGCGACCTCGCCACCAACGTCCGGGCTGCACGGAACACGATGTCGAACGTGACCGAGGAGGAGCTGTGGCGCGATATCGACCTTCTGCTCAACGGAGAAGATGTGGAACTGGAAGTGCGCGTGGCAGGGCTGTTCATGCTCCTCTATGCGCAGATCCTCGGACGCGCCGTCAGTATGACTCGCGACCGAGTAGACGCCACCGGGGCGCAGGTGACCGTGCGGTTCGGGGTCACGCCCGTCGTGCTCGATGACCGGGTCGGGGACATCGTCAGACGGCACCTCTCCGCCGCGCCGCGACGGGGATACGCCGCGGGGGAATCGAGCTGGCTGTTCGAGGGACTCTCGCCCGGCGCTCACATGACTGCGGCCTACATCAGGCTGCGCCTCACGGAACTCGGGATCCGTCCACGCGTGTCACGCGAGACCCGGATGAACCTGCTGAGCATGCGGATGCCCTCGGCCGTGGTTGCCGACGTCATCGGAATCGGCAACCACACGGCGGACCGGCGTAAGAGCAAAGCCGGCGGGATCTGGTCGAACTACCCAGCCGTGCGTCGATGACTACTAGTTCGCACTGCCCAGCGCGGCAGGTCGCAGCGCATCCGCGGCCGCCTCGAGCGCCCCGTCGTTGAGCGCGAAGTACGCCCACTTCCCGCGCTGTTCGCGGGTGACAAGCCCGGCGTCGGTGAGGAGCTTCATGTGGTGCGAGACCGTCCCCTGTGACAATCCGACCGGCTCGATGAGGTCGCAGATGCAGGCCTCGCCGCCTTCGGTGCCGGCGATAAGGGAGAGCAGCATCACGCGGGTCGGATCACCGATGGCCTTGAACACCCGAGCGGAACGCTCGGCCTCCTCGGGGGTGATCGATGCGGTGATGCGCGGCACGCAGCACGTGCTCTGCTCGATGGTCACGGGAAGGCTCATGCGGATAGTCTGACACGTATTGACAAACTTCGATAGGTAAGCGAGTGTTCTCGTATTGAAGTTTTTCGATCTGAGGAGATGTGATGTCTGAGCTTCCTGTCGTCGTCATCGGTGCCGGTCCGCAGGGCCTGGCTGCAGCCGCCCACCTGACCGAACGCGGCGTTGACGCCGTGGTCGTCGAGCGGGGCGGCTCGGCCGGTGCTGCCGTGTCCGAGTGGGGACACGTGCGACTGTTCTCCGGGTGGCCGGAGCACCTGACCTGTCTGCGCGACTGCGGCATCGTGGTCGCCGAGCCTGAGGGGCGGCAGACGCGCTACGAGATCGCCGACCCGCACCTCGCGGCGGCGCTCACCGCACTGGTGGACGTGACGCTTGCTGTCGACGAGCACGCTCCCTGCGTGGACTCTTCGTGCACCGTGCCGGGCTGCTGCGGGACGGGAGCAGGCGAGTGAGCGCGGCGTGCGGCTGCGAGCACGACGAGCCCGAGACTGTCATAGGCGATGAAGCCGAGGAGGCGGAGCGCCCCTGGTGGCGGGACCGCGGGATCATGGTCCCGGTCTTCTCCGGCGTCGCCTTCCTCACCGGCCTGGCGCTGGAGTGGTCCGGGATGGAGATCCCGGCACTGGTGGCGTTCTGGATCGGTCTGCTGCTGGGCGCGTCGACGTTCACCCCGGGCGCGATCCGGAAGCTGTTCACGGGCAAGCTCGGCATCGGGCTGCTGATGACGATCAGCGCGGTCGGCGCGGTCATCCTCGGCTACGTCGAGGAGGCCGCGGCGTTGGTGTTCTTGTACTCGATCGCCGAGGCGCTGGAGGACAAGGCGATGGACCGTGCTCGCGGCGGGCTCCGGGCGCTGCTCAAGCTCGTCCCGGAGACCGCGACCGTCCGCCGCGACGGCGTCTCGGTGGAGGTCGCCGCGAAGGACCTGGCTGTCGGTCAGTTGATGCTGGTGCGGCCGGGCGAGCGGATCGTGACCGACGGCGTCGTCCGCACGGGACGTTCCAGCCTGGATACGTCCGCGATCACGGGGGAGTCGATCCCGGTCGAGGTCGAGCCCGGCGATGCCGTGTCGGCGGGTGCGATCAACACCGCGGGGGCGCTGGAGGTCGAGACGACCGCGGCCGGCACGGACAACTCGCTGACCACGATCGTCGACCTGGTGGAGAAGGCGCAGGCGGAGAAGGGAGACCGCGCCCGTCTCGCCGACCGCATTGCCCGCCCGCTCGTGCCCGGCGTGCTGATCCTCGCCGCTCTCGTCGCGATCATCGGGTCGCTGCTCGGCGACCCGGAGCTGTGGATCACCCGCGCACTCGTCGTACTGGTCGCGGCATCGCCCTGCGCGCTGGCGATCTCGGTCCCGCTGACCGTGGTGGCCGCCATCGGGTCGGCGAGCAAGTTCGGCGTGATCATCAAGTCCGGGGCCGTGTTCGAGCGGTTCGGCGTGATCCGCCACGTCGCGGTCGACAAGACCGGCACCCTGACCCGCAACGAGCCCGCCGTCACCGCGGTGCTCACCGCCGACGGCGTGACCGAGGCGCAGGCGCTGGCGTGGGCGGCGTCGTTGGAGCAGCACAGCACCCACCCCCTCGCGGCCGCGATCACCGCTGCAGCGCCTGAGGCCCCTGCAGCCGAGGGCGTGACCGAGCAGGCAGGTCACGGCATCGAAGGCGAGCTCGACGGCGCGCGGATCACGGTCGGCAGCCCGCGTTGGCTCGACGCCGGATTCCTCGGCGACCAGGTCGCGGGGCTGGAGGAGCAGGGCATGACGGTCGTGATCGTCCACCGCGACGGCGAGCCGGTCGCCGCGATCGGCGTCCGCGACGAGCTGCGCCCGGAGGTCCCCGAGGTCGTCCGTACCCTCGCCGCGCAGGGCATCGGGGTCACGATGCTCACCGGCGACAACGCTCGCACCGCCCGCGCCCTCGCCGCCCAAGCGGGGATCGAGGACGTCCGCGCCGAACTGCGCCCGGAGGACAAGGCCGCTGCGATCGCAGAGCTCGGTGCGAAGGGCTCGGTCGCGATGATCGGCGACGGCATCAACGACGCCCCCGCCCTGGCCGCTGCCGATATCGGCATCGCGATGGGCGCGACCGGCTCCGATGCCGCGATCGAGTCCGCCGACGTGGCCTTCACCGGCCACGACCTGCGGCTGCTGCCGCGCGCGTTCGACCACGCCCGCCGCGGACGGCACATCATCAACCAGAACATCATCCTGTCGCTGCTGATCATCAGCGCCCTGCTCCCGCTCGCCCTCTTCGGCGTCCTCGGCCTCGCCGCCGTGGTGCTCGTGCACGAGATCGCCGAGGTCGTCGTGATCCTCAACGGTCTGCGCGCCGCCCGGACCCGGAAGACCATCGCGTGACCGTGCAGGACGTCGCCGCGACAGTCGGCGAAGACCGTACGGGCCCACGGCCGCAGGCGAGGAGAGCCCTTGGCTTCACCTTGGTCGTGGCCGTGCTCGCTGTGGTGCTCGACCAGGCCTCGAAGGCCCTCGCCGTGGCACAGCTGGCCCCGGGGGAACGGATCCCGCTGGTCGGGGACCTGTTCGGCCTGTCCCTGGTCTACAACCCCGGAGCCGCGTTCTCGCTCGGCTCCGGGGCCACCTGGATCATCACCCTCATCGGCGTACTCGCCTCCGCCGCGGTGGTCATCTTCGCCATTCGGCTGCGCGGTGCCCGCTGGGGCCTCGCGCTGGGGCTGGTCCTCGGCGGCGCGGTCGGCAACCTCATCGACCGAATCATGAACCCGCCCGCGTTCGGCCGCGGCCACGTCACCGACTTCCTCGCCTACGGCGACCTCTTCGTCGGGAACGTCGCCGACGTCTTCGTCGTGATTGGGGTCGGACTCGTCTGCCTGAACCTCCTCCTGCCGAACGCTCGCACGATGACCAACAGCGAGAGAACGGAAAGCGCCTCGTGAAAGTGGAATTGCTGCACATCGTCGACTGCCCCAACACGGACATCGCCGAAGCCAACGCACGCGCGGCGCTCGACGCTCTCGGGCTCGGGGGCGTCGCCGTCGAGCTGGTGACGATCCACACCGAGGCCGAAGCGGCAAGCCTCGGGTTCGGAGGATCGCCCACGCTCCTGGCCGACGGCGTCGACCTATTCCCGACATCTCCTGTACAGGCACTTGCGTGCCGCGTCTACACAACGGAGAACGGGTTCGCTGGGGCACCAACCACGTCCCAGATCGAACGGGCGATCCGAGCATTGCCCGAGCAGGCGTAACCGGCGGACACGATCATCACCTGGTCAACATGGAGCCCACCAAGCCGTGGTGCGAATACTGCCTCCCGAAATACTGCTCTCCACCGACAACAGGGCCGCTATCCGGGACGCTTTCAGCGTTGACGAGACGTTTCAGGATGAGCTGAAGCCTTCGTGGAACGTTGCCCCGATGCAGGGGATCCCGTTCGTGTCCGAGCAGCTGCGCGAGGGTGAGCTGGTGCGCCGCCTCGAGATAGCTCGGTGGGGACTCGTCCTAGTCTGGTCCAAGGACCCGAAGGCCGGCGCCAGGATTCTCTGCACTAGTTGAGATGGCGCGTTCAACGAGAGTGTGATGTTCGGCTGCAGCCACTTCTACCGACTCTTGTCGCAGACCGCGGCGGACCCCTGCCTTTGCTGATTCACTGAACCATGACCAATCTCGAAGTTAGGATTCGCTACGTCGTCAATGATCTGTGGGTAGACCCGAGCTTGATGGGTTGGAGTAATCGATTCGAGAGTAACGGCGACACCGTTCTCATCAATTTTCCCAATGAGCAGGATGAATTTACGGCGAGGGACTGGGAGGCGGACCTCTTGCCGACACCATCGGCATTTCCTGTGTCGAGTGTCTACGATGAGCCCGGATGGGACAGTCGAACCATCGCAGTGAGAATCGTCATGATAGCCGTTGCGTTCGAGGCCGACCTC
This sequence comes from Arthrobacter sp. NPDC092385, assembly GCF_044755105.1. Classification (NCBI taxonomy): domain Bacteria; kingdom Bacillati; phylum Actinomycetota; class Actinomycetes; order Micrococcales; family Micrococcaceae; genus Arthrobacter; species Arthrobacter sp. NPDC092385. Next base: position 12,090 of record NZ_JBIVQL010000023.1, read on the forward strand.
CCGCCGAATCCGCCGCTAAACCCCTTCGAGGGCGCCTTTGGCGCGACGCTACAGCAGGCGTACGAACGGGGTAGAAGTAGTGCAGAAGCGGCGATGAGGCGTTTCCTCGAATGGGTCCGCGCGTTAAGCCGCCAACCCTGGTTGGGGCTCAGCGCGGATGCTCCAAGGCAGTACGGAAGGGGTGGCGTCTACTACGCCGACTCAGGTGAAGGCATCGCCGGGGTTGGCCCTGCAACAAGCCGTACGTTCATTTCCTCGCGTCTTCGGATTGGTAAATCTCACCTAGATGCGGTGATGGCTGGTGTCCAGGAAGGGCTAGTTGTTCCAACATCGCAAGCACTCCTAGCGGACGCTTGGCATCTGACCGAGGGCACCGACCAACCCGATCGCAACCGCGCCATCATCCTCTCGGCTATGGCCTGTGAGATCAAGGCTCAAGAGCACCTTCGTGCGGCAGCAAATGCTCACAATGAGAAGATAGTGCACCTCCTGCTTCACAAAGGATCGACGTTGCACTACCTATTGAACGACGTCATGCTTGCTGTTTGCGGAACGACTATCAAGGAGTCCGAAGCTGTTTTATGGAAGCATGTCCAAGCATTGTCCGCAAACAGAAACTCTGAATCGCCCCGGGTTTGATGGAGGCTCGGTTCACTTGCTTCCGGCCCCGGTGGGGACGTTGGTAAGACTGTAGGCCTCCGTGGACTCGTGCGCCCAATGGTTGTTCTCGAACTCCACCGGTGGGATCAGCCCGATTTCGCCGTGGAGGCGCCGATGGTTGAACCAGTCAATGTATTCAGCGACAGCGATTTCAAGGTCACTGACGGTTTTCCAGCCGCCTTTGGGCCGCATGATCGGGTTGCGGATGCACTCAGCTTTGAAGAGCGAGTTGAATGCCTCGGCCATGGCGTTGTCGTAGGAATCGCCCTTGGATCCAACGGAAGCGACCGCTTCGGCTTCGGCAAGCCGTTCGGTGTAGCGAATCGCACGATATTGCACTCCACGATCGGAATGATGCGTCAGACCCGCAACGCTTTGTCGGGCTCTTTGACGGTTCCAGAACCCCATCTCGAGGGCGTCCAGGGCCAGATCGGTTCGCAGAGAGGTCGATACCTGCCAGCCGACGACGAGGCGGCTGAAGACATCGATGATGAACGCGGCGTAGACCCACCCCGAGTGTGTCCGGATGTAGGTCAGATCCGCCACCCATAACTGGTTCGGGGCTGCAGCAACGAACTGCCGCTCGACCAGGTCCGCCGGCCGCGGTGTTTCCGCGCCCGCGACGAGGGTCGTCTTGCGGGTCTTCTCCCGGCTGATCCCACGCAAGCCGCCGGCTCGCATCAATCGCTCCACGGTGCACCGGGCGACAGGGTGGCCTTCCCTGTTCATCTGCGCCCAGACCTTCCGGGCACCATAAACACCAATATTGTCCTGGTGCACTTTGGTGATGACCGGCATCAGTTCCGCATCCCGCACCGCACGCGCTGAGAGCGGCCGGCTCTTCGCGGCGTAGTAACTGCTCGGGGCGATCTCGACGCTTGCTGAGCGCAGGACCTCGATGACCGGCTCGACCCCGAGTGGTTTGCCCTCCACGACACGATCACGGTGGGCATCAATGTAGCCAGTAACTACTTCAGTTGGCGGTCGAGCTCCGCCGCGGCGAAAAAAGCCGACGCTGTCCGCAGTATCTCGTTGGCCCGCTTCAGTTCCCTGACTTCGCTCTCAAGCTTCGCGATCCGCTCGGCCTCCGCACTCGTGGTGCCCGCCCGAACCCCGTTATCGACCTCAGCCTGTCGAACCCACTTACGCAGCGTCATCGGGTGCATCCCCAATTGCTTCGCCACCCGCTCCACCGCACCGACGCGGGAGTCCGGATCACGCCGCAGCTCGACCGCCATCCGGGTCGCCCGCTGACGCAACTCATCGCTGTACTTCGTCGCCATAACTCTCATCCTCCATGGGTTGAGAGCCTCCACTAAACCCGGGGCGATTCACAGGCCGAGGATCGGACACCCACCCCACGGGGGTCTGGCCCTCTCCGGGCTTCACAGGACATAGGCATGAGGGCACCGTTCCCAGGTGCGCGGTCGGCGGCTGGGATGCTGGGTCCATGACGGAGAGCTTGGCAGATGGGCAGTGCGTATCACTCGGCAGGGGCGTCACCTGACGGAGCCGCGATCAGGGGAGTAGGGGCGCTGACGAGCGCTCTGTAGTGAGCGAACAACACTTCAAGTCGTTGCTTCTCGGTGCGGATACGTCGAGAGGATCCAAAGGCTTGGTCGACGGCCTTATCAAGGGCATTGTGAGCAGCGAGCAGTTCCGGCGCCATTGACAGTGGGTCGTACATGTCAGCTAAGGATTGACCTGGCTGCAATGCTCGTGCTTGAAGCACTGCATCCCCACCAGCGATGATGCGCTGTCTATCTCGGTCGCTAAGTTCAGGGACAGGAAAGGTGTTCCACGTCAGAGTGTTAGCGAAGCGATACCTTGATTCGAGCCTGCCGCCAGCGACACGTTGCCATGACATAAACATTGACGAGGAGATGAGAGCGAAAAGCAGCCCGTCTTTATCCGCAGCAAGGAAGTTTGCGTTCCCGCAGATGATGTCCGCATCGAAGCGTAGTGCTGTCCAATATTTACGGTTTTCGCTCACGTGGATTGGGATGCAAAGGTAAGGTTCGGTTGGCTGTCGAATTTCCTGGAAGAGGTGAGGAGTGTTTGCTGACTCCTGGGTTTGTTGCTTACGGCTTGCCAAGCGCATCTGCCGGACGCTTTCGATTCGGCTACTCAGTGCGGCTGAGTTTCTGCGGTCAGCAGGAGTCAGGTCGGTAAGCCAAAGGCACCAGCGTTCTATGTTGTGCAATGTCTCTTTCGCGCCTACAAACTTGCGCAGATACTTTCGAGCGATTGCATCCTCGTCAAGGCCGGCTTTACCCTCCTTGGCGTCTAATGCCAGGTACCCACCGTCAGTAGGTTTCGATCCGTAGCTCACCGCAGGTATCACCGGGGAGACTGGCTTGCGCTCCTTTCGAAGCACGATGTCACGTTCATCAATGAGGTAAGCATTAATGCCGTGTTCGAGTTTCTGCAGGACCGCCTCACCCCGAACATCCGGGTAGTCCCAGAGCTTTTGGGGAGAGGAGCGGTCGCGGGTGAACCCGACAATAACGCAATGAACACCAGCTTTACCTGGCGCCTCTGAGTCCCACTTGAACGTCCTGTGGGCAAACTTTATACGCCAGCCGTCACGAGCGAGGGAACCAAAGAGCGCACCAACTGGTTGCCCCTGCGCAATCGAATTTGTGGTAACAAAAGCAAATTCGCCATAGCGGTCAGCAAGTAGGGTTTTTGTTTGGGCGTGCCATGCGGTGACGTAGTCAAGGTATCCGTTGTAGTCGTCACCCCAGACCGCTTTCATGTCCTCCGTCTGAACTGTGGTCTTTGTGTATTGGCCGATAAAGGGAGGGTTGCCAAACACGAACGTCTGGCCGTCAGGCTCGGGAAGAGTTTGTGACCAATTGAGGGTGAGAGCGTTGTGGTGAACGATGTGAGCGGTGATTCTGATCGGAAGCCGGTCTGGTGCTTGACCAATGGCGGCCGCTAGCCGGCGGTTGGCTTGATGGTCGACCAAGAACATCGCTGTCTCTGCGATCTTCGCTGGCCACCAGTTGATCTCGATGCCCCAAAACTGGTCGATCGAAAGTCGCTGGTCAATTGTCGCGTCGAGCGATCTGTCCATTCCACCCTGTTTACGGTGGCGTGCAGCGATGAGGTCTGTCTCAATATCCCGGAGTTTTGCGTAAGCGACGTTGAGGAAGTTGCCCGCACCACAAGCCGGGTCAACGTACAGGTTCGACGCAAGCTCGTCCTGTAAGTCGTTGAGAGCCTTGAGCGTGGTTGATTGTGCGGCGATGAGTCGGTCCGCACGTTGCCGGTAGTCATCCAGGAACAGCGGCCCAATAGTTTTCAGGATGTTGGTCTCGGATGTGTAGTGTTCCCCGTCTCCACGACGGGCTTGTTTGCTTTTAATGAGTTGGAACATGGCGCCGAAGACGGCGGGGCTGATCTGTGTCCAACGGAATCGGCAGGCGTCTAGGAGTGCTTCGCGCATCGCTTCGGGCAGGAACCCTGCTGGCATGGAGCTGTCGAAGAGCGCTCCGTTGACGTGAGGAAAACTGTTGAGGCTCTCGGGTATGTTGCGCCGGCTTGAAGGATCCATATCTAGCACTCGGAACAGCGCATCGAGCTGGGGCCCCAGGTTCGATGCAGTGGTGTCGAACTCCACCCACCTCCGGAATAGGTCCTCTTCCCACAGCCCTGCATCATCGCCGAATAGCAGGAACAACAAGCGGGTGAGGAGAACAGAAGCTTCTTGCGCTTTCTGGTCCTCTTCCTCGATGTTGGTCGGAGCATCATCACCGACTGCCTCGTCTGCATTGTCACCAACGAGAGCGTTGTAGAGCTGTGCCATCAACTGGGCGGCAGCGATAGAAGCTTCTTCCTCCTGCGTCTTCGTCACCGTCTCGTGCCCGGCGAGGAACATCAACTGATCCACGTGATCCGCGATCTGATCAATAGTGAACCGGATGGTCCACGGTTCCTCCCCCATTCGATCAATGCGGAAGTTCTCAAAGTCGGTGACCATGACGTGCTTCGGGTATTCGAACTGCTTCACCGAGCCGCCGGCGAGATAATCCAGTGCCTGCTTGTGTGCTTTATCGAGGTCCTTGCCAAGACTCTTGGCCTCCCCAATAGCTACTCCAGACCAGAAAAAGTCGATGTAGCCAGTACCGCCCGTCGAGGCCCGTGTGGCGTCCCGCTCGAAGAGATCGATGCGTTCCGGAATGACACCAAAACACCTCAGCAGGTCGGACCACAGCTGCTGGGCAAAGGATTTCTCAGTGTGCGCTTGACCCGACTGCTCCCAGCCGTCGATCCGTCCGCGCCAGCGGTGGGAGAATTTGCCGAGGTCGGTTCGGATGGTTGCACGGTCAAGCAGTGTCTGCACGGGGCTCCTCAGGAAAAGACTCTTCACATTCTCACAGAGGGACAGGGAAAGGAGTTGCAACCGAGGGGCGTGTGTAAGCCGAGCCGATGGGTAGTGAACCCTTGCACTGTTATCCGTCGACGCGAAGGGTGTAAGGACCAAGCGCGCCGTTATACCAAGCCAGTGGGCGCTACCCCGACGCTTCGGCTCCTCGACAGTTGAAGATTGGTCTCAGCCTGCAGCGGTGGAGGCTGTGCACGGCCACCGCTTGCTCAAGGTGAGTGACCCGTGTCGGTGACGTGGTGGGTGTGTGCAGGTGGGCCCCTGGTTCCTGCTGTCCACGGTAATGATGGTATTGATCGCGATCCGGCGTGACCCTTAGTCCACATGACGTGACCGATGGCCACTGTCCAGCACACGACTTGTCCGTCGGCTCGCGATCGCCTCACACGGAACAGGCATGGCTTGATAGCGCCTCTGTGTGTCAAGCGGCGGTCTTTTCGGCGTGGTGGTGGTCGTGCAGGATCTGTCGGTAGAGGACGTTGGAGAGGCGTCGTTTGAGTGCTCTGCGGGCTTCTCGGGGCGTTTTTCCTTCGCTGATTTTCTTCAGGTAGTAGACCCGGCCGGGCCCGGGGTCGCGGCTCTGACAGACAGCCATGGTGTGCAGCACGGAGTTCAGTTGCCGGTTACCTCCGGTGTTAAGTCTGTGTCGGTTGTGGTTGCCGCTGGAGGCCTCCAACGGCGCGGTGCCGGTGTAGCTGGCGAAATGCGACGCGCTGGGGAACCGGGTGATGTCACCGACATGACCCAACAGCTTCGCCGCCAGGACAACGCCGATACCGGGGATCTCCTGCAAGGTGGTGTTGGAGGCATCCAACACGGTACGGGTCTGGGCTTCGTTGCTTTTCATTGACGCATCGATGCGTCGAAGATCAGCGAGCAGCTCCTTGGTGAGCTCGCCTCGAACCGCGTCGGTGGCTGTTGCCGGCCTGATCGCCCGCAGCGCCGCAGCAGCTTTCTCAGCGCTCAAGCCGGGTTCGACACCACCAGGGAGAAGTTCGCGCAGGAGCCGGTGCAGACGATTGAGCAGCCGGGCTCGTTCGTGGCCCAGATCCTCTCGGCGTTCGGCCAGCAGACGCAGGATCGTGGTCTGGTCCTCTGCTACGACGACGCGCAGGTTCTCCTGTCGGAGACCGGTCAGGGCGACCGCGAATGCGTCCGCGGGGTCACTTTTACGTCCACCGCCGGTGGAAAGGACCCTGACTTTCATGGCCAGCGTGGAGGGGACGTCGACGACGGCCTCACCCTGGGCCACGAGGATCTGCGCGGTTCCCCGGCCCAGACCATTGGCGCCTTCAATAGCGAACCTGCGTTCAGGCCACTGCGCGGCCCAGCCCAGTAACTGTCTAACGGTTCCTGCGTTGACGACGAAGCGCCGTACCGCGAGCTGGCACCCCGAGGAATCGATGGCTGCTGCGGTGATGGAGGATTTGTGCGGGTCGATGCCGATGATAATCATGTCCGGGTTCCTTACGCCGATGTAAGTGATGGATCACCCGTGGCGGGCACCCTGACTTGAAGTGTTCGCATGCCTCTGTCGAGCCACGCCCCGGGCGGGTGTCAGCGGCGCGGCACGCTATCAGTGAGCCAACCCGAACGAGACGGGCGGCAAGGAGCTTGCGGACCTGTGCCGACTGACACCCTGGACGCTACAAGACTGCAGATCCTGCAGCATCCCACCACCAATGAAACAAGTCAGGAGCTTGACCACGTCCCCTTACCGTATTGTCTGCCCGTCCCCACCGTGTGATGCCCACCAGCTCAGGAAGGCACGCATGCCAGATCAGGAACAACACCAGGTCTTCGTCGGGATCGACACCCACGCAGACACCCACCACGTCGCCGTCATCACCGATTACGGGAAACCCGTGAAGGACCACGAGTTCTCGACCACCAGTTCGGGATACCGCGAGATCGTCGAATTCATCACCGGGCATGGCGAGATTGGGGGAGTGGGCGTCGAGGGAACGGGCACGTACGGGGCCGAACTGACCAAGGTGCTCCTCCAGGCCGGCATGCCTGTTATCGAAGTGAACAGACCCAACCGTCAGCAACGTCGGATGCACGGGAAATCAGACCCACTGGACGCGTACCAGGCCGCACGGTCAGTCCTCGCGGGAACTAGCACTGCCGTCCCGAAAGCTAAGGACGGACCCGTGGAATGCCTGCGTGTGCTGCGGGCGGGTAGGGCTTCGGCGATGAAATCGAGAACGGCGACGATCAATCAGATCCGCGACCTTCTTGTCTCCGCAGCCGACGAGCTGAGAGCGAAGTACCGGGGCATGCCGACGGCACCCATGATCGCGATGATGGCGAGATCCCGTCCATCAGGACATCTTGCTGACCCCAACTACGTCACGGCCCGGGTGTTGAGGACCCTTGCATCGCGCTACCAGGACCTCACCACCGAGATCGACGACGCCACGGAGTCGTTGCGGGAGATTCTCGACTCCTACGCGCCACTGCTCTGTGACCTACCCGGAGTCGGCACCGATGTGGCGTCCCAGCTGCTCGTAACCGTTGGTGACAACAAGCAGCGCATCAATAACGAAGCTCAGTTTGCGGCCCCCGCTGGCGTCGCCCCGGTCCCGGCATCGTCCGGCAAATCGACCCGGCACCGGCTGAGCGGTGGTGGAGATCGTCACGCCAACAGCGCACTTCACCACATCGTGCTGGTCAGGATGGGCTCAGATTCCAGGACCAAGGACTACGTCGACAAACGAACAGCTGAGGGCAAGAGTAAACGAGAGATCATGCGCTGCCTCAAGCGCTACGTCGCCCGCGAGGTCTACCGACAAATCACCAACCCGGTCCCAGCACCGATGATCACGGACCTACGACTACAGCGACGCGAACTTGGGATCACGCTGCAACAGGTGGCCGAGCACCTCCACCAATGGCCTTCCTACCTCTCTCGCCTCGAGCGCGGACGGACCCGAAACGACTCTCTCACTGTCAGGTATCGAAGCTGGCTAGGAGAACAAGCATCAGCAGTAGGCCAAATAGAGCGCCACCAGCTCTCCAGGTGTGCTGGCACCCCGTAGGGTAAGGCGCTATGTCGATCATTCTCACGCGCATTGATCCTGTCGGAGACGACCACGAAGCGCTCATCAGCTTCATGATGCGCAACGAATTTCCCTTCCACGTCGGTTCTCACCTCACTCGCGAGCAGGTAGAAACCTCCATCGATAAAGGCCGCTTTCGCGATGAAGACAATGACTCCTTCTGGGTTGACCATGACGAGCATGGACGTATCGGCTTCTTCAGGTTGGAAGACCTCAGTGAGGGCAACCCGATGTTCGACCTTCGCCTCGATGGATCCTTCCGCAACCGCGCCCTTGGAGTAGAGGTTCTACAAGCAGCCTCACATCACGTCTTCACGACCATGTCGGCAGTCAACCGGTTCGAGGGGCAGACCAGGGAGGACAACATCGCCATGCGCAAAACCTTCCTGCGCTGTGGCTGGGTCAAAGAGGCGCACTACCGCGAGAGTTGGCCCAGCAAAGATGGGACCCTGCTTGCCTCAGTGGAGTCCCGCATAGTGGTGTAACGCCACGGTGGTTGTCTGCGTCGTTGCTGACGTGAAGGCGGTCACCGTGTGATCCTTCGAGGAAACTCTCACATCCCACTCGAAAGGCATCAACACGATGACCGCTCCCCATATTGTCGACCCCGCGACCGTGCTCGGAGAAGCCCTGACCGACGCGTCCCCGGACCTGATGCGGCATCTGCTGCAGACCATGATCAACGCTTTGCTGTCCGCTGACGCCGATGCCGTGGTCGGAGCGGAGTGGGGCGAACGCAGCCCCGAGCGCACCACACACCGCAACGGCTACCGGCATCGGAACCTCGATACTCGTGCCGGAACGATCGATGTCGCCGTCCCGAAGCTGCGACAGGGCACGTATTTCCCGGAATGGCTCCTCGAACGCCGGAAACGATCCGAGGCCGCACTGATCACGGTGATCGCGGACTGCTACCTCGCCGGCGTCAGCACGCGACGGATGGACAAGCTGGTGAAGCAGCTCGGTATCCACTCCCTGTCGAAGTCGCAGGTGTCCAGGATGGCGGCTGATCTCGATGAACACGTGGATGAGTTCCGCCACCGCTCCCTTAGCGAGGCCGGCCCGTTCACGTTCGTTGCCGCGGACGCGTTGACGATGAAGGTCCGAGAGGGCGGCCGGGTCGTGAACACCGTGGTCCTGATCGCGACCGGGGTCAATGGCGACGGTCGCCGTGAGGTCCTCGGACTTCAGGTCGCCACTAGTGAGAGCGGGTCAGCCTGGAATGCGTTCTTTGCCGACTTGGTCGCGCGCGGCCTGACCGGGGTCCAGCTGGTCACTTCCGACGCGCACGCTGGGCTCAAGGACGCGATCGCCGCGAACCTGCCCGGGGCAGCGTGGCAACGCTGCCGCACTCATTACGCCGCGAATCTGATGAGCGTGACCCCTAAGAGCATGTGGCCGGCCGTGAAAGCGATGCTCCACAGCGTCTATGACCAACCCGACGCCACAGCTGTAACCGCGCAGTTCGACCGGACCCTGGACTACGTGAGCGAGAAACTCCCCGCCGTCGCGGAGCATCTCGACGCCGCACGGGCAGACATCCTCGCGTTCACCTCATTCCCCAAGGACCTCTGGCAGCAGATCTGGTCAAACAACCCCAACGAGCGACTGAACAGGGAAATCCGCCGCCGCACCGACAGTGTCGGCATCTTCCCCAACCGCGAGGCGATCATCCGCCTCGTTGGTGGCGTCCTCGCTGAACAGACCGACGAATGGGCCGAGGGGCGCCGCTATCTCGGCCTCGACATCCTCGCCCGCTCTCGCATGCGCCCCGTCCCCGACGCGGGAAGCGAGGCGGACACCGACACGATCATGGCCCTCAGCGCCTAACCGAAGGATCAACCGTTACACCACTTCCCGGGACTTGACCCTTGCCTCGGTCGCCTACGCCATCCTTCGGCGCGATTGGGAAACAGGGCAGACAACGACCTTCGCCTGGGAAGACCTCACCGTATAACTGCAACCAACAGGGCCTGGGCACCCACTCAGTCTGTCCATGGTTGGGGTCAGTTCGGGTTATCCACGGCTGGAATTAGGGAGCCATCAGGTAGCTCCCCAACAGTCGTAGCGGTGGATAACCCATGAGAACTGTCCCCGGTTGTGGACAGCGACCCAAGGCGCGCTCTCACAGCAATTGACAGCTATAGGAGCGTCGTGTGTGCGGGACAAGCAGCGGAGCGTGGGGGAGCTTGTGCCGTGCACGGGTGGGCAGGAGGCTACAGGGCGGGCCAGCAGCGGGTCTATCCTGCGAGCAGGAGCATCGACTGTCGAGGCATAAAGAAGATCCCGGAGGGCTACCTGCATGGGGGAACAGGTAGACGTCCGGGACTTCACCACAGTTGTACCCCGGGCGAAGGCTTTCCAGCCAATCAGTTTTCCTGAGGAGACGCCGCGATGAGGAAACCGCCTTACGGTGGCCCGGACGACACTAGCTAGTTCGACGCCCTCACGCCCGACGAAGCCCTCCGAGCATTCACGTCCTACCGCCTGCTGGGGGACTGCTTCGAGCAATCCAGCGACGACGACCTGGCCGGCCGCGGCTGGCTCATCGAGGACTGGAAAGCGCTCCTCAAGGACCGGCAACAGCAGGCGTACCGGGCTGAACGCGAGCTATCGGCCGCGGTACGCCTTGCCCGCAACGAGGGCGTTAGCTGGCACGACATAAGCCGCACGCTGCGCTTGCCGCTCGAAGAGGTAAGGGCCAGATTCGATTGGCCCTACGGAGACCACTAGGAAGTCCTGAATGGTCCTGGAGTGTCT
>NZ_JBIVQL010000024.1:0-22857 GCF_044755105.1 Arthrobacter sp. NPDC092385
AAGACCTCTTAGTCGTTGGCGTGTGTGGTAACCACCAACCTAAGAGGTCTTCACCCTTTCACCCTGCAACCAACGTCCTGTCTCAGTACACCTAGCTCGGCCGCACGGCGTCCCACGCCACGCTGACCTCACCGAGCCGCCAGCGTGATGTTCCGTCCAGGATCGGCCAGCCATCCGTCTTCAGTGCCGCGCACATCGCCGTCCAGCGCTGCTGGTTGCCGAACGACGCCTGAGCTGCGGCCTCGAGCCACGCCCGGTCCAGCGCCCGCAGGTAGCCGTGCACCCGTTCGCCCTCGACGTTGCGGTGGATGAGCGCCTTGGGGAGCCGCTCCGCGACGTCGGAGGGGAGGGTGAACGCCCCGAACCGCAGGGAGATGCTCAGCGACACCGGGCCGGTCGCGTCGATGGCGGCCCACGTGGACCTGCGGCCGATCTCGTCACACGTCCCGTCCACGAACAGCCCGCCGGGCGCCAGGCGTGCACGGACCTCGTCCCAGAACATCCCGTACTCGTCTTCGCCGTACTGTCGCAGCACGTTGAAAGCCCGCACCATCACGGGCTTCCTGCCGTCCAGCGGGAGTTCGAAACCGCCCTGCCGGAAGCTGAGGCCGGGCCGCGCCAGGGGTTCTGCCGCTGCCACGCGCGCCGGGTCGATCTCTATCCCGACCAGCTCGGCGTCGTCGCGCACCGACCGCAGGCGCGTGAACAGCTCGACGGCGGTGACCGGCGCCGCTCCGTACCCGAGATCGACCACGAGAGGGTCGGACGCACGGCGGAGGCGGTACCCCTGCGGGCCGGTCAGCCAGCGGTCCACCCGGCGCAGGCGATTCGGGTTCGTGGTGCCACGCGTGATGGTCCCGAGGGGCTTCGGGGAGCGGGAACGCGGGGGCATCCGTCCAGCCTAGGACACCCGCTTAACACTGGCGGAACAGGACGCCTCCGGCATGACCGGCGCATCCCGATACGGCAGACTAGGACCATGACCTACACACTGATCCTGCTGCGCCATGGGCAGAGCGAATGGAACGAGAAGAACCTCTTCACCGGCTGGGTGGACGTCGCCCTCACCGAGAAGGGCCGCGAGGAAGCAACGCGCGGCGGGCACCTCCTGACGGAGGCCGGGATCCTTCCCGACATCGTCTACACGTCACGCCAGAAGCGCGCGATCATCACCGCCAACCTCGCCCTCGAGGCCGCCGACCGCAGCTGGATCGACGTCAAGCGCAACTGGCGCCTGAACGAGCGCCATTACGGTGCGCTGCAGGGCAAGGACAAGGCGCAGACCCTCGCGGAGTACGGCGAGAAGCAGTTCATGGAGTGGCGGCGGTCCTACGACACCCCGCCGCCCGCGCTCGACGACGCCAGCGAGTACTCGCAGGTCAACGATCCGCGGTACGCGGACCTCGGCGACGACGTCCCGCGCACCGAATGCCTCAAGGACGTCCTCGACCGCTTCCTGCCGTACTGGGAGTCAGACATCACGGTGGACATCAGGGCCGGCAAGACCGTCCTCATCGCGGCCCACGGCAACTCGCTCCGAGCCCTCGTCAAGCACCTCGACGGCATCAGCGACAGGGACATCGCAGCACTGAACATCCCCACCGGTATCCCGCTGGTGTACGAGCTTGACGAGGACCTCAAGCCGGTGAAGGCCGGTGGTACCTACCTCGACGCCGACGCCGCGGCCGCCGCGATCGAAGCTGTCGCGAACCAGGGCAAGCACTAGCCCCCGCGAGACGAACAGGCTCGACGGCGGTCCCCCCAGCGGACTGCCGTCGAGCCTGTTCGAACCTGTTCCGTCGCTCCCGACGGAGAACGTCAGCTCAGCGGTGCGCTGGGCTGCCACTCGCCCGTGACGAGGTAGGCGACCTTCCGGGCGACGGAGACGCCGTGGTCGGCGAAGCGCTCGTAGTAGCGGCTCGCGAGGGTGACATCGACGGTCGTCGGCGCGCTCTCGTTCCAGTCCTCCGCAGCAACCGCCTTGAAGACGCCGGCGTGCAGTTCGTTCACGCGGGCATTGGCCGCATTGATCTCGTTGCTCAGTTCGAGGTTCCGCGTCTCCAGGAGCTCCGTGACCTTGGCCGCGATCTGCACGTCGAGTTCGGCCAGCTCGTCGAAGGTCGGCCTGATGCTCTCCGGGATGACGTTCGCGGGGAAGCGCAGGCGCGCGAGCTGCGCGACGTGGCGGGCCAGGTCCCCCATCCGCTCGAGGGATGCGCTCATCCGCAGCGCACCCACGATCATGCGGAGGTCGGAGGCCACGGGTCCCTGCAGGGCGAGGATGTCGATCGCCCGCTCGTCGAGGCTGTTCTGAAGGAAGTCGATGCGCGCGTCGGCGGCGATGACCTCCTGCGCGAGCTCGGTGTCGGCACCCTGGAAAGCGCTGTTGGCCTTCTGGATGGCCTCGGACACCAGCTGCGAGATCTCGATCAGCTCCTCGCCGATCTGGTGTAGCTCGGCCTGAAAAACCTTGCGCACGTGGGCGTCCTTCCCTGGAAGTTTCGAATCAACGGTTGTCACAGTTCTGCCGACGAGCCTTCCAGCCAGCGGTGAACTGTTTCCCCGCTTTATGTGAACGTTAGTTGAACCCCTTACCTATTGCCACCGGATGGGCCGGGGTCGGAAATCGCAGAGCATAAGCTATGTCCGTGGACCCCCTTCTCCTGACGCTCGTGGCCGGGCTGGTAGGCCTGACCCTCGGCGTGAGCGGCATGGCGGCTTTCCGTGCGAGCGAGGCCCAGCGGCTCCGCCTCCTCTACGAGGACGAACCCTCGCTGCCCGACGGCGCGGCGGAGGTCCTCTCCATCATCGGGCGGGCCTACGTCATCGTGGACGCGATCGACGGCGTGGTCCGCGCGAGTCCGGCCGCCTACGCTTTCGGGCTCGTGCGAGGGCACACCGTGGTCCACTCCGAACTGCTCGATCTCACGGCCCGTGTCCGGCGGGACGGCGTGATCGAGCAGCAGCAGCTCGAGCTCCCGCGTGGGCCGCTCGGGCAGGGCACCATCGTGGTGCAGGTCCGCGTCGCGGCCCTCGGCGCCGAGTACATCCTGATCCTCGCGGACGACCGCACGGAGATCACGCGGAGCGAGGAGATCCGGAACGACTTCGTGGCGAACGTGTCGCACGAACTCAAGACGCCGGTGGGCGCCATCTCCCTCCTCGCCGAGGCCATCGACGACGCCGCCGAGGACGAGGTGGCCGTGCGGCGTTTCGCCCAGCGCATGCACAAGGAATCCGGCCGCCTCTCCGCCCTCGTGCAGGACATCATCGAACTCTCCCGCCTGCAGGGCGCCGACGTCGTCCGTCGCGGCAAGGCGGTGGACATCAACTCGGTGATCGCCGAAGCGGTGGATCGCAACAAGCTGCCCGCGGAGAGCAAGCAGATCGACATCGTGGTCGGCGGGTCCGTCTCCACCCCGGTCTACGGCGATCGCGACCTCCTCATGACCGCGTTCCGCAACCTGATCGACAACGCCATCCGCTACTCGCCGGAAGGCACGCGGGTGGGCGTAGGAGTGCGGTCGCGGGACGGCCTCGTGCAGATCTCGGTGACGGACCAGGGGGCAGGCATCACGCCCGAGGAGCAGGAACGCATCTTCGAGCGGTTCTACCGGATCGACGCCGCCCGCTCCCGGCAGACCGGCGGTACCGGACTCGGCCTCAGCATCGTCAAGCACGTGGTGTCGAACCACGGCGGTGAGGTCACGGTATGGTCGCAGGCCGGCCAGGGCAGCACGTTCACCGTCCGCCTCCCGGAGATGGAGGGGACCGCGGACGACGACGCCGCCGACGGTTCGGCCGCCCTCGCCGCCGGTGGGGGCGCGATGCACAGTGCCGACAAGAAGTCAGTGAAGAAGGGCAGCACCGCTGTCCATGAGCAGGGAGTCAAGGCTTGAGCCGAATTCTGATCGTCGAGGACGAGGAGTCGTTCAGCGACCCGTTGTCCTATCTCCTCGGCAAGGAAGGCTTCGAGGTGTCCGTCGTGGACAACGGCCTCGACGCCGTCACCGAGTTCGACCGCTCGGGAGCGGACCTGGTGCTGCTGGACCTCCAGCTGCCGGGCCTCTCCGGCACCGAGGTCTGCCGGCAGCTGCGGCAGCGCTCCAGCGTCCCGGTCATCATGCTGACCGCGAAGGACGCCGAGATCGACAAGGTGGTGGGCCTGGAACTCGGTGCCGACGACTACGTCACCAAGCCGTACTCGTCGCGCGAGCTGGTGGCCCGCGTGCGAGCGGTACTCCGCCGCCAGGGCGAACCGGAGGAACTGATCTCGAACACCATCCAGGCCGGGCCGGTCCGGATGGACATCGAACGGCACGTGGTGAGCGTCGACGGCGAACAGGTGGCGCTGCCGCTGAAGGAGTTCGAGCTGCTCGAGATGCTGCTCCGGAACTCCGGGCGGGTGCTGACCCGCGGGCAGTTGATCGACCGCGTGTGGGGCTCGGACTATGTGGGGGACACCAAGACACTCGATGTCCATGTGAAGCGGCTCCGCGGGAAGGTCGAGCCCGATCCCTCGAACCCGCGCTACCTCATCACCGTGCGCGGCCTCGGCTACAAGTACGAGCCGTAGGCCGGGGGAGCACGACGGGCAACTGCCCGCCGGCGAGGATGAGGGTCCTCGCCGGCGGGCAGTCTCCGTTGCAGCTAGTGGCCCGCGGCCTCGGCGGCTTCCTCGGTGGCTGCGGGCTCGCTCGGCCGCGGCGTGTAGCCACCGGGCACGAACTCGCGGTATTCCTCGAGCGTCCCGTCGAGTACCGGCACCTCGAAGGTCGCGTCCTCGCCCTCGACCTCGAAATCGACGTCGATCAGGGAGCCCGGCGCATCCTCGAGGCCTTCGAGGGTCCCATCGTCCTCGGTCTCGTCCTCGAACCTGAACTCGCCCTGTCCCTCGATCGTGACGCTCGTGGAGGCGCCCCCGGCGCGGATGGAGAGGTCCACGGGGTCGTCGCTCGTGTTGAACACGGTGCCCACGAGACGGCCGGCGGTCTCGTCGTCGCGGCCGACGATCAGGATGTTGCGCAGCAGTACCGGCCCGAGGTCCTTCACGATGCCGTCCGAGGCGGCGTACGGAGCGGTGGTCGACTGATCCACGGTGAAGCTGCAGCCGGAGACGCCCAGCATCAGCAACACGGCGCCGGCAGCAACGGCCTGCTGCGCGCGGTTCTTCGGTGCACAATTCACAGCACAAACTCCTGGGGTTCAACAGGTGGGACAAGTGGGTAATCCGGGGCGGACCTACCCAACAGACTATCGGCTACGTGCCCAAACCGTG
Source organism: Arthrobacter sp. NPDC092385 (assembly GCF_044755105.1). NCBI lineage: Bacteria > Bacillati > Actinomycetota > Actinomycetes > Micrococcales > Micrococcaceae > Arthrobacter > Arthrobacter sp. NPDC092385. The sequence goes on from NZ_JBIVQL010000024.1 coordinate 5,279, forward strand.
GTGTCGGTTTCAGTGCGTCCAAGGGTGCGGAAGCACTAAACGCACCGCTCGTCAAGGGGCGAATCATAGTTCTTTCCGCTTGTTCCCGCCGCCTGACCTGCGAAAACGCGGGGTCGGCGTGTCGTTGCCGTGATAAACTGATTCCCGGGAAAGGGGAAAGTCCACATGGTTTTTGAGGTCGGCGAAACAGTTGTTTACCCTCACCACGGCGCAGCGAAGATCGAAGAGATCAAGATGCGCGTCATCAAGGGCGAAGAGAAGATGTATCTCAAGCTCAAGGTGGCACAGGGTGATCTGACGATAGAAGTACCAGCAGAGAACGTTGACCTCGTAGGGGTCCGCGACGTGGTGGGCAAGGAAGGCCTCGAGCACGTGTTCGACGTCCTGCGAGCCGAATTCACGGAAGAGCCCACCAACTGGTCGCGCCGCTACAAGGCGAACCTCGAGAAGCTCGCTTCGGGTGACGTGATCAAGGTGGCCGAGGTCGTTCGCGACCTCTGGCGCCGCGACCACGACCGCGGACTGTCGGCCGGCGAGAAGAGGATGCTCGCGAAAGCGCGGCAGATCCTCATCTCCGAACTCGCGCTGGCGGAGAAGACCGACGAAGAGAAGGCGGCAAGCGTTCTCGACGAGGTCCTCGCCTCCTAGGAGACCGACAGACATGGGAGAGGGACCTTCGGGTCCCTCTTTTTTGTTGCCCTGTCATAGGGTGACGGAGTGTCCGACAAGAATTCGCAGCATTCGTCCCGAGCCGGGGTCGGCGTCGTCGTGGTGGCCGCGGGATCGGGGCAGCGCCTCGGACAGGGCATTCCGAAGGCCCGCGTCCTCTGCGGCGGCCGCACCCTCCTCGAACACTCGCTCGATGCCGTCCTCGCGTCGGGCGTCGCCACGGCCGTCGTCGTGGTCCTTCCGGCAGGGGACGCCGTGCTGTCCTCCGTCGTCGCGCGCGCAGCCGCCCAGGCGGCCGCGCACACTGCGGAGGATGCCGCGGGAGCGGTGGTGGAGATCATGGAGGTCACCGGCGGCGCGACGAGGACGGCCTCGGTCCGCGCGGGCCTCGATGCCCTCCCGCCGTCGGTCGCCGTCGTCCTGGTCCATGATGCCGCCCGGGCGCTCACACCGCCCGCGGTGTTCCAGCGGGTGGCCGCCGCCGTGGCGGCGGGCGCGCCGGCCGTCGTCCCGGTGCTCCCGGTCGTGGACACGGTCAAGGTGGTGGTGGGCGATGTCGTGACGGCGACGCCGGACAGGGCCTCGCTGCGCGCGGTACAGACGCCGCAGGGCTTCGACGCCGACGCGCTGCGTGCGGTGCATGCGAGCAGCCATGCGGAGGATCCCGCCGTCACGGACGACGCCCGGCTCATGGAGGTGCATGGGCGCGCCGTGCACGTCGTCGAGGGGGACGCCCTCGCCTTCAAGGTCACCACGCCGCTGGACCTCGTCATCGCGGAGGCAGTGCTGGCCCAGGCGCCCGTCCTCGGGGTATCCCCGACCACCTGATCCCGAGCGGTATCCGCACCGACACCGAGCCATACCCGAACCCGACAGCAGGAGCACCGTGTACCTCAGCGAGCACAGCCACCTTCCCCGAACCGGCATCGGCGTGGACGTCCATGCGTACGCGCCTGAAGACACCCCGGCCGCGCTGTGGCTCGCGGGCCTGCTGTGGGAGGGGGAGAGGGGGCTGTCGGGGCATTCGGACGGCGACGTCGTCGCGCATGCGGCAGCCGATGCCCTCTTCTCCGCATCCGGCATCGGCGACCTCGGGACGCACTTCGGCACGGATCGCCCGGAGTACGCCGGCGCTTCCGGGCACACCCTGCTCTCGGCGGCAGCGGGTATCGTCCGTGAGGCCGGGTTCGACATCGGCAACATCGCGGTCCAGCTGATCGGCAATCGGCCGAAGTTCGGTCCGCGCCGGGCCGAGGCGGAGGCTGTCCTGTCCGACGCCGCGCAGGCGCCGGTCAGCATCTCGGCCACGACCACCGACGGGCTGGGCCTGACCGGAAGGGGCGAGGGCATCGCGGCCATCGCGACCGCCGTCGTCGTGCGTCCCGGTTCGCGCGCACCGTCCGCCGCGCCGGAGGCCTGAGGCCGCCTGCCGGGTAATCTGGACCGGTGAGCCTGCGATTCTATGACACCGCCCGCGCCGAGGTGCGCCCCTTCGAACCCCTCCAGCAGGGCAGGGCGAGCCTCTACTACTGTGGTGCCACCGTCCAGGGCATGCCGCACGTCGGCCATGTACGCTCGGCGATCGCCTTCGACCAGCTGACCCGGTGGCTCGAGGCGCGCGGCCTGCGCGTCACGGTGGTCCGCAACGTGACGGACATCGACGACAAGATCCTCGCAAAATCCTCCGACTCGTTCCGCGAAGGCGCCGCCGATGAGGACCCGAGCGTCATACCCGAGGAGCCGTGGTGGGCCCTCGCCTACCGCTTCGAACAGGAGTTCTCCCGCGCCTACGCCGCCCTCGGCGTCCGGCCTCCGACCTACGAGCCGCGCGCCACCGGGCACATCCCGGAGATGCACGCCCTCATCCAGCTCCTGATCGACCGCGGCCACGCCTATCCTGCACCGGACGGCTCCGGTGATGTCTACTTCGACGTCCGGTCCTGGCCCGCCTACGGCAGCCTCACGCGGCAGGACATCGACGACATGCAGGCCGCACCCGACGCCGATCCCCGCGGCAAGAAGGATCCGCGCGACTTCGCACTGTGGAAGGGCTCGAAGGACACTGATCCGCCGACGGCGTCCTGGCACAGCCCGTGGGGTGCCGGCCGGCCCGGGTGGCACCTCGAATGCTCGAGCATGGTCACCCGGTACCTCGGCACCGAGTTCGACATTCACGGCGGAGGCCTGGATCTGCGTTTCCCGCACCACGAGAACGAGATGGCGCAGTCGCAGGCCGCCGGCCACGCATTCGCGCGCTTCTGGATGCACAACGGCATGGTGACGTACGGCGGCGAGAAGATGTCCAAGTCGCTCGGCAACACCGTGAGCCCCCAGGAGATGATCGACGCCGCCGGACCCCGCGTGGTCCGGTACTACCTCGGCCAGGCCCACTACCGCTCCGTGCTCGACTACCGCGAGACCTCGCTGCAGGAAGCAGCCGCTGCTGTCGCCCGCATCGACGGGTTCATCGCGAAGGCCTCCGGACGCGTGGGAGCGGCCACCCGCGGCGCCGTCAGGGCGGAGGACCTGCCGGCGGCGTTCGCCGAGGCGATGGATGACGACCTCAACGTGCCGCAGGCCCTCGCCGTGCTCCACACGAGCGTGCGCAGCGGCAATACGGCCCTCGCAGCAGGGGACGACGACGCCACGCGGGCAACCCTGGCCGCCGTCGTCGCCATGACAGCCGTCCTCGGTCTCGACGATGCCGGACAGCCGGGCGCCTCCGCGGAGGATTCCTCCGCGGCGAAAGCCCTCGCGGCCCTCGTCGGGGACCGGATCGCCGAACGCAGTGAGGCCCGGGAGGCACGGAACTGGGCCCGGGCCGATGCCATCCGCGATGCCCTGGCTGCCGCCGGCATCACCCTGGAGGATTCGGCCGACGGCGTCACCTGGTCGGTGTCGGGGAGCTAGGCTACCCGGCGAGGGCGGCGTGCGGACACCTCCACACGCCCTCCGGAGGGAGGGTGCCGGGGCACTGCACCGGCGCCGCGTAAACTGGAGGCGATTCTTCTTCTATATAAAGGTGTTCTCCCATGGCCAGTCACGGACGTCCAGGCGCGGTTCGCAAAACGAAAAAGGGCCCCACCATCGGCACCGGCGGACACGGACGCAAGTCGCTCGAGGGCAAGGGCCCCACTCCCAAGGCGGAGGACCGCCCGTACCACAAGGCCTACAAGACCAAGGAGCTGGCCGAGCGCTCCGCCGCCAAGCGTGAAGGCAAGGGTGCCGGTACCGGCCGCACCAAGGGCAAGGCCGCCGAAGAGGTCGTCACGGGCCGTAACTCGGTCGTCGAGGCCCTCCGTGCGGGCATTCCTGCCAAGGCGCTCCACGTCGCCATCCGCGTCGAGATGGACGACCGCGTCCGCGAATCGCTGAAGATGGCCGCCGAGCGCGGCATCCCCGTCATGGAGACCGGGAAGCCGGAGCTGGACCGCATGACGGACGGTGCCGTGCACCAGGGGCTCATGCTGCAGATCCCGCCCTACGAGTACGCCGACGCGCTCGATCTCGTGGACGAGACGATCGAGCGCTACCGCCGCGGCCACATCGGCAACGCCCCGCTCTTCGTGGCGCTCGACGGCATCACCGACCCCCGGAACCTGGGAGCGATCATCCGCTCGGCGTCCGCGTTCAGCAGCCACGGGGTCATCGTGCCCGAGCGCCGCTCCGTCGGAGTGACGGCGTCGGCCTGGAAGACCAGCGCAGGTGCTGCCGTCCGTGTCCCGGTGGCCCGGGTCGGCAACCTCAACTCCGCGCTGAAGTCCTTCAAGCAGAAGGGCATCTTCGTCCTCGGGCTCGACGGCGACGGCGACGTCTCGCTGCCCGAGCTGTCCCTCAGCAAGGACCCCATCTGCATCGTCGTCGGTTCCGAGGGCAAGGGCCTGTCCCGGCTGGTCCGCGAGAACTGCGACCAGATCGTCTCCATCCCCATCGACTCCGCGATGGAGTCGCTCAACGCGTCCATGGCGGTGGGAATCACGCTGTACGAGATCTCCCGCCAGCGCTCGGTCTGATCCCCGCATGGTGAACCCCGCACCGCTGCCGCGAGCCTCCCGCGAGTTCCCGCTCGGACTCCACTCCATCAAGGGAGCATGGGGCCAGGACGCGCATGCCAACGCCGCGGTGTGGGCACCGGCAGTCGCCTCGATGGACGTCCACTGGCGTCGCGCCGACGGCACCTGGACGTCGGAGACCCTGGTGGGGCTCGACGGCGGCGTCCACCACGGCGTCGTGGGCCCGGTGGCACCCGGTGCGCTCTACGCGTTCTGGCCCACCGGCCAGGACCTGCCGGGGACCATCGGCGAGGCGCAGTTGCTCCTCGACCCGTACGCGCGCGCGGTGGAGGCGATCGAGACGGGGTCCGGGACGGACGAGCCGGCCATCCTCTCCTACTATTCCGTGTTCCTCGAGCACGCCTTCGACTGGGGGGCGAGCGAGCGCCCCCGCACCCCCTGGCGGGAGACCGTCATCTACGAAGCCCACGTCAAGGGCCTCACCAAACTGCACCCCGGCGTGCCCGAGGAGCTCCGCGGCACGTACGCGGGCCTGGGCCATCCCACGATGGTCTCCTATCTGCGCGACCTCGGGGTGACCGCCGTCGAGCTCCTGCCGATCCACTTCCATATCGACGAGCCCCACCTGGAGCCGCTCGGCCTCAGCAACTACTGGGGCTACAACACGCTCGGCTTCTTCTCGGCCCACACCGAGTACGCCACCGCAGCTGCACGCGCGGCGGGCCCGGGTGCGGTGCTCGACGAGTTCAAGGGCATGGTCCGTGCTCTCCACGAGGCCGGCCTCGAGGTCATCCTCGACGTCGTCTACAACCACACCGCCGAGGGCGAGCAGCACCGCCCCGCACTGTGCTGGCGCGGACTGGGCGACCTCGACTACTACCGGCACGACGACGCCGGCCGGTACGTCGAGACGACGGGCTGCGGCAACAGCCTGGACTTCTCCCAGCCACGGATCGTGGAGTTCGCACTCGACTCGCTGCGCTACTGGGTGGAGGAGTGCCAGATCGACGGCTTCCGGTTCGACCTCGCCGTCACCCTCGCACGCGACGAGCGCAACGCGTTCACGCCGCGGCACCCCTTCCTGGTCGCCGCCGGTGCCTCCAAGGCCCTGCGCGGGACCAAGCTCATCGCCGAGCCCTGGGACATCGGAGCGGGCGGCTGGCAGACCGGGCAGTTCCCGGTGGGCTGGGCGGACTGGAACGACGGCTTCCGGGACACGGTGCGGGATTTCTGGCTGCGCGACCTCGCCTCGATCGCAGGGGGAGGCACGGGCTCCTCGCCTGCCCGACTGGCCGGCTGCCTCGCGGGCTCGGCCGAGACCTTCGCGGCGTCCGGCCGCAGCCCGCTGGCCTCGGTCAACCTGGTCACGGCGCACGACGGATTCACGCTCGCCGACCTGACGGCCTACGAGCGCAAGCACAACGAGGCCAACGGGGAAGGCAACCGCGACGGGCACAACGACAACCGCAGCTACAACCACGGCGCCGAGGGCCGGACGGAGGACGAGGGAATCCTCGCGGCCCGTGAGCAGAGCGCGCGCAACCTCATGGCCTCGCTGCTCATCTCGCTCGGTGTGCCGATGCTGACGGCGGGCGACGAGCTCGGTCGGACGCAGAACGGCAACAACAACGCGTACTGCCAGGACAACGAACTCGCCTGGGTGCACTGGCCCGACGACGCCTCGTCCCGGCGGATGCTGGACGCCACCCGCACACTGTTGTCCATCCGCAGGGACTTCCTGGCCGGGCAGCCGTCCACCTTCCCGTCGCGCGGCGACCAGTCCACCCTCCTGTGGTTCAGCGCGGCAGGCCTGCCGATGACGGCGCACGAGTGGGAGGACCCGCGCACCAGGACGGTCCAGCTGCTCCTCGGGTCCACGGGCGGAACTCTCAACGGGCTCGTCGTGGTCAACGGTGCGCTGCAGGACGCCCGGATCCACCTGCCGTCGGCCTGGATCCTGCAGGGACAGGGCATCGAGGGTGAGCAGCCGCGGTGGTTCAGCCCGACGTTCGACTCCGCGGCCCGTGCACCCCTGTCCGGTGAAGCGCGCCTGCGCTCCGGTGAGGCCGATACCGTCGCAGCCGACTCGGTCCGCATCTACCGCTGCTGATCCGACGGACAGCGGAATGAGAAAGCCCGGGACCGCATCGGTCCCGGGCTTTCCTCATAGGGTGTGGAGCTGGACGATCAGGCGTTGACGACGAGCCCCAGCTCGGCCTTCGTCGCCAGGGTGGTGTGCTTCGGGAGCACGCGCACCGTGTAGCCGAAGGACCCTGAGTGGTCGATCCGGATACCGCCGGTGAAGAGGTAGCGCCCGCTGCCGAGGTTCTCGGAGACGGCGAGGTCCTCGACGGTGACGTCGCTCAGTTCGTCGCTCTCCAGGGCGCGGCCGTAGGCCACCTCTACCGCGACGTCCTCCGGGTCCAGGCCGCCGAGCGAGACGTAGGCGTTGACCGTCAGCGAGTCGCCGATCTGCGGATTCTCGGAGACGCCGGTGGAGTCCACATGTTCCACCTGGACCGCGGGCCAGTTGCCCTGGACGCGCGAGCGCCAGGCAGCGGTCCGCTTCGCGAGCGAGAAGGAGTCGGCGGAGGCCTCCTGACCTGCACGCCAGGCCGGCCGGTACAGCTTTTCGACGTAGTCCTGCAGCATGCGCTCGGCCGAGACGGCCGGGCCCAGGGTGGCCATCGTGTGCTTGATCATGGCGATCCACTGGTGCGGGACGCCGTCCCGCGACGGCTCGGACGGCCCGGCGGCGCCGGCACCCTCGGCGGGCAGCAGCGAGTAGAAGCGCGGCCCCACCTGGGTCTCGAGGAGGTCGTAGAGTGCGGCCGCCTCGATGTCGTCGCGCTCGTCCGCCGAGGCGCCGTTGTTGGCGGTCGGGATCGCCCAGCCGTTGTCGCCGTCGTACATCTCGTCCCACCAGCCGTCGAGGACGGACAGGTTGAGGCCACCGTTGATGGCGGCCTTCATGCCGGAGGTACCGCAGGCCTCGAGCGGGCGCAGCGGGTTGTTCAGCCAGACGTCGCAGCCCGGGAAGAGCGTGCGGGCCATGGCGATGTCGTAGTTCGGCAGGAAGACGATCCGGTGGCGGACCTCGGGATCGTCGGTGAAGCGGACCAGGTCCTGGATCATGCGCTTGCCCTGCTCGTCCGCCGGGTGGGACTTGCCGGCGATCACCAGCTGGATCGGGTGCTCCGGGTGCAGGAGCAGCGCCTTGAGGCGGGCCGGGTTGCGGAGCATGAGCGTGAGCCGCTTGTAGGTGGGCACGCGGCGGGCGAAACCGATGGTGAGGACGTCCGGGTCCAGCACGGAGTCCGTCCAGGTGAGCTCTGCGTCCGCGGCACCCCGCTTCTTCCAGGAGGCGCGCAGGCGCTGGCGCACGTCGTCGACCAGGTTCGAGCGGAGACTGCGGCGCAGCGCCCAGATGTCCGTGTCCGGTACGTCGTAGACCTTGTTCCACTGCGGATCGAGGATCGACTCCGCGCCGAAGTTGGCACGGGCGAAGTCGGCGATCTCGGGATCGACCCAGCTCGGTACGTGCACGCCGTTCGTCACGGACGTGATGGGCACTTCACGGGAGTCGAATCCCGGCCAGAGGCCGGAGAACATGCCGCGTGAGACCTCGCCGTGGAGCTTGGCCACGCCGTTGGCGCGCTGCGCGAGCCGCAGGCCCATGACGGCCATGTTGAACTTCGTGGAGTCGCCGTCCACGTAGTTCTCGGCGCCGAGGGCCAGGACACGGTCCGTGGGAACGGCAGGAGCGAGACCCGCATGGAAGAAGTGCTCGATCTGGGAGCGGTCGAAGCGGTCGATCCCGGCCGGCACGGGGGTGTGCGTGGTGAACACCGTCGATGCGCGGCCGGCGGTGAGGGCTTCCTCCCAGCTCATCGGCGACTCGTTGGACGGATCCATGAGCTCGCGGATGCGCTCGATCCCGAGGAAGCCGGCGTGGCCCTCGTTCGTGTGGAACACCTCGGGAGCGGGTGTCCCGGTGAGGCGCTCGAAGATGCGCAGTGCCTTGACGCCGCCCATACCGAGCAGCAGTTCCTGCTGGAGGCGCTGGTCCCCGCCACCGCCGTAGAGGCGGTCCGTGACGTTGCGTGCGGCGTCGTCGTTCTCGGCGACGTTGGAGTCCAGGAGCAGCAGGGGGACGCGGCCGACGTCGGCACGCCAGATGTGCGCGGACAGCTGCCGTCCGTTGGGCAGGGGAAGCACCACCTTGGCGGCGGAGCCGTCCTGCTCACGCAGCAGCGTCAGCGGCAGGCCGTCGGGATCGAGGACGGGGTAGGTCTCCTGCTGCCAGGCGTCACGGGAGAGGGACTGCTTGAAGTAGCCGGCCTGGTAGAGCAGGCCGACGCCGATGAGGGGGACGCCGAGGTCGGACGCCGACTTCAGGTGGTCGCCGGCCAGGATGCCGAGGCCGCCGGAGTACTGCGGGAGGACGGCACTGATGCCGTACTCCGGGGAGAAGTAGGCGATGCTGCGGGGGGCGTCGTCACCGAGCCCCTGGTACCAGCGCGGTTCCGTCAGGTAACTCTCGAGGTCGGCGCCGAGTTCCTGGATGCGCCGCACCAGCGACTCGTCGTCGGAGAGCTGCTGCAGCTTCTCCCGCGTGACGGAGCCGAGGAAGGACACCGGATCATGCCCGCTCTCCTCCCAGGCGGCACGGTCGATGTCCTCGAACAGGCGCGAGGTCGGGAGGTGCCACGACCAGCGCAGGTTGCCCGCGAGTTTGCCGAGCGGCGCGATGTTCTCGGGGAGGACGGTTCGGACGGTAAATCTGCGGATAGCCTTCACCTCGGTTACGCTAGCGCACTTGCCCAGCGGTGGGGAGGCTCCTGCGTAAACGCTTGCGTAATTGGCCCGCGTAATATGGAGCAGGCGCTGACGCTACGCGAAGCTCCCTTAGCATTTCGGCCCATTACTCGCTAACGTCGTACGGGTGACCACTCCTACCGAGCAGAACCGAAATGCCCAGTACCCCGAAGGACTGCGCTTTGGCCGCATCCCCATCACGGCGGTCAGTCCCGTCATCGAGGACGGACGCTTCCCTGCGAAGGGGATTCCCGGCTCTGACATCGCCGTGGGCGCAACCGTCTTCAGGGAGGGCCACGACCAGTTGGGCGTCTCCGCAGTCCTCTACGACCCACGGGGCAAGGAGGTGCAGCGCGTCCGCATGACGCCGGTGGGCTCGGGGCTGGACCGCTGGGCAGGAACGCTCACCCCTCGTGCCAAGGGTCTGCACACGTTCACGATCGAGGGCTGGTCCGATGTGTTCGGCACCTGGGAACACGACGCGACGATCAAGATCGCCGCCGGGGTCGACGTCGAACTGATGCTGGCGGAGGGCGCTGCGCTCTTCGCCCGGGCGGCAGGCGAGCGCACCGGCCGCGACGCGACACTGTTCCGCCGGGCCGCGGATACCCTGGCCGATCCGTCCCAGAGCGTCGAGGCCCGCCTCGCAGCCGGCCTGTCGCCCCAGATCCATGAAGCGATCGCACGCCAGCCGATCCGCTCCCTCGTCACCGCCTCGCAGGCCTACCCGATCAACGTGGAGCGCGAGCTGGCCGGCCGTGCAGCCTGGTACGAATTCTTCCCGCGCTCCGAGGGCGCCACCTACGATCCCGAGACCGCCCAATGGACTTCCGGCACGTTCCGGGAGGCCACGAAGCGCCTCGATGCCGTCGCGGCCATGAACTTCGACGTCGTATACCTGCCTCCGATCCACCCGATCGGCCGCACGCACCGCAAGGGCCCGAACAACACGCTGACCGCCGGTCCGGGGGACCCGGGGTCGCCGTGGGCCATCGGCTCCGAGGACGGCGGACACGACGCCATCCACCCCGATCTCGGCACGTTCGAGGATTTCGACGCCTTCGTGGCGCGGGCCACCGAACTGAACCTCGAAGTGGCCCTGGACCTCGCACTGCAGGCTTCACCGGACCACCCCTGGGTCCAGACCCACCCGGAGTGGTTCACCACGCGCGTCGACGGCTCCATCGCCTACGCGGAGAACCCCCCGAAGAAGTACCAGGACATCTACCCCATCAACTTCGACAACGATCCGAGGGGCCTGTCGAAGGAGGTCCTGCGGATCGTCCTGATGTGGGTCCAGCACGGCGTGAAGATCTTCCGCGTGGACAACCCGCACACCAAGCCGGTGCAGTTCTGGGAGTGGCTGATCGCACGGGTGAACAAGAAGCACCCCGACGTCATCTTCCTCGCCGAGGCCTTCACCCGGCCGCCGATGATGCACGCCCTCGGTCGGGCAGGATTCCAGCAGTCCTACTCCTATTTCACGTGGCGCAACACGAAGACGGAGCTCGAGGAGTACTTCACCGAGATCAGCAAGGTCTCCCCGGCGTACTTCCGGCCCAACTTCTTCGTGAACACCCCGGACATCCTCACCGAGTACCTGCAGTACGGCGGGCCCGCCGCCTTCAAGATCCGCGCGGTGCTCGCATCCATGGCCAGTCCGCTGTGGGGGGTGTACTCCGGCTACGAACTGTTCGAGCACGTGGCCAGGCCGGGAGCCGAGGAGTACATCGACAACGAGAAGTTCCAGTACCGCCCGCGGGACTATGCTGCCGCCGAGGCGGGAGGCCGGTCCCTGGCACCCTTCATCACCCGGCTGAACGCGATCCGCCGGTCCCACCCCGCGCTCGGGGACCTCGAGAACCTGAGTGTCCACGCCAGCACCGATCCGGCCACCGTGGTGTTCGCCAAGCACAAGCAGACGGCGGAGGGCAAGGACACGGTGATCGTCGTCGTCAATGTGGATCCGCACAGCACCAGGGAGAGCACTGTGTCGCTCGACCTCGGACAGCTGGGCCTCGATGCCGGCGACCTCGACGAGAACGGTACGTTCCTCGTGGACGACCTCGTCACGGGACAGACCTTCGCCTGGGGTGAGCATAATTACGTCCGGCTCGACCCGCACGTGGAACCCGCCCACATTCTTTCAATCAGGAGGCAGCGCTAGTGCCCAATCCCTTCCAGCTCAACGCACCTGGACTGGCCCACGACCCCCACTGGTACCGCAAGGCGGTCTTCTACGAGGCCCTGGTCCGCGGATTCGCCGATGCGAACGGGGACGGCTCCGGTGACCTCTCGGGCCTGATCGAGAAGCTGGACTACCTCCAGTGGCTCGGCGTCGACTGCCTGTGGCTGCCGCCCTTCTTCAAGTCGCCGTTGCGCGACGGCGGGTACGACATCTCGGACTACTACGACGTCCTCGACGAGTTCGGGTCCCTCGGTGACTTCAAGCGGCTCGTCGCCGAGGCGCACGCCCGGGGTGTCAGGGTCATCATCGACCTGCCCATGAACCACACCTCCGACCAGCACCACTGGTTCCAGGAGTCCCGCAGGGATCCCGAAGGCCCGTACGGCGACTTCTACGTGTGGAGCGACACGGACGAGAAGTACCAGGACGCCCGCATCATCTTCGTGGACACCGAGGAGTCGAACTGGACGTTCGATCCGGTGCGCCGCCAGTTCTTCTGGCACCGGTTCTTCAGCCACCAGCCGGACCTCAACTTCGAGAACCCCAAGGTGCAGGAGGCCATCTTCGACGTCGTGAGGTTCTGGCTCGACCAGGGCATCGACGGCTTCCGTGCCGACGCCATCCCCTACCTGTTCGAGGAGGAGGGCACCAACTGCGAGAACCTGCCGAAGACCCACGAATTCCTCAAGCGGCTCCGCGCGATGGTGGACGAGAAGTACCCCGGCCGCGTCATCATCGCCGAGGCGAACCAGATGCCGGACGAGGTCGTCGAGTACTTCGGTGACGAGGACGGGCCCGAGTGCCACATGTCCTTCCACTTCCCGATCATGCCGCGGCTCTTCTATGCGCTGCGCGACCAGAAGGCCGCGCCCATCATCGAGACCATGAACGAGACTCCGGACATCCCGGCCGGCGCCCAGTGGGGCACGTTCCTCCGCAACCATGACGAGCTCACCCTCGAGATGGTCACGAGCGAGGAGCGGGAAGCGATGCTCGGGTGGTACGCGCCGGACCCCCGGATGCGAGCGAACGTCGGCATCCGCCGTCGGCTGTCCCCGCTGCTCGACAACTCGCGGGCGGAGGTCGAACTGATCCACGCACTCCTGCTGTCCCTGCCCGGGAGCCCGTTCCTGTACTACGGGGACGAGATCGGCATGGGGGACAACATCTGGCTCGAGGACCGCGATGCCTCGCGGACCCCGATGCAATGGAACCCGGACCGCAACGCAGGCTTCTCCCCGGTGGACCCGGGCAAGCTGTACCTCCCGGTCGTCCAGTCGCTCGTCTACCACTACAACCACGTGAACGTCGAAGCGCAGATGGCCACGTCGAGTTCGCTGCTCCACTGGGTCCGCCAGATGCTCGCGGTCCGCAAGGCCCACCCGGCCTTCGGGCTGGGCGCCTACCGCAACGTCCCGGTCGAGTCCGAGCACGTGCTCGCCTTCCTCCGGGAGGTCGAGGAGCCCAATGCCGAAGGCGAGCCCGCCGAGTCGGTGCTTTGTGTCTTCAACCTGTCGCAGCACCCCGTCGCCGCGAGGATGCGCCTCGCGGAGTTCGCGGGGCGCGGGCTCCGCGACCTGTTCGGAGGCTCGATCTTCCCGGCCTTCGCGGAGGACGGCGAGATCACCCTGACGCTCGGCAGCCACGACTTCTTCTGGCTGCGGGTCCGCTCCGCGAACTCCAACACCTCGTCGCCGCACACCGAAGCGATGCCCGTCATTCCCCTCTCGGAGGTAGTCAGATAATGGCGACGCACATACCCTTCATCCCGGAGATCCTCACCGAATGGCTTCCGTCCCAGCGGTGGTTCCCGGCGAAGGAGCGGTCGGTGGACCTGACGGTCGTCGGCGGCACGGTGCTGGAGGACCCGGCCGGCGCGGCAGGCTTCGAGGTGCACTTCCTGGCGGTCGATTCGGGGCGGCGGACCGACGTCGTCAGCGTGCCGATCAGCTACCGCAGCGAACCGCTCGACGACGCCGCAGCGGGACTCATCGGCCAGGTGGAACACCCCGAGCTCGGTACCCGGTGGGCGTACGACGCCACCCACGACGCCGACTTCGTGAGGCTGTGGGTCGACTTCATCCTCAGCGGCGGCAAGACGCCCGACGGGCGGCTCACGGGTGTCGTCATCAAGGCTCCGGCCCATCAGGAGCCGGGCGTGGCCCAGCCCGTCAAGGTCCTGCAGGGCGAGCAGTCGAACACCTCGGTGGTCTACGGCTCCGGCGCGGGATCGATGATCGTGAAGTTCTTCCGTGTGCTGGCAGCCGGCGAGAGCCCCGACGTGCAGATCAGCGCAGAGCTCACCGCGGGCGGGTCGACGGACACCCCCGCTACCTTCGGCTGGGTCACGGGGACCTGGCAGGAGGCCCATGGCGAGCCGGGCCACCACGTGACCGGCCACGTCAGCGTGCTCCGCGACTTCGTCGAGGGGAGCACCGACGCCTGGCGCACCGCGTCATCCGCCGCGACGACCGCCGGTGACTTCACGGCCGAGGCCAGGGGTCTCGGCCGGGCCGTCGCCAGGATCCACCGGCAGCTCGACGGCGCCTTCGGGAGCCGCAAGGCCACCGACGACGAGGAGAGGGACTTCAAGGACGCGCTCGTACGGCGCATCCGGTGGGCCTGGGAAGAAGCGGGCGACGCCGTCGGCGCCCTGGGTGCCGAAGTGGATCGCATCATCGCCGACATCGAGACCCTCGCGGACATCCCGCCCCTGCAGCGGATCCACGCCGACCTCCACCTCGGCCAGGTGCTCCAGGCGCCCGACGGTACGTGGCTCATCATCGATTTCGAGGGCGAACCCCTCCGACCCACGGCTGAGCGAAGCGTTCCCGACGTGCCCGTGCGCGACGTCGTCGGAATGGTCCGCTCGCTCGAGTACGCGGCAGCCTCCCGCGGTGCCGCCCCGGTCGGATCGTCCGAGGCGGCCGTGACCCGACAGTGGTCCGACGCCGCTCGGGAGGCTTTCCTCGAGGGCTACGCGCAGGAGTCCGGAGCACCTGTGGACACCGACGGGCCGCTCTTCCGCGCCCTCTGGCTCGACAAGGCCCTGTACGAAGTCGTCTACGAGATCCGCAACAGGCCGGACTGGGTGGAAATGCCCGTCCGGGACGTCCGACGCGCCCTGGGTGCACAGCCCGGTGCGGACGAAACGAAAGCAGCTGACATGAATTCTCCGAAGAACGCCGGTCCGGACGAGGGCGCAGGCGCAGGCGAGGAAAGCCTCGCAGCAAAGGCAGCCAAGGCAGTCGCCGGGACGGCGAAGGCAGTGGCGGGCAAAGCGAAGAACGCGACGACGGCGGTGGCCGAGAAGGCCGCCGACGTGGCCTCCGGCGGCGGCTCGGGGACGGGTCGCGGTGCCGACGACGCGCCGGCCGGCGATCACGTCGCACCGGACCTCACCCCCGTCGCGGTGGAGCAGTCCGTCCTCCAGCAGGTCTCGGACGGCGTCTACCACCAGCCCCATGCGGTGTTGGGTGCGCACCTGGGCAGCGACGACGTCGTGACCGTCCGGACCCTGCGCCGACTGGCCCGGTCCGTCGTCGTCGTCACCAGTTCCGGCCGCACCGAACTGAGCCACGAGCACAACGGCATCTGGGCCGGTGCGCTGCCGGCGGAGAATCCCGGACACGTACCCGACTACCGGCTCGAAGTGACCTACGACGGCGAGCCGGTGACGGTCGATGACCCGTACCGGTTCCTGCCGACGCTGGGCGAGATCGACATGCACCTGATCGGGGAGGGCCGGCACGAGACGCTGTGGACCGCGCTCGGCGCCCACGTCCGTCACTACTCGTCGGTACTCGGCGACATCGAGGGCGTCTCCTTCGCTGTCTGGGCCCCCAACGCCCGGGCCGTGCAGGTGATGGGCGATTTCAACGGCTGGGACGGAAGCGTTCATGCCATGCGCGCTCTCGGCAGCTCGGGCATCTGGGAGATCTTCATCCCCGGAGCGGGGGCCGGGACGTGCTACAAGTTCCGCATCCTCGGAAGCGATGGGCACTGGCGCGAGAAGGCCGACCCGATGGCGCGTGGCACCGAGGTGCCGCCGCTCACAGGGTCGAAGGTCGTCGAGTCGACCTACGTCTTCGGTGACGAGGAGTGGATGGAGGCCCGCGCGGCAGGCGATCCCCACAACGGCCCGATGAGCGTCTACGAGGTGCACCTCGGTTCCTGGCGCCAGGGGCTCGACTACCGCGAGCTCGCCGAGCAGCTCGCGGAGTACGTCTCCTGGCAGGGCTTCACGCACGTCGAGCTGATGCCGGTCGCCGAGCACCCGTTCGGCGGATCTTGGGGCTACCAGGTCACGTCCTACTTCGCCCCGACGTCCCGCTTCGGTTCACCCGACGACTTCAGGTACCTGGTCGACACGCTCCACCAGGCCGGGATCGGCGTCATCATGGACTGGGTCCCCGCCCATTTCCCGAAGGACGCGTGGGCCCTGGCGAACTTCGACGGCGGCACGCTGTACGAGCACGGTGACCCGTTCCTCGGCGAGCACCGGGACTGGGGCACCCTGATCTTCGACTTCGGCCGCAGGGAGGTCCGCAACTTCCTTGTCGCGAACGCCCTGTACTGGCTCGAGGAGTTCCACATCGACGGACTGCGGGTCGACGCCGTCGCCTCCATGCTCTACCTGAATTACTCGAGGGAGGAGGGCCAGTGGCGGCCGAACAAGTTCGGCGGCCAGGAGAACCTCGAGGCCATCTCCTTCCTGCAGGAGGTCAATGCGACCGCCTACAAGCGGGCACCGGGAATCGTCATGGTCGCCGAGGAGTCCACCGCGTTCGACGGCGTCACCAGGCCCACGAGCGCCGGCGGCCTCGGGTTCGGGATCAAGTGGAACATGGGCTGGATGCACGACACCCTCGAGTACATCTCCGAGGACCCGATCAACCGCGTCCACCACCACGGCAAGGCGACGTTCTCCATGGTGTACGCGTACACCGAGAACTTCATGCTCCCCATCAGCCACGACGAGGTAGTGCACGGCAAGGGTTCGCTCCTGCGCAAGATGCCGGGCGATCGATGGCAGCAGCTCGCCAACGTCCGGGCGTACCTCGCGTTCCAGTGGGCGCACCCCGGCAAGCAGCTCATCTTCATGGGTACCGAGTTCGCGCAGGAGTCCGAGTGGGCCGAGCAGCACAGCCTCGACTGGTGGCTCACCGACACACCGTCCCACAAGGGGGTGCAGCAGCTCGTCAGGTCACTGAACACGATCTACAAGGCGACACCCGCGCTGTACGCGCGGGACAACGAGCCCGCCGGCTTCCAGTGGATCGATGAGAACGACGGCGAGCACAACACGCTCTCGTTCATCCGTTGGGACCACCAGGGCAATCCGCTCGTCTGCATCGCCAACTTCGCAGGCGGTCCGCACGAGGGCTTCCGGGTGGGCCTGCCATGGGCAGGGGAGTGGACCGAGGTCCTCAACACGGATTCCGAGGAGTTCGGCGGGTCGGGCGTCGGGAACTCGGGTCGAATCACGGCGCACGAGGGTGCGCACAACGGTCAGCCCGCTTTCGGCGACGTGCGTGTCCCCCCGCTGGGAGTGCTCTACCTGAAGCCGGCCGCTGCCTGATCATCAGCTGCCCGGTACCACTGCGGACCCCCTCCCGGGAGGGGGTCCGCAGTGGTTTTACTTTCCGGCACGAGCGGTGCTACTGTAAGTATCCGCGCTGATGAAGTCATCTGATCGGCCGACAACCACACATTCGAAGCATGGCTCTTGTCCGTATGGGCAGGAACTGGCAGAGGAAGGGTGGGAACCGGTTGATTTGGAGAAACGGAAACAGCCGGGTAAGCTTGTAAAGTTGCTTCGGAGCGAGGACACAGCGGTTTGGTTGTGTTTGGTGCCGGTAGCTCCTGTTGTTTGAGAACTCAATAGTGTG
>NZ_JBIVQL010000025.1:0-19134 GCF_044755105.1 Arthrobacter sp. NPDC092385
TCGGCACAGGTAGCCGCTCACGTCAGCTGCCCCGGGAGAAAAAGTGCAGGGATGGGAGCCCGGACTGTTGACAACATCATTGAGACTCCTTCGGATTATGCGCCCCCGCTCCACACCATCAATCGCTGACGCGACTCAGGCCGGCCATAAACCTCTTCGGCGCTCCTGCGTCGCTTATTTCCTTCGAGGTTTCTTAGCAGGCCCCGCCCTACGGGTTGACAGTGCTCCGTCGGGGACGAGCGAGCGAGCTCGCCAGCAGGCAAAAAACAACGGGGGAAGGGTCTACTGCTGGTCACTACAGGGCCCCGACACCACCACTGCAACCAAGGAGCACAACCCCATGAACGCTCAGCTGACTACTCAGCCGACCTCCGCGCCGACGCTGGAGATGATTGACCCGCGCACGCTCACCGTGGACGTGAACGTGCGCAAGGACGCTGCCCTGACGCCCGAGTTCGTCGCGAGCATCAAGGAGCACGGCGTGATCGAACCCGTGATCGCACACCGCAAGGACGACGGCGACGGAACCACCACGGTGCATGTCCTGATGGGCCAGCGCCGCACGCGTGGCGCGGTCGAAGCCGAGGCACCCCTGATTCCGGTCATGGTCGTCGCCAGCCCGGAGGAGGCCGAGCGGATCACCACGCAGGTGGTGGAGAACGTCCAGCGTTCCGCGCTGACCGACGCGGACGAGGCTGACGCCTTCCACCAGCTGTCCCTGCTGGGAGTGAGCGCGGCGCAGATCGCGAAGAAGACCGGTCGCGCCAAGACTCAAGTGGAGGGAGCGTTGAAGGCGAAGAAGAGCACCGCAGGGGAGGCCGCGCTGTCTAAGGGGCTGAGCATCGAGGAAGCTCTCGTGCTGGCCGAGTTCGAGGGCGACGAGGACGCCACCGAGGAACTGGAATCGGTCATCGCGGACGAGCCGGACATGCTCGCGCACGTCGCCCAGCAGATGCGCGACAAGCGCGGACGCGAGGAAGCCCGCGCCGCACTGGTGGCGGAACTAGAAGCCGCCGGGACCGTCGTCGTGAAAGATGTGAGCTACGGCTACTACCCGACGGATGAGAACGTGGTCGTCACCGGTCTGCTCCGAGGCGACGGAGAGCGAGCCACGGACGAGGACGCGAACGCCGTCTGCATCGCCACCGACTACCACGGCGAGTACAGCACCATCCCGGTTGTCACCGGATGGAAGGAACTGGGTTTCGCCCTCCGACACGCCACGAGCACAGCGGCCCCGAAGGGACCAATGAGCGACGAGCAGAAGGCCGAGCGGAAGACCCTGATCGCCAACAACAAGGCCATGGAATCGGCGACGGTCGTCCGGCGCGATTTCGTTCGGTCCCTGCTGGCGAAAAAGCAGGCACCGAAGGGCTGGCAGTACTTCACCGTCCACGCCCTGACCCACCACTCTCAGGTTGCCAGCGGCTACGAGGGAGCCGTGGCCGCTGAAATGGCCGGAGCGAAGATCGAGGGCAAGGAATCGTGGGGATGGAATCCGCTCCGCGACCACGTCGCGAAGACCACTACCCGTCCCGAGGTGCCCATGATCGCGCTGGTCTGCGCAGGGTTCGAGAAGACCATCGCCAAGGACTCGTGGCGCTCACCGAGCGCAAGTCACCTGACCTACCTCACGCAGTTGGTCACGTGGGGGTACACGCCGAGCGAGGTCGAGCAGATCATCCTCGACAGCGCGAACAAGACCACTGAACCCGACGAAGACACCGAGGACACCGAGCACGGCGAGACGTTCGAGGAAGTCCACGCGGACGAGGAGGAAATGATCGCGGAGGAGTACGCGGCCGAGTAGCACCGGGCACCGGTGGTGCAGGGAGCGGTAGCCCTGCACCACCAGCCCCGGCCGGGGTAGTCAGGGCAGGGGAAAGGGATGCCGGTCGGCTTACCGCTGGTGGGCGGGGCGGTTCGCCGCCGTTACGGGAACCTCGAGCTGTGGTCGCCGGCGACGAACCGCCGTCCTCGCACTTAACCTCGACCCGGCTCCGGTGCCGCGCACCAGGTACGCGCGCCCCGGCCGCGCCACACACCGACACGACTACGAGGAAGGAGCACGCAGATGCGTCGCCCACAGAAGAGGGGACCGACATACGTCGGTCCCCTCACTTCGTGTTGTCCGCTGGAGCGTCGTCCGCTACGCGGCCTTCGTCTCTGCTGCGACCTGTTCCGCGACCTCGTCAGCGGTTGCCGCCAGCGCAGGCTCGGTCCGTTCTTCCCCAGCCGGCGAGCTGGTGCCGGCACCGTCCAGGGCCCGCTTCAGCTCGGCAGTGCTGAGTCCGAGTCGGGCGGCGACCGCGGCCCGGCTTTCGCCGGTCTCGAGCATCTGCTGCACCTTCGCGCCGGCTTCCTTCGCGGCCGCCTCGGCGTCCTGCTCGGCTTTCGCCAGGATCGCATCGGCCCGCTCTCGCGCCTCGGCGCGGATCTGCTCGGCCTGCTGCTCCTGCTCGAAAAACTCCGCCGCCAGGTCAATCAACCGCTCGTGCCGCTCGGTCAGCTCCTGGGCTTTCGCCCTCGCCTTCTCCCGTGCCGCTACCTGCTGCGCAGACTTCCTCGGTGCTGCCATGATGACTCGTCCCCTTCACTCATCCTGCGTTTCATACGCGCCTCGGCCGCGACTTGCGAACCGACGCGCTTTCCCTGCCAAACCTAACGGTTAGCGGCCGCCCACCACGGGCCGAACCGAACCGATCACCGACCAAGCCCGACATCACCGCCGGCACCCATGAGATACCCATGCGGACCTCGCTGACGCTCGGACTGGATCCAACGGACGTTGACCACACGTGGACAGCTTCGAGATAACCCTCGCGTCTCTACGCTGCCCACCTGGTGGATAACGTCCGTTAGCGGTTCCACACAATCGAACGATCCGTGGATAACGAAAATCGTGTTACCCACCGCTCATTTTCATGTGCACAACCGCATCGAGATTCGATGGACCAATCGTACTGGTTTCCACGGCGCTTCATCTTCGGTTTCCTCCTTCGTCGTCACCATGCGATTTCGCACCCTTCCAACCAGCACGATCTGTCACACCTCATGCATCCTAATAAGTGAGGTCGACAAGCGTGCCCTAGCCCGCGAGGATAGGGGCTGTGATGACCGTCCATAAGCTCAGTGCTGGGGACGGCTACGCCTACTACACCTCCGAGGTTGCCAGCGGTGATGAGCTGCGCGCAGGCGGCCGTGAGCTAGGGGACTACTACACCGTCGACGGCATGCCTCCGGGGCAGTGGGTCGGGCACTCGGAGCAGCTGCTGGGAGTCTCCGGTGAGGTCAGCGAAGCGCAAATGAAAGCCCTGTTTGGTGAGGGCATCAAGCCAAATGCAGCGGAAATACTCGCCGCTGGTGGTACTTACGAGGCCACGAAGTTGGGGGAAAAGTACCACCAGTACGGGGCCGCTAACACCGAGATGACCCGTCGAATCGACGAGGAAGTTGCGCGGTTTCGGCGCACCAGTGGACCTGCGTGGAGCGGTCCGGAGAACGCCGACAAAACGCTGCCGAAAGAGGTCATGCACGAGATCCGGTTCCGGGTAGGCGGTGAGCTGTTCCGGGAGTCGCACGGGCGGAACGCCCGCAGCAACGAGGAGCTCGCCCGCTATGTGACCGCGCATACCACTCCCTCGAAGCAGACCGTCGCCGGGTATGACCTGGTGTTCTCGCCCTCCAAATCGGTATCCCTGCTGTGGGCGCTCGGCGGAGACGAAGCCCGCAAAGCAGTCGAGACGGCACACAACGAAGCCATCGCTGAGACGATCACCTTCCTCGAGAAGAACGCCACCTACACGCGCCGCGGGAAGAACGGCGTCCGGCAGATCGACGTCAAGGAAGGACTCGTCGCCACCCAGTTCAGGCACTACGACTCCCGCGCCGGGGACCCGCAGCTGCACGACCACGTCGTCATCGCGAACAAGGTCATGGGCAGTGACGGGAAGTGGTCATCCCTCGACGGGCGGACCCTCTACAAGATGAACGTCGCCGCGTCCGAGACATACAACGCAAAGGTCATCGAGAAGGTCTGCGCGTCCCTCGGCGTCAGCACGGTTGCCCGGGCGACCGGTGGTGGAGAACCCGTGTACGAGGTCGCCGGCATTGACTTGGACGCCATCCACCGGGCGTCCTCGAGGCGCACGAACATCGCCGGCGCGATCAACCGGTTGGAGTCCGAGTTCAGCGACAAGCACGGGTACGCGCCCAGCGAGAAGCAGAAGATTGCCCTGGCTCAGCAGGCCACGCTGGAGACCCGACCGGAGAAGAAGAGCGCCCGCCGGCTCTCCGAGCTGGTCGAGGAGTGGCAGAAGGACTACAGCACCGGACTGGACGGCGGGATGGGCATGCCGGTCGGACCGGCACTCCTCGAGCACCTCCGCAGCGCCGGCATCTCAGCAACTACTGGCACGTCAGCCGGCCCCAGTGTTGCGGACGTCGACGTGCACGAGCACGCCCTTAACATCGTTCACGAACTGTCAGCCAAACGCGCTTCATGGGGGCGAAACCATGTCATCGCCCAGACCCGCCGCCACCTCAAAGACGCCTTCCCCGGACAAACGATCACCGACGGAACCTTGGAGAAGGTCACCCGCTCGGTCATCGGCACCCACAGCCTCCAGGTCACACCCAAAGCCATCACACCAAGCCTGCGCGAGTTCCTGCGGGCCGATGGATCAAGCCAGTTCCAGCAGGCCGATACTGCCCTTTTCACCTCCCACGAGGTGCTGAACGCCGAGCACAGGATCCTCGCAGCCGGACAGAAGACCGTTATCCCAGCCGTGTCCATGGAACGCTTCGAGAAGGTGCTGGCGAAGCACACCGAAGCGGCAGCAAAGGCTGGCAAGCCAGCCCTGTCCCAGGGACAGATCGACCTTGCGCGCGCTTTCGCCACCGACGAGAAGCTGCTCACCCTCGGCATCGGACCGGCAGGAACAGGCAAGACCACCAGCCTGTCCCTGGCCGCCGACGCCGTCCGGGACACCGGCGGACGGGTCATCGGACTCGCCCCCACCGCCGCCGCGGCCGCCCTCATGAGCGCAGACCTCGGAGCCGAAGCGACGACCATCGACGCGTTCCTTGCCACCCACCGCAACCAGCAGCAGAACCAACAGAACAACCAGAAGGCAGACAGCGCGGGCACCCGATCGAGCCTCATCAACCCGGCCTTCATGCCTGTATCGAAACTGCGAGCCGGGGATGTGATCATCGTCGACGAAGCCGGCATGGTGACCACTCCGAAGCTCGCCGACGTCGTCGCCGTGGCCGCCCGCAACGGTGCCCTCGTCAGGGCCATCGGAGATGACCGCCAGCTCGGCGCCATCGGCTCCGGAGGGGCGCTGCGCCTGCTCAACAACGAGGTCGGAGCCGTCCGCCTCGAGGAAGTCCACCGCTTCCGCACGGACGGCGAGTCAGAGGCATCCCTGGTACTTCGCGAACCGCCCGCCGCCGGCGCGGACACCCCGTTCCACTGGTACCTCAAGAACAAGCGCGTCACCGCCGGTACTACTGAAGCCATGACGCAGGACGCCCTCGGTGCGTGGATGGCCGACACCCAGGCCGGCAAAACCTCGCTGCTGATCGCCACCGACAACGCGACCGTCACCGACCTCAACGCACGCGCCCAGGCAGCCCGCATCGCCACCGGCGACCTCGTTGCACACACAGCAGGTGGCGCCGGCCCGATCACCGAGGCAACACCATCCGTCGTCCTCCGCGACGGTCTGCGCGCCTATGCCGGCGACACCGTCGTGACCCGGAAGAACAACCGCACCCTGCAGCTCAACCAGGGCAAGGATTTCGTCAAGAACAACGACGTCTGGACCGTCGAGAAGGTCACCGCAGACCGCGCCACCGATACAGCTGCAGGTGAGGAAGAGCAGCGCATTACCCTCCGGCACGCAGGCCACCGGGGACGGATCACCGTCGACGCCGACTACCTCCACGAGCACGGACAGCTCGGCTACGCCGCGACCGTGCACCGCGCCCAGGGCGCGACCGTGGACACCGCGCACGCGATTCTGGACGAGCGGACCGACCGCGCCGGTGCCTACGTCGCCGCCACCCGAGGACGCGAGACGAACCGGCTCTACGTCGCCCTCGGCGACGACAACGACCAGGTCGTGACCCGCGACAGCGTCCTGTCCACGATCACCGCGAACTACGACCGCACCCTGTCGGCGCACGAAGCAGTACGGACTGAGGCCGTCCGAACTGGCGACGTCGCCACCCTCGCCGGCGTCTACAACGAGGTCGAGAACGCCGCGTGGGAAGCGAAGACCCGCACCATTGCCGCCGAGGTTCTGGGGCCGCGGACCGCCGTGCAGTTCACCTCGCACGAGGCATGGGGAGCAGTCGCCACCCACCTGCGTGCAGCCGAGGCCCAGGGATTCGATCCTGCCGCACTCCTGGCTCAGGCCGCCGGAGTTACCCGTGACAGTACCGGACGCGGACAGCACGCCGACACTGGGCACCTTCGCGGGTTCGACGGAGCCCAGGATCCGGCAGCCGTCCTCGCCTACCGGCTCGAGCAGCGCATCGACGCCGCCCACAGCTTCCTCGCCAACGCCGACCAGCGTCCCCTCGGCGCGGTGTCCGATGAGCACCTGGCCCGCCTCGCAGACCAGGCAACGAAGCACGCAGCAGGAACCGAGCTGCCGCGCAGGGCGCCCGGTGAAGTGCCGATGGACACGCAGTGGGCGGCCCATCCGTTCGCGCTCATGCGGACCGACAAGCTCACCGACGCTCGCACCGATACCCTGCAGCGGGTGCAGGCCATCGACCCGACCCAGCCCGTCGACGCCTCGACGAGGAAGGAACAGTGGATGGTGCAGGCGATGACGGTCGAGTTGGAACGCCGGCAGGATCTTTCCCCGACGCAGGCCGCGATCGAGCGCACCGCACGCGGGGAGGATCCCCGCACCGCCCACCAAGTCACCATTGGCGACGCCATCAGGAATGAGCAGCAACTCCGCGCCCTCGCACTGCCACAGTCAAGCAATACAAGCAATACAAGCAATACAGGCAATACAAGCAATGCTGGTAATGCAAGGAAGACAAGTAATGCAAGCATTTCGAGGGTCGCCGCCGAGGCGGTCAGTGAGGACCTCGCACCGTCCGTGCTTGTGCGTGATGAGTTGGTGCCGGCGTCCTACCGGGCTGAGCTTGAGCGGCTGCGGACGCATCTCGAGCAGAGGGTCATGGTCCGGGGCGCGCAGCTCGCGGAAGAGAAGCCCGCGTGGACGAACGCGCTCGGCCCCGTGCCCGGAAGAGACGTAAAGGCAGCCGAGTGGCACCGCATCGCGGCCGAGACCGAGGCATACCGGAACCGGTACAACATCGGCGCCCACGAAACAGTGTTGATCCCCAAGCAGTACCGGGATGATCCCACCGCGCAGCGCCTCATCGAGCGCGCTACAGCCCTGCACAAGCACAGCGAACTCACGACCGTCGCTCCGAGGACGGCCACGCAGATCCAGCATGGAGCGGACGAGGCAGCGATCGTGGACCGCATGGCGACCGAGCAGGCAGCCGCCCGCCGCGTCGTCGACCGGATGCGTGAAGAACGCGGCGCCGCCAGCGACCCGCTGCCGGCACCGCAGCAGCGCGAGGCACGCATTGTGAATGCCGTGCAGGCTGAGCCGGTACCGCAGCAGGGTGAAGATATGTCAACTGCCGTCGCCCGTGTGCTCGCTAGACACCGCGCACAGGCGGCAGCGGCTGCAGGCGAACCGGCGACGGATGCAAAGAACCAGGGCCAAAAGGAGACAAGTGTGGGTGAGAAAAACAGCACTACTGCTCGTCGTACCAATCCTGGTGGAGGATTCAGCCAGCGGCAGGCCGATCTTATCGAAAGTCGGAAGGCCACTGCCGCCGAGCGTCAGGCGCGCGAAGCGGCATCGTCAAAGAAGGACACAGCAGCAGCAAGCCGTCGAGCGGACCAGGCGACAAAGGACAACGGCCGCTCCCTGTAAACGCGTTGCCACCTTATGAGCCGAATAAGTGGTCAGCGTGTTTAAGCGCATCCGTTGCCATCCCGGATCAAGCACGGGCGCGCTGTCATCACACTGTTGGGAGCCCCAACGCTTGCGGCCTTTCATTCCACTCCTCAATCCGCGAGCTGAGCATTGTGCTGAGTTTTTGCGCCGTTGAGGAGTGAAGGTAATGCCGGACCCCGTGGATAGTTACCTCGATACACTCATCTTGGTCGTCGTCCGTCAGGGTTACTCCTACATGGCCATGAGGCCAGTTCTGCGGCACATCTGGTTCGTGCGTTTCGGTGATCGGTTCGCGGATCACTTTCACCTCTTGACGTGCAGCCTTCAACCGACTTGCTTTCCCCATCAGACCCATCCTTGTCCTAGATGCATTAAGTATCTACGCCATGGCACGATACGCGGTCTTATAAGTTGCTGGTTCGAGCCTCGGGGGACTGCATCCGAAGGGCACGAGACCGAGGAGAAGGACGTTTTTGTCGGGGCGCCTTCGTAAGCTTCGCGGATGCACTCATTCAACCGTAAGGGCAGGCGGTCGCGATCGTTCCCCGTGGTCCAACAGTCAGATCTTGACCTGTTTTTTTCCCTGAGCAAGACGCAACAGTTTGAGGATCTCAGAGAACTTCGCACGCGTGTCGCGCACCTTGGTGGCGGTAGCCTCGCGGCGTTCACGGCCCTTTACCTCAGCATCGTATTGGTGGTGCTGCCAATGCTTCTGGGGAGCATCATCGACGGCAGCGGCCCATATGGTGTGGCCGCCCCGTATATTACCGTCGCCGCCACCCTGCTCCTCGGCATGTGGATCGCGTACTCGTTCATGCTTGAGCAACGAGACTTGGCACGCGCGTCAGCCCGCTTGGCGTTCTACGACGATGCCCTGCGACGTCAGCAAGAGGTTTCGAACGTAACGGTCCGCTAAACCACTTGCTGGACCTGGTCGTATCCGCTGCTTAGCTCGTCCTATGTATGTTCGCGCAGCTGCTTGTACAGGGTGGGAGTCAAAGGGGTGCTTGAAGTGACGGTAATACTGCCTGGGTCGATACGGTCCTCAAAGGCGGCGAGCACGTAACCGTTTCCGGTTGCCGATGGAGCTAGTACACCACCGAATTCAAGGAACCATGCGGCGTGGCCCACGCTCTGGCAGGCATCCCAATCATCGCCGGCGATATCGTCAATGGTCAGGCCCACCTGCTCCAGCGTTTCAGGTGCCCTGAGATCCAGGACGGGCAGGCGGGTAACTGCGAGGGAGTGAAACACCTTTGGGGCGGCCAAGAATGTCTCTGATGTCATCCCCTGTGACGTTGCTGCCCTGTCAAGCTCACCAATGCAGGCGCTTTCTGGAAGTGCGAGGTAGGTAGTGGCGTAGATGCCCCGGGGATTCCACCGACCTCCGAAGAGTCTGGCTCCCGCTCCCGATAGCGGATCGCGGCGGGCGGCGGTATAGCGATATGTCTGTCCGGAGAATGGCGTCGCTCCGATGCGGTCGACCTGTGCGACGACCTCATCGTTGGCGGGTGAACTCACAGAACGACGCCTTCAGCCAAGGCTTCGATGAGGTCAAGTACGTCACGAAACTGGCCGGCGTGGATACGGTCAGCGGGGCTGTCGTGTCCGAGCATGCGATTTGGTGAAAGCATCCAGAGGTTGGCCTGTTCTCGGGGAATGACTTCGGTAACGGCCTGTGCCACGTAGGCCAATTCGAGCAGCCGCTGTTTGTTGAGGCGCTGAGGTACGACGACACCTTGAGTCCATCGCGAGATGGTGCGAGCAGAGGCATCAACTATTTGCCCAACTTCGTCCTGGGTCAGTCCGAGGTTATCGATGATGTCATTGACTTTGATGGCGAGGGCGTTGTTTCCGGCGGTGGCGGTCATTGCGTGTCTTCCGTTGTGTCTTGCTTATGTCACCTAGTATGTCACGTATACTGGCACGAAACGAGAGGCGGCGGGCATGGGTATCGAGTTCCGGTTGGGGTACAACAACCACTTGAAGGTTGAGGATTTCCTGACACGAGACGCAGGAGCGATCGGTGCAATCGCTCTCCATGTGTCCGGGGCCGGGCACCAGAACGCTGTTGCTGAAGCTGCTCGCGAAGCAGGGATTCCGGTCACCTTCGATCCAAGGACCGAGCGACTCGCCAGCCCGGGATACGCGTTGGAGAAGATCCCGGGTTTCACCGGAACTCCCTACAATCTTTCTGCTCTCGCTGCTGACCCGGATGCCCGTGCCAAGCTGGTGTCCGCAGTCCTCGAAGCACATCCCGCAGCCGCCACTCTGGTTACGCCACCAAGCTTCTTCGTAGCGTCGCCCGAGACCGCTTTGCTCAACCTCGGGTTGGCCGAGTTGACCCGATCGGAAACCGATCTCCCAACTCGCCCAATCATGACCTTCGGGCCGCGGTGTTCCACCGGCCTTGTACGCGACGTCGCCGAAGAGTATGCACGAGCCGGCTTCACCTCTGTAGATGTGCGCTTCTCCCCGCTGGGCGGCGAGAAGGAGAGCATCCGTAAGATCCGAGCGGTTTTCAAGAACCTCGACGTATTCAAGGGATACGGCCTGGAGGTGACCCTGGGCCAGTCGGGCAATATTGGCCAGGCGGCAGTTGCCCTTGGTCACGCAGACCACTACTCCGTGGGAGTTGGTCAGCTGGAGTCGGTGAACCATGCGCGCACCATCAATCAGCAGTCGAAGCCGCCAGACTTTGATGAAAACGGCAAGAAGAAGGCTCGCCCATCCCAGGAGGGTGTGTATCTTCCGGGACTGGCTCTCACCGTCAGTCGAGCGACTGGCGCTGCGCTGCTTGGGCACACTGATATCCGAACGCGCATCGGCTGCCGTATCGGGGCGTGTGCCAGCTCCATCAAAGGACCGCTGGATGACAACAGGGGTCACTATCTCCACGCGCGAGCAGCAGAAATGCAACAGCTCATGGCGCAACCTGCTGCGTGGCGTGTGAAGTCAGAGACAGATCGGTTGGCCCGAGCCCTCGAACTGCGCAAGCTGATCAATCGGAAGTACCTCGGCAAGAAGGAGCCGCAACTTCATACCCGTACCCTCGAAAGCATCCTCGCGCAGATCGGTGAGGAGCAGGCTGCTGCCGTCGCCTGATTCGCCCCTGAGCCAGGCCTCTCGTGGGTGGAGGATTTGGTGCAACTGAGAAGCGTCCAAAGAGTCATGCGTCAACATAGGTTGACATGAGACTCGTTATCGGTTTCCCTTCAAATACGTGAAGCAAGTTCGAATGCTCTGGCTAAAAAGAGAGTCTGAAGGGTTATGCCTCAGTTCCGTTGAGCACGTGGCTAAGTTTCTTGGCGTGACGTGATGAAACGAGCCAGTACGGTGTGCGGTCTTCTTTGTCCGATAGTTCGATTCGGACGACGCCGTCGATCCATCCGCGGATGCAGAGAAAAGCCAGGCCGTGCAGGTGGGTGCCCCGTTGCGCCGTAGCGTTCGCGCCAGCGAAACTTTGAGCCCTACCCACATATTGGCGCTCGATGCGAGCTCGTCCTACACGCAGTTCGGTGGGTGTGACGCGGATCGTGGGTGTTGAGGTGAGGAGCGCGAAGATGAGGCCGACCAGGGTCAGTACGGATGCGGCGACGCCGATCAGCATATCGATGGGCGCGAAAACGACGGCAGGAACAAAAGCTAGGCCTACTGTGATAAACCAAATCCAGAAGCTCGGGTAGAGACGCTCCTCGTACAGGACTTCGCCCTCCTGCCCTGCAGATTTCGTGTGTTGTGAGGTGAGGCCGGGTATTTCGTGTGGCTGGTACATGAGCGTGGTCCGGTCTATTTGGTGGATGGCGGTGCGCGGCGCCGTGGAGCGTGTGCGGCGAGGTTGCTTGGTGAGGATGATTCCGACGATGAACAGGAGTGCGGCGGCGGGGTAGCCGGTCACTGCGTCCCAGAGCGGGGACATGTGGGGTTGGCGTTGTGGCGTACTGGCGAGGAGATGCCCGACGCCGGTCAGAAGCCCGAGTGTCATCAGGATCGGTCCGACGAATCGTCGCGTTCTTGTGGCGATGAATCTTCTGGCGGTCATATGTGCTGCGGTGTGTCAGGTGATGGCTCGGGCTCTTTCTGCTCGTCTTTGCTCGGGGTGACGCCCCAGTGGGAGGACAGTGCTTGCTCGAGTTTTACGGCCTCGTTTCGCAGGCCTGAGTCTTCTCCTCGCGCGAGGAGTCCGTACTCAAGGGTGGTGCCTCCCTCTGGTGTTGCACGGGCTTTGATCCATACGCGTCGACGCGCGGTGATGAGCGAGAGGATGAGTCCGGTCAGGGCGAGGGTGGAGAAGATCAGGGCGCCAATTTTGCCCGGGTCGTAGGTGATGTCGAGGGCGACGAAGCGTTTCAGACTGTCGAACGTGATGGACCCTCGTCCGTCAGGCAGCTCGTAGGTTTGCCCGGGCTCGAGCACGATGCCACCCGCGTCCAGGTCCCGTCCGTTGAGTTGAGTCAGGTTCGTGGTGTCCAGTTGGTACACGGACCGCGGCGTTCCGTCGTCCAGACCGAGATCACCGTAGTAGGAGTTCAGGTTCAACCGCGGGTTAAAGGGATCCGGGTCGGAACCAAAGGCCAGACCTTCACTGTTCACGACGGCGGTCGGCAGGAAGAAGCCGACGAATCCGAGCTGATCGGGATTCGCATCGGGCGCTTTGATGACGATCGTCGAAGTGTAGGCCGAATCCGTGGGCTGAGACGGGACGGGGCCGGAGAAGGCAATGTTTCCTTCCCCGTCGCGGATCTCGACGACGGGAGCGTATCCGTTCCCGACGAGATACACGTTGGTGCCGCCGATGCCGATAGGGGAGTTGACCTTCAGGACCCGGTCCTCAGCGGGCCGGTCAGGGCTTTCCTGCACGGTCATCCGCGCGGTGAAGTCCAGGGGCTGACCGTAGGTAGCTTGCTCGTCCCGGTTGAAGCGGACATCGAAGTCGTCCAGGGTCAGCGCGAAGGGGGTCAGGGTGTCGGGGTTGAAGTTAGTGCCAGGGGAGAAGGAGTCGTAACCGATAAGGGCGTTGGTGAACCCTTCCCCTTCGACGATGAGTTTCTGTCCCCGGTAGCCGAACACGCCGCCGATGGCGACAGATACCAGCACACCGATCAAAGCGGTGTGGAACAGCAGGTTCCCTGCTTCCTTCATGAAACCCCGCTCAGCACCCACGGACGGTGTGGCCGTACCTGCGTCGCGGATGTCGACCCTGTACCGGAGCTTCCGCAGGATCGCCGCGGCGTCTTTGATTGCAGTGGCCGGATCGAGGGCAGGCGTTCCCGCGCCGCCACCATTCAAGACGATGGTCCCGTGTTGGGGGAGTCGTGTGAACCGGCGGGGGGTGCGCGGCGGTGCTGATCGCAGTGCCTTGAAGTGGGCTTTGGTGCGGGGGAGGACACAGCCGACGAGGGACGTGAAGAGAAGGAGATAGATCGCCGAGAACCAAACCGAGGAAAAGACGTCGAACATCTGCAGGCGGTCAAGCCAGGGACCCGTGTCGGGGTTGTCCTTCAGGTACTGGGTAACGACAGCAGGATTGGCTCGGCGCTGCGGGAACAGGGACCCGGGAACGGCGGCCACGGCCAGCAGCAGCAACAACTGCAGGGCTGTCCTCATGCTGGTGAGCTGCCGCCACATCCAACGGAGCATCTCGCCGGCACTCAAACTGGATACCGAAATATCGGGGGTCTGCCCCGGCCGCGAATCAAGACCCTGGTCAGGTGCCTGGCCGGGAGCGTCCTCCGGGGTCTGCTTGGGTGTTTGGTTGGGTGTTTGTCCGGGTGCGGGGTCAGCTGGCATCGTCGGATCCCGCCGTCGTGGATGGGAGGGGCGGCGCAGGGTTGTCTTCAGCCAGTGCGTCTGCAATCAGGGTTTTCAAGGTGCTTTCGTCGGCGATGCCGAGGATGCGGGCGCTGACGCGGCCCTGCCGGTCGAGGACCAGCGTGGTGGGCACAGCCTGCGGCGGCACATAGCTGGTCAGGCTCAGAAGCATCTTCCCGTCGCGGTCTCCGAAGCTGGGATAGGTGATGCCGAAGTTCCGTTCAAACGCTTCAGCCGTGGGCTTTTCATCGCGAACGTTGATGCCGTAGAACCTGACGCCCTCGGGTGCGAAGGAGGTGCTCAGTGCCTGCAGCATGGGTGCTTCGACCCGACAGGGAGCGCAGGCGGCGTACCAGACGTTCAGGACGACGACGTTGCCGACCCATTGGTCGGAATCGACGGTCGTTCCGTCGTAGAGCTCACCCTTGACGTCCACGGGTTCGCTTCGGGTGTCGGGAGCGTATTCGGCGACCGACCCGTCACCGGCGATGTAATTCTTGTTGTCGCCGGCGTTGGCTTGCTCGGCAAGGGAGTTGTTCTGCGCCGAGCATCCGGTGATGAGCAGTGTTGCCGTCACCATGAGAGCTACGAGTGTCGATGCGCGGGTGCGGAGACGCGGGCTACCCGGCGCCGACGGATCCCGTAGGGGCGGATGCGGCGGCAACGGAGTACCTGGTGCGGGGGGAGGATTTGGGTTGGTGCGGGTGGGGGCACTCATGGGGCGATCTCTTCTCGATCGTGGTGTGCGCGGGGAAGGGGGTGCGTTTGGCGGAAGCATCAGACGGGGGTGAGGAAGGTTCCTGCGAGGTTTTGGAGCTGGTAGATCCACAGCATCCAGACACCGGTCACCATGAGGACTCCGACCAGGACGAGCAGGGCGCCGCCGATGAGGTTGAAGACGCGGATATGGCGTCGGACGAAGGACAGCGCGGTGGTGACCCACTGAACTCCGAGCGCGACGAGGATGAACGGTATGCCCAGGCCGAGGCAGTAGACGAACCCCAGGAGCGCGCCACGCCACGCTGTGCCGGTCGTGGTGCTCAAGGCCAGGACAGCGCTGAGGGTGGGGCCCATGCAGGGCGTCCAGCCCAAACCGAAGACCACCCCGAGCAGGGGTGCGCCGGCGATACCGGTGCGGGGCCGCCAAGACATTTTCGCGGTCCGCTGCAGGAACGGAAGCCGGCCGACCAGTGCGAGCCCCATGACGATGACGAACACGCCGAGGACCCGGATCAGGGGGTCTTGCCAGCGTAGAAGCCAGGAACCGATGACGCCGAACGCGGCGCCGTAGAGGGTGAACACGAGGGCGAAGCCGAGGATGAACAGGGCGACGCCGGTCAGCAGTCGGCGTCGGTTGTCCGGCCGGCCGGGTTCTGCCAGTCCGGAAACGTAGCCCAGATAGCCGGGGATGAGCGGCAGGATGCAGGGGGAGAGGAAGGACACGAGCCCTGCGATCATCGCCAGAGGTATTGCGGCCAGCAGCGCCCCGGATTGGACGCTGTCCGCGAAGTATTCGCCGATGCTCATCCGCGGTGTACCTGCGAGGCCGCGATCGTCGTCGAGTAGTGATGGGTTTGAGGGTGATGCGGGGAAGTCATGAGTGGGTCCTTGGAACGCGGCGGCACGCAGCACGAGCGTGAAGGCGCCGCGCGAAGAGTAGGCAGGGCTCATTCGGCAGTTGTTGAACCTGGCGAAGGAGTGAGGCGGGCTCGAGGAAGGCGCTAAATCCTAGATGCGGCTGATCGACAGTTGAAGCAGGCAGACGCCGCTTGAGCGCAGAGGGGCCGCAACCGACGGTAGTAATTCGCGCGTCCTGTTGCCCCCGGGCAGGAAAACCATGGCTCGCAGACAGTAAAGGCCAATGAGACCGGCAACGACGAGCACCATCGAGCACAATGCGGTCGCCACCAGATGCCCATCAGGACAGGCGGCAGCACATACATCTCCCAGGAGGACGTCCTGACCGAAATCTAGCCCGATAAGGGGAGACGGAGCCTGCTGAAGAACCTCATTAGGTATCAACGCTGCGGGAGAGGCGAAAACCTGCTCCGTCATAGTTATGGAGGAGGACTGTACAGGTGCACTGCTGCTGTTGGAGAGCGCGGGCCCGGCCCACACGTGCAGGATGGTGATGCCCAGCAGGAGCACGAGGACTCGCAGGTGCCACCGGGCAGGCGAGGGAACGGCGGAGGGATTCAAGAGCATCATCTGATGCATGACTCTCCCAACGCTCCTGCTGAATCGTTCGTTTTGAACGGCCTGACCTTGCCTCATTCTACCGGCGGACAGTGACGGCCCTGATCGAATGAGCGTGCCTGTAGTACTCAATCTGGGCCCGCGGCCGATGTCAGGAGAGCGGCACGGGTACATCTGGTGACGAGATCGGCCTTCCTGACCGATTCAGCCATTCATGTATAGTACAGCGCGTGCTGACTAATGAACGATACCTCGATGTGATGAACAGGCTAGGACGGGCGATGGCCGATCCGACCCGGTCCCGCCTCCTCATGACCCTGCTCGACCATCCCGCCTATCCGGCAGACCTTGCCCGTGAGCTGGAGCTCACGCGGTCAAATGTCTCCAATCACCTTGCGTGCCTTCGAGATTGCGGAATCGTCATTGCTCGCGCCGAAGGTCGGCAGACGCGCTACCAGATCGCCGATCCACACCTGGCTAAGGTCCTGACGTCCCTGGTTGAAGTCAGCCTCGCGGTCAATGAGGGAGCACCGTGCCTGGATGCTGAATGCTCTCTGCCGGGTTGCCACAATTCGGTGGTCACCGCGTGATTCTGTCCTCAGTTCTTCCAGCCATCGGCCTGTTCTTCCTCACCAACATCGATGACATCATCGTCCTCGCCCTGTTCTTCGCCCGCGGAACGGGACAACGAGGAACCACAGCCCGCATCATCGGTGGGCAGTACCTCGGTTTCATCGGGATCCTGGGCGCCGCAGTACTCGTCTCCCTCGGCGCAGGTGCCTTCCTCCCCGAGGAGGCCATCCCGTACTTCGGCCTCATACCCCTGCTGCTGGGTCTTCGGGTTGCATGGCAGGTATGGCGCAACCGAGACGACGACGACGACGACGACGAAGCGAAAGTCGCCGGGAAAAAGGTTAGTGTCCTGACTGTCGCTGCCGTGACCTTCGCCAACGGTGGCGACAATATCGGGGTCTATGTCCCGGTATTCCTGAATGTCGGGCCGACCGCCGTCATCGCCTACTGCGCGGTCTTCCTCGCCCTCGTGATCGTCCTTGTGTGGCTCGCCAAGTTCGTGGCTACACGACGCCCCATCGCGGAAGCTCTCGAACGCTGGGAGCACATCCTGTTCCCCGTCGTCCTCATCGCTCTTGGCCTGTTCATCCTCATCAGTGGTGGAGCGTTCGGCCTGTGACGACATGCACCTACCTCCGTCCAAGCGGCGCCAGGTTTCCCCCCAGATTGTTAACACCGCGCCAAGCGGCAACAACGGGAAAACGCGATGAGTAAGGACAAGCCCGCTGCGTCCGCTGCATGGAGAGCACGCAATAAAGCCCGGGTGTGGATGCTGGTCGGGTCTTTGATCCTGGTTGGTATTGATCTTGCCGTGAAGGCCGTCGTCGAGCTACAGCTGCGTGAGGGCCAAACCATCGAAGGTGGACTCGTGGACTTGCGGCTGCACTTCAACCCGGGTGTCGCTTTCAGCTTCGGAGCCGATCTGCCGCCGATCGTCATCCTGCTCGGCACTGGAGCGATCATCGCGGGTCTGGCATGGTTCCTCCTGGCGTCGGCCGAGACGCTGGGCCGGCTCGGCCTAATAGGCGGGGCAATGATTCTCGGCGGCGCGTTGGGTAATTTCCTTGATCGGCTGGCCGGCGGTGGTGTGGTCGACTACCTGCACGTCTCCTGGTTCTCCACTTTCAATCTGGCTGATGTCTTCGTCTCGGTCGGTGTTGGGCTACTGATCCTGGAAACCCTGTTCAGCACCCGCGGCCGCACCCCTGAGCCGCGCGACTCCTGACCCTCCTGCCGATGGGTTCACCTATACGCCCCCGCAACGGACGCACGCACGGATGCGGACCTGTTCGCCTGCGCAGGTCTTGCCTCCGTGATCCCTGCGGCGGTCGCCTAGTCGATGACGGATTTGAGTTGCGCCATGCTTGGTGCGCCCGCGGGGCCTTTGTCGGTCATATACCTGCGGCAGGCGAGCCCTACGGGGGTGGTTGCGTCGCCGAACGCGTCGACGCCGTCAATCAGGATGGTGGGAGAGCCATGAAAACCCATACGTTCGGCTTCTTCCACCGTGTCGATGAGCTGGTAGTTGAGTGCGATGTCGGGGCGCTCCGCAGAGAGCAATCGCAGCCGTTTATCAACGACGGTCCAGTTCGGGCAACCATCAAAATACTGCAGAGTGATGTCCATGCGCTCACCGTAAACCTTGTAGTGCACTACAAGGTCAAGCGTTAGGCTCGGGTGATGTTGATCGGGGAGCTTTCCGCCGTCACTGGCGTGGGCCGTCAGGCCATCCGCTTCTACGAGCGTCAGGGACTCATGCCTGAACCTGGGCGAGCGACGAATGGTTATCGGTCATACGATGCGACAGCCATCGGCCGGCTACAGTTCATCCGCACCGCGCAAAGTGCCGGTCTTACCCTGGCCGAGATTGCGCAGGTCCTCCACCTACGTGATGCGGGTCAGACGCCTTGCACGCATGTGACACTCGTCCTTGAGCAGAAACGGGCAGAGGTGCAGGCGCGGCTGCAGGAACTCGCCAATCTGGCAGACGAGCTCGAGATGCTCCTAGAAACCGGCCGCACCCTCGACCCGGCCGCCTGTGGACCATCAGATATCTGCCACATCCTCACACATAAGGCATGACCTGACGCCAAGCATTTGTGCGCCTACCGCCACATCGGTCCTACACTGGCGCATGACACTACTGCGCCGGATCAGCGGCACTAGCCGCAGCAGTCCGCCCAGCACGGCCACAGCGCACTGTTCGTGCTGTGGTCGACGCTTAGAGGTGAAGAAGCTGCATGCGCTGGCCGGCGGTAGCGCCCATATTTGTCGAAGATGCGGGCTCTGGGTCGCAGTCCGTCGCCGATGACACGCGGCGATCCCAACTCCCATACTTACTCCACTGCACTCCGGGAGCTGATCTCGGTCACGCTCAGCAGCGCCTAACGAGACTGTCCAGGATGCTCCCCAGAAACCATCGGACGATGGGCGAAGAAGAGCAGCCATGTCAACATTGCTGGTGAGCCGGTGTATTTGAGGCCTGCGAGTACCACCGGGTTCAGAGTGTTGTGAGCCTAGGTTCGGGGTGTCGGCTGGGTTAGCGCTGGTA
>NZ_JBIVQL010000026.1:0-18323 GCF_044755105.1 Arthrobacter sp. NPDC092385
CCCTCGGCTTCCGCAACCTCACCACCTACATCGCCCGATCGCTCCTCGAAACCGGAGGTTTCCGACCACTGCTACACCCTCAAATGCGATGGGCCGTTTTAGGCTGTTGCCGTCTCGAATGCATCAGTACTGGGGGTGGTACGCATGGGTGAATCTCGTTCACCGTGGCGTGCCCTGCGGCCGGTGTTGCTGGCTGGAGCCGCTGCGTTCACCTGGCTGACATTTTCTTCTCCGGCGGCATCTGCCGATGCGCTGCCGGACACTTCGTCGCTGGTGGGATCCGTGACCAGTTCTGTGCAATCGGTGGCCGAAAAAGTGGTCCCGGCCGCACCCGCGCCGACCAAAGCTCCGGCTGCACCGCCATCCGTCGGCCTGGTGCATCCGGTGGTGAACCAACTCTCCGCAACTGCTGATGACTTGGTCTCGTCCGTTCCGGTGATCAACCAGGTGGTCCCTGCCGGCACAGTGTCAGAAGTGACAGCTCCGGTTGCCCGCATTGCTGACGGTGCAACCACGGCCGTCGTGGAAACCGTCGTGCCACCGGTCACCGAAACGCTTCCAGTGCTCGAACCGGTGCTGCAGCCTGTTGCCGATGTTGTGACCGGGTCCGCTCCCCTGCCTATTGATGTCCCGGAACTGCCCCTGGCGGCAGCCCCGGAACACTCAGAACCCGCCCTTCCCTCGGTGCCGGCAGAGACGGGCAGCGCCGAAGCTGCGGCTGCCGATCAAGCCGTGACAGGCCCTGCAGCAGTGATTCCAAGTGCGCCGGAGCCCGCAACATCCGGCACGCTCGAAGCCACTCCCGCCGCCGCGGGCCCGGCTGCCCTTGCGGGCACGTCGGTCTTCCCGACTTTGGCCCATGAGCGGCCATCCCTCGGCAGCGACCAGCCCGGAACCGCTGACCCCGCCTACCCTGCCCAGGCCCCGGCTGCGCCCGGTTCCGGCGCAGGCAGCGGCGGCTCCTCGGGCGGCTCTCCCAGCTCGGCTGCGTGGCTGAGCGCTTTCGATCTTGACCATGCAGTTGCCGGCACTGTCCTTGCCGGCGGGGCCTCTGAGCACGCTCCTGCACCGGTGTCGTTCGACCCCGGTTCCTCTCCTGACTAGTTGAGCCCCACCCTGCCGACCCAGGCAGCACGTGGCCATTCGGGCAGCTGACCAGCGCCCTCATCTCAACTTTTTTCAGGAGAAAATCACCATGAGTTCCAACCTTCGCAGGGGGCTGCTTGGCACCCTCTTTGCCGGCGGGCTTCTAGCCCTCGGCTGCAGCGCGGCAAACGCCGCGGATACGACCAGCGGATCGGATCTTTCCGCTTCCGCCCTCATCTCGGCGGCGGCGTCCGCTGATACGACGTCGTTGGGCCTGCTGGGTGACCCAACGCCGTCCGACTCAACGAACGTCGCCGCCGTAGTGGACGTAAACCTCGGGCTCGGCAACGTGACCGGAGCCGAGGCTGACGGCACCATCGCCGATGTCGCAGCAGCGGCCGACATCAACCTCGGCAACGTCACCGGAACCGGAGCCAACGGAACCATCGCCGATCTTGCCGCAGTTGCGAACGTCAACCTGGGGCTCAGTGACCTGGGCACCAACGGCACCGACGCGGGAACCGCAGACGTAGCCGTTGACGCAGCCGCAGCCCTCGGCGTCGGCAACATCACCGGAACCGGCACCGACGGCACCATCGCCGATGTTGCCGCAGTTGCGGACATCAACCTCGGGCTCGGCGACCTGGGCACCAACAGCACCGACTCGGGAACCGCAGACGTAGGCGTTGACGCAGCCGCAGCCCTCGGCGTCGGCAACATCACCGGAACCGACGGCACCGCCGCGGACGTTGCGGCAGTTGCGGACGTCAACCTCGGACTCGGCGACCTGGGCACGAGCGGCACCGACACGGTGGACGCTGCCGTGGATGCCGACGTCGCGCTGGGCCTGGGGAATGTCACCGGTTCGAACGGACCCAGCGACGGACTGGGTGCCGCCGTTGACGCAGCCCTCGGCCTGGGCGACCTCGGAACCAACGGCACCAACGCAGTCGACGCAGCAGTTGACACCGATGTAGCGCTCGGCCTGGGTGACGTTGCCGGCACCGACGGGACCACCGGCGGACTCGACGCAGCAGTGGACGCCAACGTGGCACTCGGACTCGGAAATGTCACCGGCACCGACGGCACCACCGGCGGTAACGGGAGCCTGGACGCTGGTGTGGATCTGGGGATTGACCTCGGTATCGGGCTGATCGGTGGCGGCAACGGCACCGAAACCCCTGGCACCGGGACTCCCGGCGATGGAAACACCGGCGGAGTTGGCACTGTCGATCCCGGCACCAGCAACCCAGGCAACGACACCGACAATGGCGCCGGCACCGGAGACGGTACCGGCAACGGCACCGCGGGCACGGACAACGGCAGTGGCACAATCAGCACCGGAAGCTTCCCGGTAGCTGCCGCCGGATCCACTGCTGTAGGCGGCGCGATTCCGGCGGTCTCCACTCCCCGTAACACCCCTACGCAGAACGGCGCCGCTGCACTCGCGAACACCGGTGTTGACGCCTCACTGGTCCCGCTCGCCCTGCTGATGCTGGTGGCCGGCCTGCTGATGCTCCGCAAGCGCAAGGTCTCCTAGCCACCTAGAACGCATCCGAAACGCCTGTGCATTGAGCTGAAGCGGCTGCAAACCAGCAGGCTGAGGAGAAGGAGGCGAAACATAGGAAACCGTAAACAGAAACCGGAGAACATGTCTTCAGCACACATGTCCTTGTGACCGGTGGTCCGGTGGCGAAACACTCGCCGCCGGACCGCCGGTGTGCCCGCATCCTCATTCGATGCCCTTAGACGGTGCCAAGTTACTGCCTACATTCCGTCCAGAGTGTCCTCGCTACCACCATCTCTGAACTCTCTCCCCGAGCTTGACGGAATCACGGCTATCGAGCGTGGAACACTTGTTGATTTTGGGAGTACGAATGTCCCGCTAGACGACGGGGGACGTGCCGCCGGTGCCGCTGCTGCGCCAATGCAAGGCTGAGGACGCTGCGCAAGCGGTCCTTGCCCCCGCGCGGGCATTTGCGGCGTCAGGCTGAAGCGTGTGGTTTATCGACTAGGTCGATGCTTCCGGGCAACGGGGTATGGCGAAACGAGTTCCGTCCCCGGCGCTCGGGCGGCTGCTGGATGCTACTGGCTCCCCTATCAATACAATGGCGGGATGGTGATGGAGCCGTGATCAACTTTGAAAACCAGCCCTGGCCGGATCCGATTGAGGGGTTGGTCCTCGATCTGGACGGAACAATTTACCGCGGTGATGTCCCCATTGAGAGCGCGATCCAGGCGCTGCATCAGTTCCGCACCAGTGCGGTCCCTACGGTGTTCATGACAAACAACTCCACAAAATCGCGTGCCGACTTCGCCGCGAAGCTGACCAGGATGGGCTTCGCCGCCGACCCCGAGCAGATCGTCAACACTGCCTATGCCACGGCACGCTACCTCGTGGAAAACTACGAGCAGGGCCTAATCGTCTACGTAGTGGGAGCGCCCGCACTTTCGCGTGAAATTGAGGAAACGGGATTCGTCCTCTCAAGCCACAAGCCGGACATCGTTGTTATCGGGCTCGACCGTGAACTGACCTACGTGAAACTTCGCACGGCCGTACGAGCGATTCTTGCTGGTGCTCACTTCATCGCTACGAATCCAGACAGGCTGATCCCTGAAGGCGGAGAACTGGATCCGGGCGCGGGCACCTTGGTCGCGGCAGTCGAAGCCGCCACGCGACACCTCACCACGCCCGAAGTGATTGGGAAGCCCGAGTCACACATGCCCCGGATTGCTCTGGAAATGCTCGGGAGCCGCCCCGACCGCACAGTTGCTGTCGGCGACCAAATTCTTACAGACGTCGCGGCAGCTCAACGAGCCGGTATGTTCGGGGTCTTGGTCGAGACAGGGGTTCCTATCCACGCGTTCGAGGACGTGATTCCCAGCCGGGTGATTTCGAGTCTCCTCGAGATACCCGTCGGAAACCCATTCCGGCCCTAGGCAGCATGCCCCGGAGCTTCGGGTGGGGCAGTAGCAGCACCGTCCGTTGCGGGCCCTTATCCCGCATAATTTACAGCCCGCCTTCCGGGGCCGTTCACGAAAGGTTGACCATGGAAGCTCATCCCAATCGTCCCAGACCCATCGTTGGGCAAACCGCTCATCTGTCGCGCAAAGTCACCCACGAGGACATCTCGTTGTTCACCCAGATCAGCGGTGACCGCAACCCCCTACACTACGATCTCCGGGCTGCCCAGACCTCACGGTTTGGCGAGATTATTGTCCAAGGTGGTGTAACTAGTGCCATCCTGAACGCCGTCGTGGCTGAGGAGCTGCCGGGACCCGGATCCGTCTTCCTGAGCGTGAACTGGAACTTCATGGCTCCTGTTCGTCCTGGTGACGTTATTACCGGGCACGTCGAGGTAACTGAAGTACGTGCAGACAAGCCTGTTACGACGTTACGTACGTGGGTGGTTCGTGATGACGGAACAGTTGTTCTCGAGGGCACAGCTACTTGTTACACAATGGAGCTTGGCGGACCGCCGGACTAGGGCTTTTTGTTCTTGAAGGCCCCGGAAAGACACATGTGCAGGTATCACCACGTTCTGTGGGTCTGTGTGTCCTTTAGGCCTCCTGGAGGGACGCCAAGGTTGTAAGAGTTGAGGTGAGAGCGTCGGCCAGTTCCTTCCCCTTGGCTACAAAATGCCGGGAAAACTGGTTGCGATGTTCTTCATGCTCGTGGAAATGGTGAGGAGTTAGGACTCCGGAGAAAACTGGTACGTCAGTTTCCAATTGCACTCTCATAAGGGCGTCCACGACGCTTTGTGCGACAAATTCGTGGCGATAAATGCCCCCGTCAACCACGAGGGCAGAGGTGGCGATTCCGTCGTAATGACCGGATACTGCGAGGCGTCGGACGAGTAGCGGGATTTCGAAGGCGCCAGGCACTTGGTGGACATCCACGTTGGTAATGCCGGATTCTTTCAACCGTGCCTGAAAGCTTTCCACGGCACGATCAACGATGTCTGCATGCCATTGGGCGCTTACAACCGCTACGCGGACGGAGGACATAGCCTTAGGAGACAAGTGAAATGCCTTTCTTTTGGAGCTCACCGGAATGCTTGCTGCTTCCGCCCGGTGGTCTCGCCTCGGAGCTGGTTATTCGTCAGGGGAACGGCGGCTTGTAGAACTTCAACTAGGGAGTCCGAACTGGCCGCCAGGAGTCCCTGCCGGCCAGTTCAGAGTACTGCCATGACG
Source organism: Arthrobacter sp. NPDC092385 (assembly GCF_044755105.1). Lineage (NCBI taxonomy): Bacteria > Bacillati > Actinomycetota > Actinomycetes > Micrococcales > Micrococcaceae > Arthrobacter > Arthrobacter sp. NPDC092385. The sequence continues at coordinate 5,281 of NZ_JBIVQL010000026.1, forward strand.
CTGGTGGTGATGTAACTCTTCGGAATATCGGAGGGTGCCGATTGGTCAGAAGATGCGGGCAGCGATCTCAGCCGGGGCTGCCAGCAGTTCCTTGATCTCGTCGTCGAGCTTCACGAGAGTCAGGGACATTCCAATCATGTCCAGCGCGGTGCAGTATTCGCCTACATAGCTCCGGCTTACCGTGATGCCTTTTTCGGCAAGACGCGTGTGTGCGCTGCCGTTCAGAATGTAGAGCTCGCTGATGGGCGTGCCGCCCAGTCCGTTGACCATGAGGGCCACTTCGTCACCGTCTGCGAATGGCAGGTCGGGGACAATTGCGTTGAGCAGCTCGTCCACAATCTCGTCGGCCGTGGCGATTTTGACGCGGCGGCGGCCTGGCTCGCCATGGATTCCAACGCCGATTTCCATTTCGTCGTCGGCCATCTCGAACAGCGGGGCACCCTTCGCGGGAGGCGTGCACGCGCTCAGTGCAACGCCCATCGTACGGGTTGCGGCGTTCACCTTCTCGCCGATACGTACGACCTCGTCCAGGTCGGCGCCGGCTTCGGCGGCAGCCCCGACTGCTTTCATGACGAAGAAGTTGCCGGCCACTCCTCGGCGACCAATGGTGTAAAGCGAGTCTTCGACCGCGACGTCGTCGTTGATAAAGAGGGTGCGCACATTGATGCCCTCAGCCGCGGCGAATTCGGCGGCCATCTCGAAGGCCATCTTGTCTCCGGTGTAGTTGTTCACCAGGAGGAGCACGCCTTTGTCGCTGGCGAGGCGGCGGGTGGCCTCTACGACGTAATCCGCTGGCGGCGCAGCGAAGATATCGCCGGGGCAGGCGCCGTCGAGCATGCCCTTGCCGACCGCCATGACGTGCGCCGGTTCATGTCCCGAGCCGGATCCCTGAATGATAGAGACTTTGTCCTGCCGTGGAGCGTCGGAGCGCATGATGAGGTTGTACTCCGGGACGTACGTCAAGGTCTCCGGGTTGGCCAGAGCGATGCCCTTGAGCATCTCGGGGACGAACGCTTTGGGGTCGTTAATGAACTTTTTCATTGCCGTCTTTCTCTGAATCGTTGTCGTTGATCCTGCGCTTGAATTCGTCACCGGGTACCCGCAATCCGCTCAGCCAGTACCGCCATTGCGATCGCTCCGGGGTCAGGTGAGCCGACGCTGCGCTCACCCGTGTAGGACGCGCGGCCGCGGCGGGCTGTCAGCGTGCTCGTGCGCTCAGCAGCATCACGGGCGACGACTGCAGCACTCTTGGCGATGGCTTTGGGGTCAGATCCTGCCCTGACTCCGGCCTCGATAGCATCAGTGAGGGGTACGAGCGCGTCAAGCAGGGTCTTGTCTCCCAGGCTGGCGCCGCCGCGGGCCATGATGCCCTCGGTCGCGGCCCGGAGCATGGCAACGACGTCGGCACCTTCGAGCTGCTGCTTGCCGCGGGCGACGGAGGACGCGCGAAGGAATGCGGTTCCCCAAATCGGGCCTGAGCTTCCTCCGATCCTGCTGCTCATCGTTAGGGCCACGCCGCCCAGGAAAGAGCCGAGGTCGGATCGGTCGTAGCCCTCCCAGGATTCGAGCACGATCTCGAAGCCGCGGGCAAGGGAATAGCCGAAGTCGCCGTCGCCGGCGACCGCGTCGAGATCGCAGAAGTACGTCTCGTTTTCAACACAGGTCTGCGCGATCGTCTTCACGACGTCTTCGAGACGAATTGTGCCTTCTGTAACGGAGGCGGTGTCGTTTTGCATTTCAAGGCTCCTTAGGAAATCAAGAGAAGGTTGGGATGGACGTTGCATTTAGGAGGTCAAGAAGATTCTTCAACGACACTTCGCCGTCGACGCCGACGGCGTGCGGGTCGGAGACCACGGCCACGGGATGGTCCGGCAGCTGGCCGAGCGAGTCGACAACCAGCGCCGCCCCCGTGAAATCTTCATTGATGGTGTAGCTGCTGCGGGTGACAACGGTGGTCAGGCCGGCAGCGAGGGCGGCCCTAAGGCCGTTAGCGCTGTCCTCGACCACTACTGCCTGAGTGGGCTGGATGCCGAGTTCCCTAATGGCAAGGTGATAGATGTCGGGCGCGGGCTTTTTGTGTTCGACCATGTCGCCTGCAAAGACTGAGAACTGCCTGGCCAGATCGGTTCCAACGACATGTTCGAGGACTGCCCGGACCGATTCCTCGGCTGAGGTTGATGCCACTGCGAGTTGCCAGCCCGCGTCAGCGGCCTCGGCCGAGATCCGGGCGATTCCAGGGCGTGGGGGCAGCTCTCCGGCGCGTACCATCGCCGTGTAGCGGGCAGTCTTTTCGCGGTGCCACTGTGCGATCAGGTCGTGCTGGGCCTCCCGGTCCTCGGGAAGGCCTGCCTTCGCGATGAATTCGGGTGTGAGCAGTTTGCCGAGCCGCTCCTTGCCGCCGCCGATGGCCAGCATTTGGGCGTAGTCTTCCTGAGACCAGTGCACCGGCAGTCCGAAGTGCTCGAAAGTCGCGTTGAATGCCGGCAAGTGGCCATCACGCTCGGTGTCGGAGAGGACGCCGTCGCAGTCGAAAATCAGGGCATCGCTCATCGGGAACCTACTGCCTCGTTGGCGTGCTGTGCGCGGCCAGCCGCACCGAACTGCTCGATGTGTTCCACAATTTCGTTCCGGACGGCCGCCGAGACATCCCGGAACAGGCTCGGTGGATCCCACCGGTCGTTGAGACGGGCGCCGTCAAGGTGCTTAGCGGCTGCCTGCATGTAGGAATGCTTGACGGCTGTGGAGATGTTGATCTTTGACACGCCCGCGTCGATGAACAGCTTGAAGTCTGCTGCGGAGAGGCCGGTGCCGCCGTGGAGGACGATCGGCCTGTCGACGAGGGCGGCGAGCTCGCGCACGCGACTTGGCAGAAGCTTCGGGGGGGTCTTAAACGCCCCGTGACTGGTGCCCACCTGGGGTGCAAGCATGTCAGCGCCGGTACTCTTAGCGGCCGCCGCGAGTTGCTCGACGGTGTAAGAGTGCAGTGCGGTGTCGGAACCGACGCCGTCCTCAACGCCCAAGATGTTTTCAATCTCGGACTCCACGTCCACGCCGGCAGCGTGGGCCTGGGCGACAACCTCGGTAGTTTCCCTGACGGCGGACTCAAAGTCGCGGTCGGAAGCGTCGAAAAGAACCGAGGACCAGCCCGCGGCCACGACCTCGTCAATGACGGTCCGGTCCGGACAGTGGTCCAGATGCAGTGCCACGGGCACGGTGACATCTTTCGTCACGGCTTCGAATGTCGCGCTGAGAAGCCGTGTGCCGGCGGTGCGCACCGTTTTGACCGACACCTGCACAATAAGCGGGGCAGAGCAGGCCTGGGCGGCCTCGACTACGGCCCGCATGCTGACTTCATCGAAGACGTTGACCGCCGGCACGGCGTATCCGTGATCGCGTGCGGTTCTGGTCAGTGTTGCTGTCGAAACGAGCATCCTCGTCCTTACCTTTCAGTGGTTCCTTCCAAGTTGCCCGCGTCGGATTACTGTGACGCGCACCATAAAACCTGAAACTAACGTAGACTATACAAGTATGTACCGCGCTATACAACACCGCGGCGGGCTATAATCGGCTAGGAGGTGCCAATATGACTGATGTGCTTGAGCGTGACTCTTCTGTCCCGCTGTACCTGCAACTTGAAGAGATCCTGCTGGCCAAGATCACGAGTGGCGAGTGGGCGCCCGACCAGCGGATCCCCTCCGAGAACGAGTTGAACAGGATTTACGGACTGAGCAGGATGACGGTCCGGGGCGTGCTCAACAAGCTCACTGCCGATGGGCTGCTGATCCGTGTCGCGGGCAAAGGCACGTACGTAGCCCCGCGGAAGATCAGCGCAGTGTCGCCGGCCTATAAGGGCATCCGGGAGCAACTCGAGGCCCTCGGCTACCACACCTCGACACAGCTTGTCTCGCTTGACCTGGCTGCTCCGCCCGCCAGAGTGCGGGAAAGGCTGGGGCTCGGTCCAGAGGACCAGGTTTTCGCGATCGTTCGCTTGCGCACCGTTGACGGCAAACCCTTGAGCTTGCACCGCTCGTTCATTCCGGCCCGTTTGGCGCCCGGGTTGGACACGCACGACGTCGTCAACGAGCAGCTCTGCGTGGTCCTCGAGGAGAACTACAGCCTCCCGATGAAAAGTGTCAGGGAAAACCTCGAGGCCGTGGCTGTGGATGGCAATGAAGCCCGGCAACTTGGCTTGCGCCGGGGAGACCCGGCGCTGCTGCTCACTGACGTCATTTCGGACCCGGCGGGCACGGCCTTTGAGTACTCTTCGATCGTCTTCCGTGGTGACACCATGCAGCTGAAGTTCGACTACCAGCTCGATTGAACCAGGCTCCTGCTCCTGCTGAGTGGTAATCATCTGCACAACGCACCATGAAAGATCCGCCAGATGAAGGCCGGACCTCCCATGATCACAGCGGGGTCAGAAGCCAAGGTAGGCCTGCTGGGTGTGTTTGACCTGGGGTGGCTGCGCGAAGTGAGGTCCTGCGAGTTCCCGCCACCTGGTGAATGCTGTAGAGCTGCGAAACCGTTCCGTATGATCTTCCAGGGTTGCCCAGCCAACGATCAGGGTGTATTCGGACATGTTCTCCACGGTCCGGTCCACGCGGAGGCTGAGTGCGCCCGGGGCTTGCTGAAAAAGCGGGACGGCCTGCGAGAGGACGTCTTCGAAAGCGGCTTCGGAGCCGGGCTTGATGGTCAGTGTTGCGACTTCGTAGATCATGCGCACACTCCTTTTGAGATTGCGGACTGGCTGGGACAGGTGCTGGATTGTTCGATCTTCGTAATGCTTGTGCCCGTCGGCGACATGAGTGATGCGGCGGCTGCATCCGATTCCGGGGGGGCATGCTCGCTAGTCAGAGGGCAGGTCCATCCGCGCGATCCTGTCGTCCCGGCTGCCGTATCCGAAGTGGCGGACAGAGGCGGTAATTCGCTATGACGACCCGGTACGCGTCTGGCCGTGCTGAGCTCAGGCCGCAAGCAAGTCTGTCAGCTTCGCGTGGAGTCCGGCAGCGTCAAGTCCGTAGTGCTGCAGCAGCCCTGAGTACGTCCCTGTGATCACATGCTGGTGAGGGAGTCCGATTGCATCATGGCGGACTCCGAGGTGGCGGATCGTCTCTGAGACCGCTGCGGAGAGGCCTCCTCGGATGTAGTGCTCCTCGACCGTGATCACATGGCCGGTGCGTGCGGCCGAGGTAGTGATCAGCTCAGCGTCGACCGGCTCCACGGTCGGCATACCGATCAGGTCCACTCCGATGCCGTCGGCAGCGAGGAGGTCGACGGCGTGGATCGCTTCGGCGGTTACGGCCCCGGTCGTGACAACGGTCGCCTTCTCCCCCGTGCGGATGGAACGCCCTTTACCGATGACGAAGGGCTCTTCCTCAAAAAGGTCGGGGATGGCGGGACCGCCCACGCGCATATAGACGGGACCCTCATGGGTGAGCATCGCATCCACGGCAGCCCGGATCTCGCCGGGGTCCTGGGGAGAGATGATCACAACGCCGGGCAGCATCCGGATGATGGCGTAGTCTTCGAGCGAGTAGTGGGTTGGTCCGAGGTCCGAGTAGGTCATCCCTCCGTTACGTCCGACAATCTTGACGTTTTGGCCCATGTAGGCGATGTCATTACGAAAGGCCTCGTAGTTGCGGTTTGTGACGAAGGCGGCGATGGCGGCAAACACCGGAATCCGCCCGGTAGTAGCCAGCCCTGAGGCGACCCCCGTGACACCGTGTTCCTGGATTCCGAATTCAAAATATCGTTCCGGGTGCCGGCTCTTGAAGGTACCGAAACCCGAGGACACGCCGCTGTCGGCGGAGAGGACCACAATCCTGTCATCGTTCTGTGCCCTGCTGGTTACGGCTTCCCCGAAGGTCTTGCGCGGATCGATCAGGGGTGTGCTCATCGTGTTCCCACCGTTTCTGAGATTGTGGCCAGTCGGTTCTGCAGCTCTGCCTCGGCAGCGTCTAGTTCTTCCGGATTTGGTTTCCAGTAGTGCGATGCTGCAGTTCCTTCCAGAAAGCTGATGCCCTGCGCCTTAGTGGTCCGGGCCACGATGGCCGTCGGTCTGCTCGTGCTAAGTGGTGTCTGGTCGAGGACGGAGATGACTTCGCGCATGTCATTGCCGTCGATCGTGCGCACGGCCCATCCGAAGGCGCTGAACTTGTCCGTGATTGGCTCCATGTTCATTACGTCCGCCGTATGGCCGCTGATTTGCAAGTCGTTGACGTCGATGAATGCAACCAAATTGTTCAGCTTGTGGTGTGCAGCGATGGCGGCCCCTTCCCAGTTGGAACCCTCGGGGAGCTCGCCATCTCCAAGAACTGTAAATACCCGGCCGGCGCCGCCGGAGAGCCGCAATCCGAGAGCCATGCCGCAAGCGATGGGGAGGCCGTGCCCAAGGGCCCCTGTGTTGGCCTCCACTCCGGGAAGTTTATGCATGTCAGGGTGGCCGGCGAGTCGACTTCCATGCCCGGCATACGTGTCCACCAGGTCTTCTGGAAAGAATCCGCGCCGGGCAAGGACAGCGTACTGAGCCATGGCTTTGTGCCCGGCAGAGAGAAGGAAGCGGTCCCGGCGAGGATCCGTCGGCTTGGCCGGGTCGACGTTCATCGTACGGAAGTAGAGTGCAGTGAGGATGTCAATGCAGGAAAGGGCTCCGCCAAGGTGTCCAGAACCGCCCGCGCGGAGCATGCGGAGGACCAGGAGTCTGGCCCTGGTTGCTTCGAGTTCGAGGGCTGCGATGTCGTCGTTCATGGGCGCGCCTCATTCCCGCCCTCGTAGCGATAAAGTTCGGCGAGCTTTGGCGTGCTGCGCTCTGACGGTTCGTATGCCACTGCAAGATAGTCACGCAACAGCCGCTTCGCGGTTTCGGGACCGATGACCTGGGCGCCCATGGCGATCATGTTGGCACTGTTGCTCAATTGGGCACGCTCGGCCTGGTACGAGTCCATAAGCAGCGCGCAGTAGGCTCCCTTGACTTTGTTTGCAGCGATGGAGACTCCGATGCCGGTGCCGCACAGCACTACTCCCCTGTCGACCTCACCCCGGGCGACACTTTCGGCGACATTGATGGCTGTCAGCGGGTAGAGGGGGTCTTCAGATCCAAAATCGCGTACCTCGTGGCCGAGCTCAACTGCATAGCGGGCGAGCACCGCCTTAAGATCGCTCGCGTTTGGGTCACAACCGATACCAATAAGCATGGTTCTCCGATCTATACTTGTATAGGGTTGTATAGATAGTAGGGTTCGCGGGCTGGGAAATCAAGGGTCTACCCTGAAACAGGCTGACTGAGGTTGGAGGCAGTCCGGCCTGGCGGCGATGTGGGAGCAGAGATCGCGCGGACGCTGAGTGCCCGCGGCGGACCGACCGCAAGAGGACCCGTACAGGCACGTTGGCGCCCCGCGGAGATGCAGCGCTGTGATTGCATCGGTGCTTGGGGGTGGGCTGGGCGCAATCCTGATCCCGCGTGCCCCACCCTCGCTTCCCAGACGCTTGGCTAAGCTCAGTGGAGAACAACTGCTGCGGAGCTGTCAGGCTCGGCCCATCAGACATGACGGGGCGCTGTGCCCGGGTGCACGCACCCCTGTACAGGGGCTCTTGTTTAGCAGGCCGACTCGCGGCATCAAGTTCTCTGCTTCACAAGGTAGAGAACAGCCGAGGAGTCTGCCTCATCGGACCTTGAGGGCATCGGCTGGGCCGCTCACATCGGCTGGGTGTGGGGAGATCAACTCCAGGACTCTGCGATGCGTTCGGCCAGGACCGCGATGGCAACGGCTCCGGGATCGGGGACACCCACGCTCCGCTCGCCGCTGTAGCTGGCGCGTCCGCGTCGGGCCACCAGCACACTGGCCGCGTCTGCAGCGTCACGTGCGGTTTTTGCGGCAGAGACCGCAATCTCCCGCGTCTGTGAGCCCGAGGTGCTTAGGTCCTCGACGTTGTCGGTCATGGGAACGAGAGCGTCGAGGAGGGTCTTGTCGCCCACCTCCGCGCCACCACGGGCCTTGATTCCGGCGATCGCTGCCCTGAGCATGGCCACGACGTCTTGGATTTTCAGCTCGTCAACGCCTTTGACGGCAGTTCCGGCACGAAGGAACGCAGTGCCCCAGATCGGCCCGGAAGTCCCCCCAATGCGTGAGCTGAGGCAGAGGGCTACCGACTGAAGGAAGGCGCTGGCGCTTTCTTTTGGCAGGGTGTCCCACTGCTCGATCAGTTTTTCAAAGCCTCGTGCCAGCGAATAGCCGAAGTCTCCGTCGCCGACAACGGAGTCGAGATCGGAGAAGTAGCCCTCCTGTTCGACGCAGGTGTCAGCGATTGTGCGGATGATCTGCTCAAGACGGCCGATGTTCGTGGTCATTTGATGTGGTCCTGACTTTGAAGTTGCTGCTGCGACATGTACATCTCAGGTCCGTAATCCCTGGCATCGTCGTGCGGGCGGATGGGCGCTGGTAAAGTCCTCCAACGCGGTGGAGGGAGGCAACAGCACCTTGCGCCGGGGCTGAGCCTGCTGTTGGTTCTATTGGCCTTCGCCATGATGTTTCAGTTGCCTCAGCACGCTGCGGATTGCCAACACCCCTATGGCCGGGCCGAGGGCGAGGCAGACGAATGCCCATCCCCAGCCGGCGTTAGCCTGCAGTGTGGGGACGAGCCAGACGATGGGAACGGTCACGGTGTAACCGAGGGCCATCTGCAGGGTTAACATACTGCCCACATATCGCTGGTCGGCTACTTGAGTGATGAGCACTGAGAACTGGGCGGAGTCAGCGATGACCCAGAACCCCCAGAGGAGGGCGATGAGCAGGACGAGCCAGAGGGCGCCGGCCGGTATCCAGCCGATTACCGCGGCGCAGGCGCCAGAGAAGATCATGGAAACGATGGCTGACTTTGCGCTTCCGACGCGTTCTGCCAAGCGGCCGCCGACCAGACAGCCAACCGCCCCTATGCTGACGACGACGAAAGTCGCCAGGCTTGCGAACTGCTCTGTAAGGGGCGAGTCGGAGCGGGCAAGCACTGAACTGAGGTACACGGAGAACCATGACCACATGGCGTACAGCTCCCACATGTGGCCGAAATACCCCAGCGAGCTCATGAGTACGGGACGTGCGGTGAATGCCCGGAGTGCCTCTCGCAAGGAGAATTTACTGCGCGGAAAGGTGAAAGGGCCGTCTTTCGCCGCCAACAGCGCAGTGAGCCCGCCCGCAGCGCTTAGCAGGCTGGTGCCAACCACTACGAATCGCCAGTCCAGGCTTCCCGCGGCCGCCACGAGGTGAGGGGACGCTGATCCGACGGTCAGCGCACCAATCATGACGCCAACGGCGGTCGCCCGGGAGGTCTTGAACCACGTGGAGATGCACTTCATCGCCGAGGGGTACACCGCCGCCAGGCAGGCACCGGTTAGGATGCGAAGGGCGATGATCTGCCACGCGTCGTTTGCTGCCAGCATTCCCAGGTTCATGATGCCGGCCAGGGTGGCGCCAGCGAACATGAGATGCCGTGGGCCGAACCGATCTGCGGCACTGGTCGTCGCAAGTACCAGGGCGCCGATGACAAACCCCACCTGTACACCTATGGTCAGCCAGGCTGAGGTCGAATCGGACAATTGAAACTGGCTTGCCAGCTGAGGAACGACCGCGCTTGCTGAGAACCATGTGGCCATGCTGAGCAGCATCGCCACAGCCAGCGCCGCCAGGGCCCGCCAAGCGCGCTTGGGGATCAGAGTGGACTCTAAATCTCCGGTTCCGCCTGCATTCTGGGCGACAACGTCACCTTCGACTTCACTCATTGATGCCTTCATTCGTCCTCGAGGCGTTGCTGGGGTGTTACCTGATACCGGACCAATTTCCGGCCCCGTAGCCGACCATGGAGGCTTCTTCCAGCGTTAGTAGCGCCGGATCCGGGATTTCACCGCTTAGCCTCCTGCCCGGCGTCGTTCCCCGCTTGCTGGAGCTTACGTTGGCAGGGCCAGTCTTAGGGAGCGAGGCCGGTCTTGGTCTTAAGCGGATGCGAGAGGGGGATGGCGTCGCGAGCGTTCGCCATCCCCCACTGCTTTAGGACCATGATTCTTACCCTGCCTTTGGAGGGTGTGGTCCGTGTTACCGTCGCGCAGCACACCGGTGCGCTTTCAGGCCAATCCGCCACCTGCCCTGAAGCGCTACGCGGTGTCTTAGTCGACGGGGACTGGCTGCGTCACGAGGGCTTCGGTCGGCAGGCCGTCGCGGTCGATCTTGGTGCCTTCCTTGTACACGTCCGATATCGAACCCAGGTTGTTAATGTCCGTCAACGGGTCGGCGTCCAGAACCACCAGGTCAGCGAACTTGCCCGGCTGGATGGAACCGATCTTGTCCTGGCCGTAGGCCTTGGCTACGCCACTGGTGCATGCCACGATGACGTCCATCGGCGCCATACCCTTCTCCGTCACAGCGCGTGTCCACGCGAGGTGGTCCCTGCCGATCGTCCACGGATATTCGGGGTCATCCACCACGTTGAGGTCTTCGCGGACGTCGCGAGGGGTGCAGCCGGCGTCGGTTGAGAGGATGATGGGTGCCCCTGCGTCGATCAGCAGCTTTTCGTTCAGAGCGTGCTGGCCGCCGGCGTAGGTGGCCCACCGGCTTCCTTCTGATTCCCACCTGCTCTGGTGCGCATGGGTGACCGATTGCAGTGCGCTGGCCGATCCCACCGCGAGCAGCTTGTCGACCAATTCGGTGGAGATCGGCTGCTGGCGTGTGATGGTGGGGTGGATCAGAACGTCTGCTTCGACGTCAAGGGCAGCCTCCAGCGCGTGCGTGGAGAAGGTGTGCGTCAGCAACGGTATACCTGCCGACTTTACTTCCTCTGCGATGGCCCTGAGGGTTTTGTCGTTGAAGCAAAGGTACGTGCGGCCGCCCATATCGATGCCACCGAGCTGCTCGCTGACCGATACCTTAACCATGTCCACACCACGGGTGATGTAGTCGCGGACACGGGCACGGACTTCGTTCGTCGGAAGGACTGTCAGTTGATGTCCGACGCCCACCTCGAAGAGGCTGTCGAGGCGGTCGGCGAAGGTCTTGCTGATGTAGGGACGGCTGCGGCCGTGGTGGTCTGCGCTGAACGGTCCGCCCATGCCGATAATGGTTCCTGCTGCAAAGATCCGCGCTGCGGTCGCCTTGCCGGCGTTGATGCGGTCCCGGGCGGCGAGCACAGGGCTGGGTGCGTTGTAGGTGTCGAAGACGGTGGTCATACCGTTCTTCAGCCCGATCTGGGCGGCCTCGATGATGACGTCCGCCAAGCGCCCTTCCCAGCGCGCCAGGTATTCGATGCCGCCCGGGCCGCTGAGCAGGGTGATGCCGTCAAGAAGATGAACATTGCCCGAGACATAACCAGGCAGGACGTACTTTCCTGTGCCGTCAACGACGGTCGCGCCATCGGGAATCCGGACCGACCCGTCCGGGCCTACAGCGGTGAAGACGCCGTTCTCCATCACGACGGTGCCGCCTTGCAGCGGGGCACCCCCAAGGCCATCAATAACTGTGGCCGATTTGATAGCAATAGTGTTCATTTTACTTTCCTTGTTTTCGACGTCCGCCGTAGGATCCCGGACGGAATGTAGCCCCAGACTTGCTTTTCTTTTGCGCTGACTGGTGTGCGGTTTCTCGAGAAACGGCACACCAGTCAGCTTCCCTATTAGCTCAAGACACCAAACTCGCGTCCCGGCCATCTTCGTCAATGTTGCCCTTGACTGTAGATGCTGATGTCAACGGCTTATCAGGACCCAAGCGCTTCAGCAACGATGTGGTGAGTGCGTGCCCGATTCCCACCGCCACTGCGACCGCTGGCCCCTGCATCAGCCAGACAGGCACGAAGTTGTATCCGATTGCACCGATGATGACCCATGCCACGGCGGACAGGTTGAATCCGTGGAAGTACCAGTAGGGGCCCTTCCGGTCGAAAAGTCCGAGAACATCTATATGGCCGCGCTTCATGAAGTAGTCAGCCACGAACACGCCCACCAGAGGCGCAAATCCGTAACCCAGAATGTTGATGGCATCCGTGAACTGCTCCACGATAAAGGGGAAAGCGGCAAGCACCGTCCCAAAAATTGCAACTACGATCGTTGACCAGAAGCGCCCAAGCTTGGAAATCAGGTTGGCAAGCGCCAGTCCGCCCGTGTAGAGGTTCATGACGTTGACGGTCCAGTTGTCGAGGACGAGCAACAGCAGAAGGAGCAAGAGCGTAACTACACCGGGGTTGAGGCTGGGGATGACCTCAAAGGCGTTGGCAGTCTTGCCCAGTGCGCCTGCTGCGGCGTAAGCACCGAAGAAAGCTGCGCCGAAACCGCCAACCACTGCCGCCAGCAGAGTTGCCGTCCACATCTGGACCCGGGAGTTGGTGTAGCGGCAGTAGTCTGCGGCGTCCGTGACTTGGGCGAACCATCCAACTGCCATACCGCTGGCCCATACGGCGATGATCGACCAGTTCCATCCTTCAGTGCCCGCGAAGGAGAAGACCTCAGCCGGAGCAAAGCCGGGTGCACCTGAGGTTGCAAGCCACCACAGCAGGTACGCGATAACGAAGAGCTTGACGGGGAATGCGACCCGGGAGAGCCACTTCAGTGAGTGATAGCCGAACAGTGCCACCACTGCCTGGGCAACCGCGAACAGGAGGCTCACAACAATAAGCGAAACGTCGGCGTTGAACAGTGACTTAATGATGGCCACGATGCCGGCAGCGCCGGCCAGTGTTGTGAAGGCAAACCAGAAAGCGGAGCTGATGGTGCGCATGCCGCCGATGATGACTTGCGATCCTCTGATGCCTAGGAAGGCGCGGGTGGCGACAGTGCCGGGGAGCCCGTAGTCCACGCCGATCGTAGCCAGAATTGTGTACGGGATGAAGGCCATGACGACCCCCAGCGTCATGGCGATAACGGAGGCCCAGAAGGGGAGTCCTGCGGCCACTGCCAAGCCTGAGATCAGGATAAGGGGCTCTTCGGAATCAAGGGTGTAGCGAGGGTCTGAAACCTCCGGCCTCGAGCAGGCTCCTGGCTGTGTAGTTCGCGAGGTTGCGGAAGCCGAGCG
>NZ_JBIVQL010000027.1:0-16735 GCF_044755105.1 Arthrobacter sp. NPDC092385
ATGGGCAGTGTGAGAACTTCCATCCTGGAAGACCTCGACGTCTATCCACGAACCAGCCGCCGACCCTCGACTACACCCTCAACTGCGAAGAGCCCTATTAGTGCCGTGCAGTTGTTCGGGAGCACCGCAAGTCACGGCGCAGCGGCGAGCAAGGGCCGAGGAGCCCTCCTGCATCTGCCGGCCGAAAAGGGTGATTCGCCATTGCAGGGGAGGCCATTTAAGGTTCGAGGAGTTTTCCGCTCTCCGGGCGCGACTTATGCGATGACGAAGCTGACCGACCTCCGCCGAGCTGTAGCGGCACGCGCTTCGGCTCGGCGGAGGTCGATCCTTGGCGGATTCAAACGGGGCGAGGTTGAATGGTTCCGCGACCCGTCGACCTACTTCGCCCCGGATCAGTGCTTCTTCGGGGTGTACAGCACAGGGGCGGGGAGCCCCGCCTCCTCGCGGATCCGCCGCGAAAGGTGCTCGATCGAACGCAGGGCATCAACGAGCGCAGGCACGGTGACCTCGAAGGGCATGCAGTGGATGGTCTCGCCCTCCGCCGTCGCACCCTCGGCGACCTTGGTGATCGTGTCGATGTCGTCCACATCGATGCCGACCTCGGTGAGGGTCGTGGGCAGCCCCACGCGAGTCGTGAACTCGATGAAGTCAACGATGTCCTGGTACGGGGCACCTTCCAGGACGAGCTGGGTGAGGCTACCAATGTTCACCTTGAAACCGTGCATGAGCCCGTGGGTCTGGGGCACCTGCGTGAGGCCGTTGTGGATCGCATGCGCTGCAGCAAGGCCACCCGACTCAAAGCCAAGACCCGAAAGCAGGATGTTCGCCTCCGTGAGCTTTTCGACCGCGGGAGTGATCAGCCCATGGCGCACTGCGTCCATCGCAGGAAGCGCATTCTCCCAAATGATCTCCCAGGAGAGCTTCGCGAGAGCCGTCCCGGTGACTGTCGCGAGGTCACCCGCGATGGTGTCGGAGAAGGACTCCGCCACGGCTTTGGCCTCGAGCCAGGTCGCGAGCGCATCCCCGACACCTGCCGCGAGGAAGACGGGTGGTGCCGCCGCGATGACATCGACGTCCACAAGGACGAGGTCGGGGTTGTGGGGGAAGATCCGGTACTCCAGGAAGTTGTGCTCGGCGGTGTAGATCACGCCGAGCGCGGAGGTGGGCGCGTCCGTGGATGCCGCCGTCGGTACCGTGACCCACCGGATGCCAGTCTCGTGCCCCGAGGACTTCGCGACATCGATGGCGCTTCCGCCACCCACGCCGACAACCACATCGGCGTCGTGCTGCTTGATGAACTCCACGAACCGGGCGATCTCCCCGGGATGGGGAATGCCTCTGAACTCCTCCCAGATGACAGGCAGCCCGGCTGCCTCGAGGCTCGCGACGACACGGTCGCCGACGAGCTCGCGGACGAAGGCATCCGAGATAATGAGGGGCTTCTTGCCGACGCGGGCGAGGTTTTCGCCGAACTGTGCGAGCGCGCCGCGCCCCTGGACGTACCGACCAGGGCTGACGAGTGTCTGAACAGTGCTCTGAGCCATAGCTGCAGTCTCCTTCGACTGGATTCTTCCGACTGAATTCTTCGAGTCGCCGCTGCGGGTGATGCGCCGCGGTTGTGCTCCACGCTAGGGAAGCCCGCGGGGTGTGCACATCGGGAAGAGCCCTACGCCGGAGGTAGGGAAAATCCGCCTTGTCCGCTCCCGCCGCGAACGGAAGGGTAATCGCGGAGCCCTTCAGGCACGCTGAAGGTTTCGATGAGGAGGCCCCGATGACACCGGAGGACGCACCCCGTACCCGAACGGAGCGGGAGGAAGGCCCCGACGCAGCGCAAGGCGATTCGCTGTATAGCAGCCTTCTCACGCTGATCTTCGGATTTGTGCAGATCCTCGCCTGCCTCGCTCTCGGAGATCTGGTGGTCGCCCTGGCCGGGGTTCCCGTCCCCGGGGCGATCCTCGGGATGATGCTCCTGCTGATCGTGCTGTCCATGAAGGGACACGTGAAGGGAGACGGGCAGGGCCACGGAGAGGGGCTCGCGGCCATCCGCGTCTCCGACCGTCTGCTGGCCCTGCTCCCGTTGCTCTTCGTCCCCGCGGGCACCGGGGTGATCGCGCTCGTGGCGAGGATCCGGCTCGATGCCCTGCCGCTGCTGGCCGGTCTCGTCCTGTCCTGGGCCGCAGGATTGGCCGTCACCGCGGTGGTCTCCCGGTTCGCCCTCAAGGCCCAGAACGGGTTCCGTTCGAGGAGAGCATCGTGATGTCGATGCTGCACGAACTCTGGCGTGTGCTCACCGATTCCCCGGTCTTCGGGGTCGGCCTCACCCTGGGAGCCTTCCTCCTGGCGAATCGGATCGCGACCTGGGTGCATGGGCACCCGCTCGCCAATCCGGTCTTCCTCTCGATCCTTCTGACCTGCCTCGGCCTCGCCCTGACGGGCGTGGACTATCAGACGTACATGACGGGGGGAGAGATGATCGGATTCCTGCTCGCACCGGCAACCGTGGCCCTTGCGGTGCCGCTGCATCGGGAGGCACAGCGCATGCGAGGCTCCTTGATCGCTGTTCTCGCCTCTGTCGTGGCGGGCGCAACTGCTGCTGTGGTCACCGGGTATCTCGTGGTGCACGTGCTCGGAGGGAGCGCGGCGGCGGCCTTGTCTATGGCTCCGAAGACCGCCACCACGCCGGTCTCGATCGCAGTCTCTGAGAAGATCGGCGGGGAGCCGGCGCTCTCCGCGGTGCTCACGATCCTTGCGGGGATCCTAGGGGCGATGGCCCTGGGTCCGGTACTAACGGCGGCGCGGGTGCACGACCCGCGTGTGCGTGGGCTAGCGATGGGTGTTGTGTCCCATGGGATCGGCACCTCGGCGATGCTCCAGTCCGAACCTCGGGCAGCAGCATATTCAGCTCTTGCGATGGCGATCACGGCGCCGGTGGTCGCTCTCCTCTCGCCCCTGCTGGTTGCAGCCTTGCTGATGGTCGGATAGTTCAGGAGTCACCCATGACACCCCACATCTCTCCTACATCTGTTTGACCTGTGCAAGATCGAGCTGGGCGAGCATGGTCCGATTGCGCACCCCGGTCTTTCGCAGCAGCGAACCGACATGCTTCTCCACGGTCTTGACCGAAATATGAAGGGCGGTAGCGATCTCCTTGTCCGGCATCCCCTGGCTCACGAGGTCTCGCACCTCGTGTTCGCGGGCCGTGAGCGCTTCCGCAGAGGGGTCGGCGCTCTGGGTCAGCCACGCGGCGTTCTCGGCATCCAGAAGGATCTCCCCGCGACCGGCAGCGATCAGGGTGCGGACGATCTGCTCTCCCGTCGCGTGATGGCTGAGATACCCCTTGGCTCGGAACCGCGTGCCCGCGCGATACGTTCCAGCGTTGGGAGCCGCGTTCGAGACCACGACTGAAGGATCTCCCGGCAGATGCAGGTTTCCCTCCGCATCTCGATCCACCCCCGATAGAACCTCGATGTCCGCGACCACGATGTCGGGCGCGAGCAGATCACAGGTCGAGACGAGAGTCGAGGGATCATCGAGTTCCCCGACCACGTGCAGGCTCGGCTCGGCAAGGTTCACTAGGCGCGCGATCCCAGAACGATCCACCGGCCAGCGACAGGCGATCAGGACCCGGATCCGATGGGCCTGCGAATCCTCGCTGCGGCTCGGCGTATCCGGAAGCTGGACGCGTACTTGGGTTCCCCATCCCGGTGTGGAGGTCACGGAGAGATCCCCACCGATCTGCTGCGTCCGGGAACGGACCTGGCGCAGGCCCTGGCGGAGCGGCGGATCCTCGGTGGCGAGCGCCGTCGCGACCTCGAAGCCGACACCATCGTCCTCGACCATCACCGTGAAGGCCAAGGGCTCATACAGCAGACCCACACGCACCTTTGTCGCCTGGGCATGGCGGACCACGTTGTTTAGCAGTTCTTGGACGATCCGGAAGGTCTGGTGCACCGTGTCGTTCGCGATCGGTCGCTCGTCGCCCACGAGCACGAGCGAAGTGTGTGCTCCGCTCGTGGACTTTATCCAGTCCAGTTCGGCGCGCACGGCGTCGTGGAGGGTGCGGCCGCCGAGGCTGTCGGCCACGGAGTCGATCGTGGTCCGCCGGGTATCCTCGAGCGCAGCCTCGGCGGATTCAAGGGCCAGATGGATGTGCTCGCCCACTCTGTTGGCATCGATTACGGCGTCGAGAGCTTGGGCGGCACCGAGGTGGGCGACCAGCCGGGTGAGGTTAGTGCTGAGGGTCTCATGCAGGTCGCGTACGGTGCGCTCGCGCTCACCGGCGATCACTGCGGTGCGCATGCGCTCGACCGTCTGACGATGGGCTTCCGCATTCACGAGAGCCAGCGCCGCATGGTCGGCGAACAGCTCCAGCAAGGCGAGATCACGTGTGGTGAAGACTGTGTCAGCCCCCGCGCCGAAGACGACGAAGACTCCGATCACGTTCTCCCCATGCAGCATCGGGACGGCAATCACCGCCGAGCGATAGCGAGTGGTCGTCGGGTCGATGTGCCCTCGGTAGACCGCTGCGTACTCGTCAAAGATCACGCCTGATCGCGCGCGCACCACCTCCCCGGTCACTCCTTCGCCGATCGGGAAGGTCTCGCCGGCCTGGCAGCCGACGCTGAGGTCGACCATCTTCGTGTAGGTCCCTGAGCGTTCGTCGACGAGAGCAATGGATCCGCTCGAGGACTCCAGTAGGGACACGGCGCGCCGGAGGATTCGCTCGAGGAGCTGGTCGAGGTCGAATTGACCAGCCAGATCTCTCGCGAACTCGCCGACGATGCGGCGCAACTGGACATGGTCGGGCATCGCCAGATGGGTCTGCGGTGCAGATTGTCGCGTGGCAGAGACGTTCATAGAGCTCCTCGTCGAGCTGGTGTGCTCGGACGCCGTCGTCCCGGGCACCAAATGTGATGAGGGTACCAGAGCCGCGCGACTTCCTTCACTGCTGGGTGACCGACCTCCCGTGGAGTGAGGACGGCGTGGCCGTGTGGGAGGCCGGCTCTGTCCTTTTTGTGGCCGGTCACAATTTGTTCAAGCAGGCACCTGCGCTGGGTCGCGCTCTTGCCCGGGCTGCGACCGGCGGCGGTCTCCGCGCCGAGCTCACGCCCGAGGCGCGCCTCGGCGAGGCCCAGAGCTAGGGCGTGTCTCCCAATCGGGGGGGGTGACCCGCGATTCTGGCCGGCAAACTGTTCAGCGAGCCCACGATCGAAAAGTTGGACGTCCGGGGCTCCAAAATCCCCGCCTGAGACCATGATCTCGTCGAGCGTCGCCGGTACCTCACCCTTGTTGGCATAGTCCACGGGTGAGGTACCGGCGACGGTGCGGCGAGTACCCGTGCGATGGTTCTGCCGTCACGATGGGGTCACGCCTGTGGCTTCCTCCAATGCCGCGGCGAGGTATCTCGCGGAAGCGCCGACGCCCTTGTCCGCGACGTGCTCGGGCGTGCCAGCTGCAACCATGGTCCCGCTGGCGTCGCCCGCACCGGGCCCTAGTGTGACTACGAGGGGCTCGCCTGCTTCGACCGGACCGGCACTTCGAACGGCCCGACCGAGGCGATCAACGGCCGCCTCGAGCACCTCCACGGCTCCGCCCTCGGCTTCCGCAACCTCACCACCTACATCGCCCGATCGCTCCTCGAAACCGGAGGTTTCCGACCACTGCTACACCCTCAAATGCGATGGGCCATCAATGTAGCCATCTCGCGGAATCAAGGCAAATCAGGCGTAGAGGCACTACTCGTCCTCAACTGCTCCGGGCCGCGCATCTGGTTTGATCACCACCCGCTCAGTAGGATTATCTGCAGTTGTTCAGCAGGTAGCAGCGTTCCTGTTCGCCGTGCCGCATGCCAGGTACAGGCAATCCGAGGGGGATGAGCAATGAGTGACACACTGGGCTTCCGGTCCGTACCGGACACGAGGAGCCTGCTCGAGGATCTGGTGGTCGTCAGCGCCGATCTGGACGAGTTCCTCGAAGGGCTCGTGGGCGCCGCGGCGGCGATCCTGTCCGACGACGACGCCGAGATCCTCACGAGCGTCACGCTCCTGCGGCCGCGCACCAAGGCCACGATCGCGAGCAGCTGCCAGACGGCGCGCCGCCTCGCGGACCTCCAGCACCGGTTCGACGACGGACCGTGCATGAGGGCTGCCGCCACGGGCAGGACCGTCGGGGTGAAGGACTTCGCGGCGGACGCCACCTTCCCCCTGTACAGCTCTGCGGCAGTGCAGAGAGGTATCTACTCAGAACTCGGAGTGCCGGTGCAGCTCGACGGCCCGGAGAGGGCCGCCGTCAATTACTACTCGCGCCGGCCCGGTGCCTTCTCGGATGCGAAGGTGGAACTGGCGGAACTCTTCGCCGAGAAGGCGTCCACGCCGCTGCGGCTCGCACTCCGCCTCGCACGCCTCACGGAGAAGGCAGACCATCTGGCCGCAGCGATGGAGTCACGGACGACCATCGATCTTGCGGCGGGCGTGATCATGGCCCAGAACCGATGCAGCCAGGAGGAGGCCATCGAGATCCTGCGGGCGGCGTCGAGCGCCCGGAACATGAAGCTCCGCGACCTCGCTTCGAACGTGCTCACCAGCACAGCGGACGCCCCCGTCAGTACACACTTCGACGGACCCTCACCCACCTGAGCCGGCGTCCGGGTCAGCCCTGCCGGGTCGCCGACTCCACCACGCGTTCGGCCACCACCCGGAGCTTCATGTTCCGGCTGCTGGAGGCCCGCTGGAGGATCGCCAGGGCGTCCGCCTGCGAGCATTTGTTCTGGAACATGATGACGCCGACCGCGGTGTTGATGATCTGGCGTGAGGCCAGCGCGGCCGCCAAATTGTGCTGTTCGTCCTCCGCCGACGCCGCACGCACCGCGAACCGGAAGGAGGAGGACGCGGTCTCCGCGAGGCCCTCGGCGGCCTTCACGGCCGCCGGCGTGAACCCATCGGGTTGGGCGGAGTAGAGGTTGAGGGCAGCGCGCCCGCTGTCCTCGAGTGCGAAGGAGACCCCGAGGATGGAACGGATCCGGGTCGTGTCGAGGCGCCCGAGGTACACCGGCCAGCGCGCGTCCACGGTCGTGTCGGGGCAATACACGGACCTCCCCGTGGCCGCGGCCTCGAGGCAGGGGCCCTCCTGGAAGCGATTCTGGAACTCATCGGCCGTCCGAGCGAGAGCATCGCTCGTCGCGAGGGTTCCCGCCTTCTTCCGACGAACCAGGGTGATCGCGCAGGAGACCTCGCTCGTGCGTGAGAGGCGGCGCGCAGCCATGGCGGCGAACTCGTCGAGGAACTCCTGGATGCCCGCCGTCTCCGTCAGGAGGGCGAACAGCTCGTCGTTGACGTCGCTCAGTACTTCCTGCTCGGTCACAGTTCTTCCCTCGGCTGGCGGATGCCGCTCTTGTCCGTCCCATCCTACGCCGTCACCGCATCGCCGAGGCACTCCGTCAGGCGCCGAGATCCTCCAAAGCTGTTCGTGCGGATGCTTCCGCCTGCTTCGCTTCCGTGACGGAGCGTTCGGCGTCCTCCGTTTCGCGTTCGAGCCCTGCGGCTTCCGTGTCGAGATCGGAGAGTTCCCGTCGCAGCGCGGCGAGCCGCTCCTCGAGATCCTCGATGGACGCCGTCAGCCCGTCGTGCCGCACCATGAGCCGCTGCGACTTCCGCTGGACCT
This sequence comes from Arthrobacter sp. NPDC092385, assembly GCF_044755105.1. Taxonomy (NCBI): domain Bacteria; kingdom Bacillati; phylum Actinomycetota; class Actinomycetes; order Micrococcales; family Micrococcaceae; genus Arthrobacter; species Arthrobacter sp. NPDC092385. Next base: position 7,660 of record NZ_JBIVQL010000027.1, read on the forward strand.
TCGCAGCGGTGTCCTCTGCGGACGCCAAGGCATCGCGAGCGGCGGCGAGCCGGCCCTGCGCCTCCTTCCGCCGGCGCTCGGAGCCCTGCCTGGGCGGCCGCTCATCGGCGGCGCCGTCGTCCCCATCCGGTCCGTCGTTCTCCAGAGCCGGGGGAGCGAAGGGGCCGGCGACGGCGCCCGCCAGGTCCACGGCGTCCCATCCGGTCGCCTCGAGCGTCCGCACCAGCCGTCCGGTGAGCACGGCCGCTGCCGCCCGAGGGTCCGCGAGCGACGCGCGGAGTGTCTGTTCGACGCCGGGAAGGGCAGCGTCTCCGGCGTCCTGGCCTGCTTCGGCAGCCGCGTCCAGGGATTGGCGGGCGACGGCGGCGAGGAGTCGCTGGCGTTGCTGGCCGAGCGCGTGGAGCTGCGCCCGGTCAAGGCTCGCCTGCGCCTCCTTGAGGGAAGCGCCGAGCTCGAGTACCTGAGCCACCTCGTCCCGCCGGCGGGTGACGAGCATGTTGACGAGCCAGGCGGCCGTCGCGGGCTTGGGAAGCTTGCGCAACGTGGCGGCGAGATCCTTGTCGCCCTCCCGGGTCGCCTCCTTGGCCGCGGCGTTCCGCGCTCCGACGAACCGGTCGAGTGGGAGCGCGTAGAGGGCCGCCGCCCGGTCCGCCAGATCCATGTGCGCCCGTCCTTCCGCGATGTCCGCCCCGGCGGCGAGCACGCCCGATTATAGGCATCGGTGGCAGGGCGCACCAGAACGAAGCGTCACTGTATCGGCCGGCCGGACGCGGGTAGAGATGGGAGGGGTTCCTTCCGGTGCCGCCCAGGGCCCCCGTCCGTCCAGTCCCAGGAGAACGCGTGTACACCTCGGTTGCAGACCAGACCACCGACCAGCTCGGCGGACCGCTCAGCGTCCTCGTGCGGCAGAAGCGGGACCATGTGAAGCTCCATGACCTGATCGAGCAGCTCAGGGGGACCACGGGCGAGGACCAGGCCGCCGTGCTGCTCGACATCTACCGGCTGGTGTTCCCGCACGCCTTCGCCGAGGAATCGGTCCTGTGGCCCGTCATGCGCAGGGTCCTGCCCGACGGCGGTGAGCTCACGCTCGAGGTGGAGCGGGAGCACCAGGAGGTCAACGAGCTGGTGCAGAAGCTGGAGGGCCTCGCGGACGGCTCTCCCGAGCGCGCAGACGTGCTCGGTCGGCTCACCGAGGTGCTCGACGACGACGTCCGTGACGAGGAGGACGCCCTCTTCCCGAGGCTCCAGGCCCGGGTCACGCGCCGGGAGCTCCAGGTGCTGGGCGTGCTGTGGGAGCTGGTGCGGCGCATCGCCCCGACCCGCGCCCACCCTGTGGTGGCGCGGCGGCCACCCGGAAACGTCGTCGCCGCACTGCCCCTGTCGGTGCTCGACCGCGCACGCGACGTCGTCGACCATGCGCTCCTCGGCGCACCCGGGGTGCTCGAGCCGGCGCTCCACCGGGTCAGCTCGGTGCTCACGCGCGCCTCGCACGCCGTGGAACTCCTGCCGATCATGCGCGCCGGCGAGGACCCGTCGACGAGGTATGTGGCGGGCAGGCCGCCCTTCCCGTGGGGGACGGCGGTCGTCGCCGGCGCCGCCGTCGGCCTCCTGGTCGCAGCGGCCCGGAAGGGGACCCGCAGCGTCGGTTAGCTCCTGGCCGGCCGCTCGTCCAGAGCCCCTCAGGATCCACCGGTCCGGTAGCGCGGGCATCGCGTCCGGTGTGTACTGGGCCGAATACCGCCTCGACTCCTGGTCCCCGTCGGATCAGGAATGCCGCGCCGGTCCTGATGCGAGGAGAGGATTCAGAACGATGGATGCCCGATGCCCCAGTTGCGGTTCCACCCTGATCGAGCTGAGCGAGGACCAGTGGCCGGCCGAAGGGCCCGTCCCTGACGGGACTCTCGCGGTCTTCCAGTGCGAACAGAACCACAGGATCACCGTGGGGCAGACGCAGGTCCAGGCGTAGGTCCCGGCGTAGGTCCCGGAGTCTTCAGGCGCCGGAGCTGCCGGCGTCCTGGATGATGCGCGTCAGTTCATCGCGCAGCGCACGTGCCTCGTCCACCGATATCTCGAGCCGCTGGCCCTCTTCCACCCAGCCGACGCTGATCATCGGCCGGCCCTGACCGTCCGCCGAGTGGGCCAGCCCGACCGCCAGCGCCCGGCCGCCGGTATGCGTGACGTCTCCGACGATCAGTTCGCCGCCGTCGTCCCCTGCAACCGCCATGGCTCCTCCTCCGTCCGGCCCGCCTGTCCACCCCATGCTAAGTGCGCCGGGCAGGGCACTGTCCACCATTTCCTCGTGGCAACGCGGCTCCCGTGGCCGATCAGCAGCTAGCCGGCGTCGGCAGGGCGGACCGCCAGGTTGGGATGCAGCAGGTCGAATCCTTCATCGGCCAGGGCGTTCCGGTCGACGTCGTCGGGCAGGAGTGCGGCCGTGACCCTGCTGTCGCGGATCGTCGCGCCTGCCCTGCCGCGCTCGAGCGGCGCGCATTCCAGTCCTACTCCGATGCCCTCCTCGACGAGCAGGCAGACGGTGCCCTTCGCACTACCTCCGTCCACCGGCGTCGCCGCGAAGTACTCGACGCCGTCGCGCTCGGCCAGGAACCGCGTGCTCGCGAGGTCGATCCCCTCGAGGTCCGTCTGGATGGTCAGGATGTCCTGGTCCGTCTGGTCCTCCTCCAGCAGGCCGAGCACCGGACCGGCGCATACGGCCAGTCCGAGCACCACCGCGCACATCCCCGCTGCGATCAGGCGAGAGCGGTCGGGCAGGCTGCGCATGGTTCTCCTCGGCACGGGCACGGATGGGTCGGCGTGCTTCCAGCGTAGCGAAGGGCGCCCCTAGGCTGGGGCCATGGACACCTCCACGGCACTGTCAGGGCGCACGTTCGTGATCACGGGGGTGAGCCGCCGCAAGGGCATCGGATACGCCGTCGCCGCACGCCTCGCCGGGATGGGAGCGAGCCTCTTCCTCCACCACTACAGCCCCCACGACGCCGAGCAGCCGTGGGGCGCGGACAGCGTCGACGACGTCGTGGCCGCCCTGCGGGGCCTGCTGCAGGAGGGCGCCTCGCTTGCCGACGCCAGCATCGACCTCGGGCAGCCGAACGGTGGCGAGCGGCTCATCGCGGAAGCCGGCGCGGCACTCGGGCACCTCGACGGGCTCGTCTGCAACCACGCGAAGAGCGGAGGGGACGGGCGCCTCGACGAGATCTCCTGGGCGGACCTCGACGCGCACTGGCAGGTGAACGCCCGCTCCACCATCCTCGCGACCAGGTACTTCGCCGAACAGCATGACGGCAGGGAGGGAGGTCGCGTGATCTGGATGACCTCCGGGCAGGTCGCGGGGCCGATGGCGGGGGAGATCGCGTACGCCGCATCGAAGGCGGCGCTCGCCGGGCTGACGGCTTCCGTCGCGGACCACCTCGCGGAGCGGCGCATCCTGCTCAATACGGTGAACCCGGGCCCGGTCAACACGGGCTACCTCGACGACGACACGGCCGACCGGCCCCTCGACACACTCCGGGACGTCCTCGCGCATTTCCCCTCCGGTCGCTTCGGCGAGCCGGACGACCCGGCACGGCTCATCGCCTGGCTGCTGAGCGACGAGGGCCGATGGATGGTGGGCCAGGTGCTGAGTACCGAGGGAGGCTTCCGGCGGTGGTGACGGTGGTGACGGTGGTGGCTGCGCCGTCGGTTCCTCCCACCGGGTAGCCCGACTGAGTGGGAATGTTCGAACATTCCCACTGGGAAGCCCTCCAAAGTGGGATGTTCCGTCCCGGGATCAGCGGGCGCGCGGGCCGTCCTCCGACGAGCGAGGATCCCACACGATGGGAGTCGTAGTGCCCGAGCGCCAGTCGTCGCGCAGCAGTGCGTACCCCACCGATGCCACGAAGCCGTCCTCCGTGGGCCAGCCCTGGCGGTAGAACGCCTCCTGCACGAACCCGGCGGCCACGAACGCGCGGCGCATCGCGGTGTTGTCCTCGCGTGTCTGTCCCTCGAGACGCCGGGCCTGCGGGAGTGTGCCGAAGACGAGGCGGGCGAGCGCAGCCAGGGCAGCGGTGCCGATGCCGCACCCCCGCGATCCCTCCGCCAGCCGCAGGTCGAACATCGGTGTCTCATCCCGCAGGTCCTCGAGGACCACGATGCCGTGGCGTGCGCCGTCGTCCTCGATCCAGTAGCCCCGGGAGTCCTCACCCTGGAAGCGGCCGCTGTCCACCGCACGCCGGGCGCTCTCGCGCGTATGGCTTGCGATGACGTGGAACGGGAAGGCCGACGAGACGAGGAACTCCACGAGGGCCGGGCCGTCCTCGGGCCCGACCGCCGTGAGGGTGAGCATCAGAACCCGACGAGTGGATGTGGCACGTAGTGTTCCTCCAGGGCGCGGACCTCGTCCTCGGACAGTTCGAGGTCCAGTGAGGCGAGGGCGTCCTCGAGGTGCCGCGGCTTGCCGACCCCGACGATCGGCGCCGAGACCACGGGGTTGCGCGACACCCAGGCGAGGGCGACCTGCGCACGGGTCACGCCACGGGACTCCGCCACGGCCCCGACGGCGTCGGACACGCGGCGGTCGGAGTCGAGCGTGCCGTACAGGGTCTTGCCGAACTGGTCCGACTCGGACCGCGACGTCGTCTCGTCCCAGGGGCGCGCGAGCTTGCCGCGGGCGAGCGGGCTCCAGGGCAGGACGCCGATGCCCTGGTCGGCGCACAGCCCGTACATCTCGCGTTCCTCCTCGCGGTTGATCAGGTTGTAGTGGTCCTGCATCGTGACGAACCGGGTCCAGCCGTTGATGCGCTGCAGGTACAGCGCCTTCGAGAACTGCCAGGCGTACATCGACGATGCGCCGAGGTAGCGCACCTTGCCCGCCTGCACGACATCGTGCAGGGCCTCGAGGGTCTCCTCGAGGGGAGTCGTCGGATCGAACCGGTGGATCTGGTAGAGGTCCACGTAGTCGGTGCCGAGGCGCCGGAGGCTGTTGTCCAGTTCCGTCATGATCGCCTTGCGGGACAGCCCGGCTCCGTTGGGCCCGTCGTGCATGCGGCCGTGGACCTTCGTGGCGATCACGGTCTCGTCCCGGCGCGTGAACTCCGCGAGCGCACGTCCGACGATCTCCTCGCTGGAGCCGTCGGAGTAGACGTTCGCCGTGTCGAAGAAGTTGATGCCGGCATCGACTGCGGCACGGATCAGGGGGCGGCTCTCGTCCTCCGGCAGGGTCCATGCGTGATTGCCGCGGTCGGGAGTGCCGTAGCTCATGCAGCCGAGGGCGAGCGGCGAGATGTCGAGGCCTGTGGAGCCGAGTTTCACGTAGTGCATGGGTCACCTTTGCTGGCATCGGGGGTTTTCCTCCACCCTAGTCCGGCCTCGGCGGGGACAGGCGGGGGCGGGAGAAGAGTCGCCTCGATGGCATTCCGCGGTAGGGGTGCGGAGAGCGGGCGGCCCGCGGCCCGTTCGCAGCCGCGGGTGCCCGCAGGCACGACCCTCGCGGGTCGAGGCAGGAGGCTTCCCCCACGGAGCCCCTGCCGTGCCAGAAGCAAGAGTAGCCGCGATCGGCCACAAAACAAACCGCATGACCGGTTTTACGCCGTCCTACCGTTGCGGAAGAGGCCTACGAGGCGCGGTACGTCCGCCTGCCGTTCCGCAGCAACCACTCCGGGGAGCAGCATCTCCCACAGGTCGCCGAGGCGCTCGAGCACGTCCTTCCGTCCCGTGAGGATGTTGGACACCATCTGCACGCCGGTGTAGGAACCGACGATCAGGCGGGCGAAAGCATCAGGGTCCAGGTCGGGGCGGAGGTCGCCGTCCTGCTGGGCTGTCCGCGCCAGCTCGCCGAAGCGCGACGCCCAGTCGAGGTAGGGCTGCCGGACGTCGTGTCCGAATGCCGTCGCTTCGAAGGTGAGCCGTATTCCTGCCCGCATGACCGAGTGCTCGATCAGCTGCACCGCGAATCCCCGGGAGACGAGCACCATGGTCTCCAGTGCCGGGCGCCCGAGGGCCTGCACGCGCGCTCCGTCCGCCGAGGCGATGGCATGCTGTTCCTCGATCACCGCGACGGCGAGCTCCTCCTTCGCGGCGAAGTGGAAGTAGAGCGCACCCTTGGTGACGCCGGCACCGGCGGAGACCGCAGCAAGGGAGGTCCCGCCGTAGCCGTACTCCTCGAAGATCCGGGCGGCAGCACGAATGATGGCAGAACGCGTGGACCGCGCGCGTTCCTGCTGGGCCATCAGGAATCCCTCCCTGACGGCCTGCGCCCGTCGAGGGCGATGCGGGCAATGCGGGGGGTGCAGCCCATGCGTGCGCGGACGCACGGAACGCGGGTGCAGGTGCCGGGAAGGGTCGCTCGCCTCATGCTCCAATTGTCCGCCAGGGAACGACGTCGGCCCGGACCCCCGCTCGTTCCGGCCCGGCCCGCTCCCGGGTGGTGGCGGAAGCGTCCCGAGGCGGAAGCCCGACGACGGCGGGAGCAGAGGCGCCGCTCGAGGGCGTGAGCCGAAGCCGCCTCCCGAGGGGGCAAGGGACGCCGTCCTCCGTACCGCTACGGCCGCCTGCTCCCGACTAGGGGAGGATGGCTACGTGACACGCGCAGATTCCGGGCGGCCGGACGACCAGGACATAGCCGACAGTGGACCGGCCGGTTCCGCATCGGCGGATTCCGGAGTGCCCGGTTCCGGGCCGGCGGATTCCGGAACGGCCGGTTCCGGAACGCCCGCCCGACCGGGCAGGCGCTGGAGGCCCAAGGCACCCCCGGCACCACCGGAGCCGCACGGCTCCTCCGTTGCCCGCCGTTTCCGCCCGCACGCCTTCGCGGACGGACTCAAGGTCAGTGCTGCCTGGACGGCCCGCTGCATCATCGTCCTCGCGGGCCTGGTGATCCTCTGGTACGTCACGAAGGCCCTGTGGTCGATCGTCCTGCCCACGCTGTTCGCGCTGCTCCTCGCCTCCGTGCTCTGGCCGGTCAACCGGTTCCTGCGCAAGGCGCTCCCCAAGGTATTCGCCGCACTCGTGACGCTGATCGGGTTCATCGGCGTCGTCGTCGGAATCGGCGCGCTCACGGTGCCCGCCATCGCGACCGGCATCACCGAGCTCTCCCGCCTTGCCCGGGACAACGTCGCAGACCTCGCCGAGTTCGCGGCCCGTCCGCCACTGAACCTCGACGGCGCGAACCTCGACGACATCGTCGACACCGCCCTGGCACAGCTCCAGGCGAATGTCGGGAACATCGTCACGGGCATCACCGCGGGGCTGGGCGAGCTGACGTCGGGAACCGTCGTGGTGCTGCTGGCTCTCGTCTTCACCTTCTTCTGCCTGAAGGACGGGGACCGCTTCATGCCGTGGGCGTCCCGCTGGACCAACTCGGCGGCCTACGGACACGCCTCGACCATCGCCAGCGGGACCTGGCGGACACTGTCCTCCTACATTTTCGCGCAGGCCACCGTGGCCCTGGTGGACGCGGTGTTCATCGGGCTGGGCCTGGTCCTCCTGGACATCCCGCTCGCCATCCCGCTGGCCGTGCTCGTGTTCTTCTCCGCCTTCATCCCGGTGGTCGGCGCCATCGTGTCCGGCCTCGTCGCGACGCTGGTCGCCTTCCTCGCGTACGGCTGGGTCACGGCGCTGATCGTGCTCGGGCTGGTCGTGCTCGTGCAGCAGCTCGAGAGCAACTTCATCCAGCCGCTGCTCGTGGGCCGGACGCTCGAGATCCATCCCGCCGTGGTGCTCGCCTCCGTCACCGCAGGCGGCACGATCTTCGGGATCATCGGTGCCTTCTTCGCCGTTCCGGCCACGGCCGTGGCCATCGTGGTGCTCAGGTACCTGCGGGACTTGTCCATCGAGAACCGGCCCGAGACCGGTGTCGCCTCCGGTGATCCGGGAGCCGCGCCCGCGACCGTCGCGGGGCACGACGACGCAGGGCCGGGACGGAAGCCCGACGCCGACGTGCCGGAGGCCGGCCCCGTGGGACACCGTGCGGCTCAGGCCGATGACTAGGGGAGCGCGCGAGGGTGCCGTCCGGCCCGCGGGGAAGCGTCCTGTGGTCGCTGTCCTGGAGGGTGCGCGGCCCGTGCGCGGCCTGGAGCGCGTCGCCGGGCTCGCCGACGTGCGGGTTGCGAAGGCCGCGGACCTCGACCGGGCGCTCGACGGCGCCGACGTGCTCTATCTCTGGGACTACTTCTCCGGTGCCCTGCCGGCTGCGTGGCATGCCGCCGGTTCCCTGCGCTGGCTGCACGTCGCCGCGGCCGGCGTCGACAAGCTCCTGTTCCCGGACCTGGTGGCCTCCGGCGTCGTCGTGACCAATGCGCACGGCATCTTTGACCAGCCGATGGCGGAGTACGTCCTGGGCGCCATGCTGTACTCCGCGAAGGGCTTCGGGCCCCTGCGGGACCAGCAGCGCGCCGAGGAATGGACGTGGCGGGAGGGCCGCAATATCGCCGGCTCCCGCGCCCTCGTCGTGGGTACGGGCAGCATCGGCCGCCACACCGCGCGCCTCCTGCGGGCCGTCGGCGTCCAGGTGGAAGGGGTCGGGCGCCGTGCTGCGGAGCACGACGACGACTTCGGCGTCGTCCACGCCTCGGCCGACCTCACCCGCGTGGTCGCCGACGCCGACTGGCTGGTCCTCGTCGCGCCCCTGACACCTGCCACGGAGAACCTCGTCAGCGCCGGTGTGATCGACGCCCTGAAGTCCTCCGCCGTCCTGATCAACGTCGGTCGCGGCAGGCTCGTGGACGAGGACGCGCTCGTCCGCCGCCTGCAGGCGGGAACGCTGGGCGGCGCCGTACTGGACACCTTCGCCGTCGAACCCCTCCCGCCGGGACATCCGCTGTGGTCCCTGCCCTCCGTGCTCGTCACCCCCCACATGGCGAGCAACGCGGACTCCTGGCTGGACGACCTCGCTGCGCAGTTCGAGCGGAACTTCCTGCTGTGGCGGGAGGGCCGGCCGCTGCCCGGCGTCGTCGACAAGGTGCTCGGGTACGTGCCGTCGGGGAGCGGTACGGCCTAGGTGTACTTAGACAGCAGGTTGGTTGCACCGGGTGATGGGTGGTTTGCCTCCGAGGCTGCCGTGGGGGCGCTGGTGGTTGTAGAAGTGTAG
>NZ_JBIVQL010000028.1:0-15798 GCF_044755105.1 Arthrobacter sp. NPDC092385
GATGGGCAGTGTGAGAACTTCCATCCTGGAAGACCTCGACGTCTATCCACGAACCAGCCGCCGACCCTCGACTACACCCTCAACTGCGAAGAGCCGGTTATCACTGCTGCCTTGGCGGGACGAGGAGTGGTGCGACGGGCGGGCCGCTTCTTCACGGGCACGCTGCTGTCTGCATCGACGGAACCGTCCTCATTGATGATGAGGGAGGTTCCGGCTGCGTGGCCGAGGACGGGTCGTAGGCAGTGACTTTGACGGGCCGGTTAAGATCGCCGGCCGTTCCCGCCAGGTAATTGATCGCCTCAGGCATGGAAGCAAACTCGCGTTCCACGGAGTCGATCGTGACGACAACTGTCTCGTCGTCCCTGATGGTTGCCGTGCAAACCGGCCTGTCGAGTGCTTCCGCCGTCATCGTGTCCCCTACGTAGTTTCTGGTGGATTTTCGTCAGTGTTCTCTGCGGCAGTGTCTTCAACCGCGGTGTTCTCACCCGCGGTTGAGGGCCGCGGGACGTTGTAGCTGGCCTCGAGGTGTTCACGCACGTCATCGCGAAGGATCAGCCACGTACCGCCGATCTTCATCGCCGGTACGTTTCCCTCCCTCAGCCACTTGTACGTGACGCTCCGCGCAGATAAGCCAAGAAGGTCAGTGAGCTGGTCGATACTGAGCCGTTCCGGCAGAGAAGCGAACAGGCGGTCCAGTGCTTTAGACACAATGACCGCCCCAGACTCCATGAGTGAAACTGTACACGCCAGAGCTCAAATGTCGACGATAATACTCAATCCTACTCATTGGTATTCAATCCTTTGTTAGCTGCCGTATAATAATCAGTAGTCAAGTCTATGTGGGCCATTGGGGGCAGAGCTGAATGGACAATCGTTGGGGTCACTTCGTCACGCAGGAGCCGGTAGAGGCACCTGTCGTGACGGAAACCGAGATTCGCGACGCAGTTGAGGTTTTGCGCGGTGTCGCCGGTCCACAGCAGGGAATTCTCGGCCTCGCAGCCGGCGAAGGCATGGCTCGGTTCATCACCGACAACCCCGAGGTCTTCTGGCTCGGCGTGCACGGCGGAGCCGGAGAGAACACGATGGCCGACCTCCTGGGCGGCGTACCCTGCCACCACCGCTGGCCATCCCGCTCCGACGCCGATCCGACCATCCCTCCCGCTGATGTCTTCCTCGTCGCTCGTCAGAACCACCGTGGACTGAAAGCCGCTCAGCTCGCTGCCCGTGACTGGGCCGCCGGCTCACACCCGACCATCATCCTGCGCGGCCTCGTCGTGATTGCGGATGCACCCGGCAAGTTGCCGAGGGCCCTGCACAACCTGACCCGCATCACCGCCGGCGGTGTCCCACAAACGTGGACGCTGCCGTGGATCGAAGAGCTTCGGCTCGAAGGCACAGTCGACCCCGAGTCGCTGGCCCGCGAGCCAAGGAAAGTCCTCACCAGTCTCAGTGAGGTCATCGACAACCTTAATTCTGGAAGGAATTAGAACCATGCAGCTGCTCCTCCTTGCACAGGACGTCATGATCAACGCCAACACCCTCCCGGACAGCGGACCCTTGGCCCCTCCTGGCATCGGGGACGCCTGGAACCGCATGGTCGGTGTCGGTAAGTGGATCGCCCTGGGCATCTGTGTCCTCGGCCTTCTCGTCGTCGGCGGCAAGATGGCGTTCGACGCCCGTATCGGAGAAAGCACGCAGGAAATCGGCGGCATCATCAAGATCGTTCTCGCCGTCGCCCTCATCTCCGGCGGTGCCTCACTGCTGACCTTCATCTCCGGCGGCGGCGCAGCGTAGCCACCCCTGCAGAATCAGCCCTACCTACAGGAGTAGTCATGGCCGAACCCGAAGAAACCGAGAACGTCTGGTGGGCCGCACCCCGCTTCCTCATGTCCGCGGTCGCCGTCCTGCTGCTCATCATCGTCGGGATCATCCTCTTCGTCTGGGTCGGCAACGACGACGAATCCGACGCCGCACCGCCAGCACAGACACAGGCGGCCACGCCCAGGCCGTCCGCGTCCCTGCCGTCATCGGATGAATCCGTATGCGGCCTGGCGGCCACTGGCGGAACCACTCTCACCTCTGCACCCGAGGACGTCGAGTGGGAGTTCCTTGGAGGTATCGCAGCACCCAAGTCAGCCGAACACGGCCCCGGCGTCGTGGACGAGCAGACCGGCGTCCGGTCCTGCTACTCCCACACCCCCGAAGGGGCACTTGTTGCCATGGTGGGACTGCTCGCGTCATCGGGCGATGATGCGTTGTTCTTAGAAACCACCAAAGCTCTTTCACTCGAAGGTCCTGGCAAAGACATTGGTCTTGAGCGGATTGAGCAGCGAATTGCCTCCGATGACGGCCCGACTCCTCCAATCAAGATCGAAGGCTTCCGCCTCCTGTCTTACACAGAAGATAAGGCAACTGTGGAGGTTGCCTACTCTGGTGACTCCGGCGACGGACTTGTCTACTTCACCACCTCTGGCGTCATGGAGTGGCACGAGGGTGACTGGTATGTGAGGTACAAGGACGACGGTTCGAGTGGGCCTGTTCAGGGTCAGATTTCCGATCTGTCGGGCTACATTCCCTGGGGTCCCAACAGTGGCTGAGGTTGCCGAGAACGAGTGCAACTTTGGGGATCTCGGATGCAACGTCGGCAATGGAATTTCAGACGCCATTTCTGGTGCAGCCGGGAATGCGATTGAGGCCATGGCTGATGCCGTGCAGGCTGCTCTGGTCGCGACGATCGCTCAGCTCGGCACGCTGTGGACGACGATCGACGCTGGTGACCTGACGACAGTTCAAACTGGTTCCGCAGCTGCTCCTGCTGGTGGTGCGTTCAACGAGCAGGTTGCCGCGATCCTCGGTTATGCGACGTGGATCGGGCTAGGCATCAGCACCATCGCCATCATCCTTCTCGGGATCACCCTAGTGACGAATGCCCGCCGTGGTGACGGTGCGGGACTGGTCAACACCGCGACGATTGTCTTCGGTGGAGCTGCCCTGGTTGGTGGCGCCACCTCGCTCGTCGGCTACATCGTTCCTCGACGCGCAGCCTCGTCGGCTCCGGCCGTGGGGTTCGTGCAGGATCAGACCTTCTACCTGACCCTCGCACTGGCGGCTATCAGCATGATCGTCGCCGGCGTCCGCATGGTGTGGTCACAGCGGGCGGAACCGGCGCAGGACCTTCTCAAGGGACTGCTGACGCTGGCCATCGTGACCGCCTCCGGTGTCGCCCTCCTCAACGTGCTCCTCGGAGCTACCGACGCTCTGGCTGAACAGATCATCACAGCCGGCGTGGGAGACGATTTCCAGGCTGATGTTCAGATGCTTCTGGGCATGGAGGACACGGGCACCTCCAGTGCGACGTTCCTGATGGGCAATCAGATGCTCATCATCGTCGGCGGTTTGCTCGCGGTGCTGGTGAACATCGTGCAGATCATGCTCATGGTCCTGCGGACGGCGATGCTGTTCCTCATCGCGGGTGTCCTGCCCCTGTCGGCGGCGTTCATGAACACCGAGACGGGTAAGAGCTGGTTCAGCAAGATCATCGCGTGGACCCTGGCCTTCGCCTTCTACAAGCCGGCCGCCGCACTGATCTACGCGACCGGTATCCAGATGACGACCTCGGGGCTGTTTTCCGGTCAGGCGCTCCTGCAGTTCTCGGCGGGCCTCATGCTGATCCTCGCGTCCGTCGTTGCCCTGCCGGTCCTCATCGGGTTCCTCAGTCCGGCCCTGGGTGCCATGGCATCCTCCGGTGGCGGTGGTGGGGCTGCAATGGGCTTCGCAGCACTCGGCGCAGCAATACCGCAGGGTGCCTCCCGCACTCCGCGTGGAGGACAGGGCTTCGGTAGCCAGGCACCACCGCAGGGACCTCCGGCGAAGTCGGAGAAGTCATCGTCCGCACCCAAGAGTGGCGGGGACGGTAGCGGCGACGGTGCTGCACCAAAGGGCGCAGACGTAACCGGCGGCGGCTCGAAAGCAGTCCCGACCGGATCAGCAACGAGCACTACTGCTGGGGCAGGTGCCGGCGCTGGTGCTGGTGCGGCAGCCGGTGGCGGTGCAGCTGCTGGTGCGGCTGCTGCCGCGCCTCCCGCTGCCGCCGCCATGGTCGCCGGCCAGGCGATCAAGAAAGGCGGCGAAGCCGTCCAGGGCGCTGTTCAAGAAGGTGCAACAACCGGTTCGGGGAGCGGTCAGGGAGGCTCGAGCAGCCTCCCGAAGTCTCCCGCACCGTCAGCTGGGGAGTCGGGGGCCAAGCCTTCGGCTCAGGGTGCCATTCCGCCCCAGACAACTGGAGGACCGGCGGGCGCGAGAGCAGCTGGACCCAAGGGCGCATCCGGTGCAGCTGGCCCGGCGGGCGCTGCGCTGAGGCAGGGAGCCGCACAGCTCCAGAAGAAGACGCAGCAGTTGAAGAACGAAGTCTCGAACAACACTGGGAACGAGGACCGCACTGATGGCGCAAACCGAAGCTAAGACCCCCGACGTCCGACCACGCATCTACGGCAACTACCGGTTGCCGACGAGCAAGGGTCTGGCCGGGCTGTCCACGGCCGGCACGGTGATCCTCATCCTCGGCGTTGTCGTCGGGGTGGTGTTGATGATGCTCGGCCAGTGGATGCTGGCCCTGGTCTTCGAGCTGCTGATCGGACTGTTGATCCTGCTATCGATGCAGAAGAACAAGCACGGCCGCACGATGATCGAGCGCATCATGCGCCGTTTCGGGTGGATGAACGCCCGCTATGCCGGGGCGAACGTGTACCGGGCGGGACCCATCAGCCGTGTCCCCTCCGGAACGACGCAGCTGCCGGGTATCTCCGCCCGCTCGACCATCAGCGAGCACACCGACGGCTACGGCCGTCCCTTTGCCCTGCTACACATCCCGGTGAAGAACCACTACACCGTGGTGCTCGTCTCCGAGCCGGACGGTGGCGGCATGGTCGACCAGGAGCAGATCAACCGCTGGGTTGACCGGTGGTCGCACTGGCTGGGCATGCTCACCGACGAGCCCGGCCTGATTGCCGCGTCCGCGACGATCGAGACCGCACCGGACTCCGGGTTCCGGCTCGCCCGCAAGGTCGAGAACCGGATGGACCCGAACGCACCCCAGTTCGCCCGCGACATCATGAACGAAACTGTGCGGGCCCTACCCACCGGTGCCACAGTCACACGCGCCTACATCGCGGTCACGTTCAAAGCCACGCTGCGCCCGGGCGGGAAGATCCGTAAAGCCGATGAGGTCGCCAACGACCTCGCGGCGCGCCTGCCGAACCTGACCCTGAGCCTCGGTGATACCGGGGCCGGCGTCTCGACCCCCTTGTCCGCGCAGGAGCTGTGCGAAGTCATCCGCGTGGCCTACGACCCGGCCGAGGCGATCCTGTTCGACCGCGCCCACGCCGAAGGCAAGGCACCGATGCTCGACTGGAACGAGGTCGGACCGCAGGCCGCTGACGCGTACTGGGACACCTACCACCACAACAACGCCTGGTCGAAGACTTGGGCGATGTCCGTGCCGCCTCGCTCCACCATCCAGGCGAACGTGCTGCAGTCCCTCGTCGCGCCGACCCCGGAGGTCGTCCGTAAGCGCGTGACGATGCTCTACCGTCCCATCGACCCGGCGCGCGCCGCGCAGCTGGTCGAGAACGACGTCAACACCGCAACCTTCAATGCCTCTTCCCGGAACCGTGCGACGTCGCGGGACAGCCGGGAGACACGGGCCGCGAAAGCCACAGCGGAGGAAGAAGCCGACGGAGCAGGTCTGCTGAACTTCGCGATGATCGTCACCGCAACGGTCCGGCACAAGGAGGACCTGCCCGAAGCCGAAGCCGCGATCGAGAACCTTGGCGCGTCGGCTCGTATCCGCCTCGAGGAGGCTTACGGGGCGCAGGACTCGACCTTCGCCGCCGGCCTGCCGCTGGGCATCGTCATTCCCGACCACCTGGCACTGCCCAAGACTGTAAGGGACGCACTCTAATGGCCGCACTCAACCCCGCTGCAGGATCGTTCAACCCAGGCGGCCCAGCGCAGGCTCCTCATGGCGCGTGGGCTCAGGTTCTCGCGAAGCTCGGTACTCCTCGATCAGCAAATGCTCCGGCGAAGGCGAAGGGCCGAGGTAAGAGCGGCACCAAGGGTGCGAAGAAGGCACGGACCGGGAGCACTGCGGTGAAGGCTGCGATGCGTCCGGGCCCTCGTGGGTTCAAGGGTCGTGGGATGGGTGAGGCGCAGCTGCTGCACCCGGTGAAGGAGATGCGCGGCACGAATTATCAGGTGTGCGGGTTGTACCCGTTCCCGATGGGGGGAGGTGCACCCCTGGAAGGTGTGCCGCTGGGACGGAACCTGCTCTCGAACGAGCCGGTGTGCTGTGACCCGATTTCGTGGTTCCAGAACGTCCGCCTGATTTCGAACCCGTCCGCTTTCGTCATGGCAAACCCCGGTCTGGGGAAGTCCTCGCTGCTGCGCCGCATGGCGATCGGCCTGTGCGCGTTCGGTGTGAACCCGATGATCCTTGGGGACATCAAGGGCGAGCACATCGACATGATCGAAAAGCTCGGCGGCAAGGGCCTGCCGCTTGGTCGCGGTATCGGCCACATCAACCCCCTCGATGATGCCGGCGCCCTGGAGGCTGCGACCCGGCTGTCCCCGGTGAAGCGGGAGGAACTGCTCACCGAGCTCCACGCACGACGTCGCGGACTCATCGCCGCTCTCATTGCCATCCTGCGGAAGAAGCCGCTCGATGAGCGTGAGGAGTCGATCCTCGACCGGTGTCTGATGGTCCTCGAAGCTGAGCACAACCCCGCTGGCACCGTCCCGGTGATGGCTGACCTGCGGGCCGTCCTGAAAAGCCGTCCGGCTCAGGTGCGGGAGGTCGCTCTGGACCGTGGCAGCGACGAGCGGTACGACACGATCACCGAGGGCTTGGAGTCCTCGCTGAATTCGCTCTGCGGGGCTGGCGCGTTCGGGGACATGTTCTCCAAGCAGTCCACGCACAAGATCGACGCGACGACGCCGATGGCGTTCGATCTCTCCCGGATCTCGCAGGCCGAGAACGACCTGCGGGCGGCGACGCTCATGGCGTGCTGGTCGGCCGGGTTCGGAACCGTTACCACGTCGAACATGCTCGCTGACGACGGGGTGATCGAGCGCCAGCGGTTCCTGGTGATCCTCGATGAGCTGTGGAACACCCTCGCTGCCGGTCCCGGCATCGTGGATCAGGTCAACGCACTCACCCGTCTGAACCGTGAGTGGGGCGTCGGTCAGATCATGGCCTCCCACACCCCGTCTGACCTCAAAGCGGTCAAGGACGAAGCGGACCGGCACAAGGCCCAGGGCATCATGGACCGGTGCGGCATCAAGATCCTCGGCGGACTCGCCCGATCCGAGATGCCGCTACTCACCCAGTCGGTGCCGTTGAGCAACCGGGAGCAGGAACAGCTCGCCGCATGGCAGGACCCGCCCGCCTGGAACCGGGCAGGCGACGACGCGATGCGCTACACCAACGACGACGTGTTCCGGCGGACCGATCAGTCGTTCACCGACGACGAGCTGGCTGCGTGGCTCGAGGACGACGACAACGCCGCCTGGTACAACGACGACCGCTCCACCCAGCCCCCACCAGGACAGGGCAAGTTCTTCATCAAAGTCGGCTCCCGCGCCGGCATCCCGTTCTCGATGGAATTCACCCCCACCGAGCGCCGGTCGCGTGTCCACGACACCGAGAAGAAATGGCATAAGGCCAAAGCCCAAGCTGCTGAGGAGAGAGGCGAGCTGTGAGCTCACTGGACCGCAAGCACACAGCCGGCCTCGGGGGAGAGACTGGTCTGCTGGTCGTCCTCATCGTCGCCCTCGTCGGCATCCCGGGAGCCATGTACGGGCTGAACACCCTCGGGCACCAGCTCTCACCCCGTCCCGACGGCATCCCTACGGGGTTCTGGCCCCGGTCCCTGGGGAACTTCACCGGCATCATGCCATGGCGGACCACCGAGATCAGACTGGCGATGATCGCCGGCGTCGTGCTGCTGGCACTGTTCGTCCTGTACGTCGTGATGAGCATCCGCAAGGGCCGAAAACACGTCAAGCACGACCGGGCCGCAGTGAAGATGGCATCCCTCCAAGACGTCGCGCCCTTCACCGAGAAGCAGGTCAAAGCCAAAGCCGCCCGCTTCGGCCTGAGCGCTGACCAGTCGCCCGGCGTGATGATCGGGCGCATGGTGCGCGGCGGGAACACCCTGTACGCGTCGTGGGAGGACACGCTCCTGCACATCTGGGGCACCCGCACCGGTAAGACCACGACGCAGGCCGCTCCCTCGATCATCGAGGCACCGGGTCCGGTGATCGCGACTTCGAACAAGCGGGACCTGTCTGACCTCACCCGGGACATCCGCGCCGAGCACGGCGACGTGTGGATCTTCGACCCGCAGGGCGTCGCAAACGAGAAACCCACCTGGTGGTGGAACCCGCTCAGCTACGTGGTCGACGCCGAGCGCGCAGCAGAGATGGCCAACAACTTCGCCCTCGGCTCGCGCTCCGTCGGGGCGAAAGCTGATGCCTACTTCGACAACGCAGGTAGGGACCTGCTCGCCGGCTACCTCCTCGCCGCCGCAGTTGCCGGTAGGCCGATCAACCAAGTCCACAGCTGGTTGTCCTACGCGGAGAACAGGGAAGCCGCAGGGCTCCTGCGGGACGCAGGGTGGACGAAGGAAGCCGACTCGATGGGCAGCACCATGGCCCTGCCGGACAAGCAACGCGAAGGTGTCTACGGCACCGCGCGGCAGATGGCCACGTGCCTGAAGAACGAGAAGATCGCCGCCTGGGTGAACCCCAGCGGCCCGGATGATCCGCGGCCGCAGTTCATCCCCGAGGACTTCATCAAGGGCAAGAACACCCTCTACGCGCTGTCCAAGGAAGGCGCCGGCACAGCAGGTCCCCTGGTGACGTCCCTGACTGTGGCCACGGCCACCGCAGCCGAGGAGTACGCGGCTACGCAGGCGGGCGGCCGCCTCGCGGTCCCGATGGTCTGCGTCCTCGATGAGGCGGCGAACGTGTGCCGGTGGGAGAACCTGCCCGACCTCTACAGCCACTACGGCTCCCGAGGAATCGTGGTTTCTACGTTCCTACAATCCTGGTCTCAGGGCGTCGACGTATGGGGCGAGTCCGGGATGAAGAAGCTGTTCTCCACGGCAAACGTCTTCACCTATGGCGGTAACGTCAAGGAAGAGGGCTTCCTGAAGATGCTCTCTGACCTTGTGGGCCAGTACCGGTACACCTCGGTCTCGACCTCGAGGCAAAAGGACAGCCGCTCCACGAGCCGCCAGGACTCCACCGATGACATCCTCTCCGTCGCGGACCTCGCCGCGATGCCCAAGGGCCGAGCCATCATGCTCGGTTCCGGCTCACGGGCCGTCCTACTCCGCACAATGCCGATCAGTGAACGTTCGTACGCGGACAAGGTGGCGGCCTCAGAAGCCGCGCACAACGGCTTCCAGCCGTCCGAGAAGAACCCTCCGGTCGCGGTCGCCCCTGAGGTGGCATCTGCAGTGAAGCCTCTAGATGGCGGTAACCGATGGACGACGATGGTGAAGGAGTAGCAACCATGGATTCTCACTCCTCGTACGAGTTCGATGATGATTCTGACCCGTTCTCGCCCGGCGCTGACGCGGAAGCAAGTGTGACCAATGATGGGAGCACGGATGCTCAGCCTCAGCTGGTCTTCTCCAACCTGGAGGCGTTCGTGTCGGATTACCTCATCCACCACTTCCCTCGGCCCGTGCAGGCGTCCGCGTACGACAAGGAGTTCTACTGGTGCAGTAGCTGGTGGGCGCACACCGAGGCGTGCAGCAGGCTCAATGCCCTCTGGAGGGCATGGGAAGCCCTGCGCCTGGATGAAACCTTGGGACTGGCCGACTGGTGGAACAACTATGCGGACCCGACGATGCGCGCCCTGTTCGCCCCAAAAGGCCCCTTTCAGGGATGCACAGCCGAAGTCCACAAACCTGCCAACCCATCACTTCCAGTGCTGCCTGCACCGGATGGTCTCTTCACCTAGCGCTGTCATCTATGTGAGTGAACGACAATTTACCCACGTTGGCATCTCAGTCCAGGGCGCTCTGAGTATGGCGATTCAAGCTGGCTCTTCCCAGATGAGGGTGTAGGTCGGCCGGGAGCGTCGGTCCGCAGATAGACGTCGAGGTCTCCCACGGAGGTTCCTACGCCATCCGTCCGAAAGACCTCGACGTGACCGACGCTACCCCGCCGGCCGGCTTCGGCCGCCCTGACCTGACCGCCTTCGCGTCTCATCCCAGTCGACCCTGATCGAGTCTGCTGACCCCCTCGACGAGAACGCAGCGACATCACAGCCACCCAACCCCGACCGTCCGGGAAGCCGGGACACGTCACATGACCTGTGCTGCGGGCGTGTCGAGTGGGTCGTCCAGGGGCGACGCAGGAGCGTCGACGCGACGTGCTGAGAGGTGGTTCCAGTCGAGCGCTAGGACACCGGCTACAGGCATGGCGATAGGTCAGGAACGGCGTCGCTCCCTGCGCAGGAGGGAGCGCAGAGTCTCGGCGTTCGCGTAGCCGACCCGTAGCGCGATCTCGGCGGAGGTGAAGTCCGTGGTTGCTGAGAGGTGCCGAGCTCGTTCGATGCGAAGCCGTTGGACGAAGCCGAGCGGAGTGAGGTTGAGCGCCGCACGGACTCGTCGTTCGAGGGTGCGCCGGCTGGTGCCGAGCGACTGCGCGACGAAGGCGACGTTGAACGGTTCGTCCAGGCGGGCGCGCACGAAGCGTTCGAACTCGACGACGATCGGGTCCTCGTGCCGGAGATGTTCGTAGGCGACGAAGGCCGCCTGCGACGGACGCTCGTCGATGATGAGGAGCTTGGCGACATGTTGGGCCAGGTCGGGGCTGATCGATCGCACGAGTGAGAGCGCGAGGTCGATGTGGGCGAACGCGGCGCCGGCGGTGACGAGGTTCCCGTCGACCACGACCATGGTGTCGAGATCGAGGGCGACGGTCGGATAGCGCTTCAGGAACTCCGGCCCCAGGAACCAGCTGGTCGTCGCCCTCCGATGATGCATCCGTCCGGTCTCGGCGACAGCGAACACGCCGGTGCACGCCGCGGCGATCCGGGTGGTCGCCTCGTCGAGGCGCCCGAGCGAGGCGATGACCGAACGAGCATCTCGGCTCTGGAGGACGTCGTTGGTAGCGGCGGCCGTGAGGGTTCCAAGCGCAGGGACGACGACCACGTCGAACTCTCCGGACTCCGACAGCGGGTGGTCCACCGACAGGGTCATCGATGCCGTCGTGGTCACTCGCCGTTTCGGTCCGAGGATGGCGAGTTCGATCGGGTCGATCCGCGGGTCGACATCGCCGCGGGCTCCGTCGGCCACCCGCACGATGTCGATGATCGACGCGATAGCCGAACCGAAGCAGCCGTCGATCGCGATCAGTCCGATACGCATGACGTAAACAATAGCAATACTGCCGCATACGCCACTCCCCACCGGCCCTCGCTCGTCATACGCTGGACTTGTCCCACGAAGAACCCCGACGTCAAGGAGAGTCCCTCATGTCCACACCCGCATCACTTCCGTATGCCTTCGTCGCCAAGATCGTCGCGGCCGATGGACAGCACGACGCGGTCGCCGATCTGCTCGCCGGCGCTGTCGCACTCGCCAACGAAGAAGTAGGAACGATTGTCTGGTTCGCGGTCAGGACCCACGCCGACACCTTCTGGATCTTCGATGCATTCCCCGACGAAGCCGCTCGCGACGCCCACGCCAACGGCGCCATCGTCGCAGCCCTGATGGCCAACCAGCACCTCCTCGGCGCAGCACCCGAGATCCTGGCGGCCGACGTCCTCGCGTCCAAGCTCCCGTAGTCCGCCAACGCACGAGACGATCGCGCCCCGCCGAGCCGTCGCCAGGTCGCGACGCAACGCCACGCTGCGTTGCCGAGCGGTGCGAGGCCTATCGGCACACGGACAGGATGCCGGCCGCGAGCGCTCAGCCGGCGAGGGGTCCGTCGCAGAGGAGAGCGACGTCGGTGTCGGGCAGAGCCGTGAGGCCAGCGCATCGCGCGACCACCAGAACGGTTCGCCGGAGCCGCACCAGCAGTGACGAGTGGCGTTGCGCTGTCGAGTGTAATTGGCGGGGCAGTGCTCGGAACGGTCATCGGCGGGTTGGCAGGAGCGGTCGGTTATCTGCTCGCGCGACGAAGTCGTTGGAACGCGAAGGCTACTGCGATTGGCGTAACTTTGACGGTAATCGCTCTGTGGGCGCTCTTCCTCAACTTTTGGGCAGGTTCGGACAACCCCATCGGGTTGACAGACCTCGTAGTGCCAGCATGTACCGCAGTAAGTGCGGGAGCGTTCATGCTGATCACCCAGCGCACGAGGAGCGCTTAAACAACAGAGCGACAGCGGACCCTCACCGCATGGTGGCGGTCCGCTGTCGTCACACCAGACAGCCGCATGGCGCGGATTGAGTGTGCGGCTGCTTCCCACATCCTAAAGCTGCTGCACACCCAGAATCGACGACGTCTAGGACCTGACAGCACATGTGTAGAGGACGGGGTCAAAGTCAGTCGAGTTCAAACCCCATGCGATTCGTCAAACCTTACTGGCACCCCTGCGTATTTGATGTAGACGTATTCACTGGTTTGGCGAGTGAGAGCTGGTGTGTTTCCGGTGACGTCGACGGAGGACTAGGCCCACCGCGTTGGCGATTGCGAGGCCAAAGCTGACGGCGATGACCAGCACATTGAGTGCCATCCATAGCGGTTGTGAGACAGAGTTGAACAGCGCATTCGTTCCGATGAGGACTCCAAGCACCACGTACGTGACGCGGGGGAAATCATTCCGGAACCATCTTCGCTCTGGCATACCCGGAGCCTAGTGCTGCTGGTTCCAGTTGTCAGTGTTGATGCTGGCGGCTCGACGTCGGTCGACGTATCGGGACCAGGTGTCGCCTGCTGCGTCGGCGTGGAGGAATGCGACTTGGTAGCTGTAGCCGAGAGCGTCGGCGACCAGTGGTGGCGGCGTAACGGAGATGTGCTCGTCCAGTGCCGTGTTCCGTGCGCCGCGCAGTTCTATTCCGAGGCCACGGAGCCGGAGCATGATCGTGTTCGGGTGGAGGTGCTGACCTGACCTGGTTCCGGGAAAGAGCCAGGGGCTTTCCGTCCCTGAACCGGTTCGGAGGTTGGGGCGATTTCGGAGGTGTTGGTTGAGGAGTTCCGCTAAAGGGCGCGGGACGGGCACTGGATAAGTGCCGAGGGAGATCGTCATCGTGCCGGTGGTGTCGTTGCTGCTGATGTCGTTGGTGCGGAGAGCAGCCACCCGGACCAGTGGTTGGGCATAGAGGAGAAGCAGTGTCCCGGCAACCCTGTAGGGCAGGGACTCGCTGGTGCCTGTCAGCAGTTCCTTGAGCCAGGCAAGACGTTGGTCCTGCGGAAGGGCAGGCCGACCCTTAGCGGGGTAGTGCCCGATCTCGACTCGCATGTTCGTGCCGGACTTTTTCGCAACGACGAAGAAGGTCCGAATCGCCTTTCGGGTGGTAGGGCCTGTTGCGAGCCAGGTGTCCACGTCCTTCTGGGTGCAGGTGGCGGCGGTGCGGCCATGGGTCTGCCAGAGCCAGTCGAGGAACTTGATCGTTTCGGTGATCTCTTGTTTGGCGGAGTGCACCGGGCGTTGGACTGTATCGTCTGGGGTTGCCATGGCGCGGATGCGTCTGAGGTGGTGCCATTTGGCGAAGTGCTCGACGGGTTTGGCGACGTCGGCCGGCAGGGGGCGGATCTTATTCTCGATCCAGGCTTCGAAGCGGTTCAGGTAGGGGTCCTGGCGGGGAAGGAGTCCGTGGTGAACAATCAGCGCCCGAAGGTGGTCAACCGCCCGCCCTGCCGTGTCGCGGTGACTATCAAGGCCTTCATGGGTCAGGGGAGTCTGTCCGCTCGAGATGGAGGTTAGGAGCGTCTGGACTTTGATGGAGCGTTTCCAGGTGATGATGCTTTCCGGTCGATCGGCTTGGCAGAGGACATCGACCAGGCGGTTCGCGGTTATGGGATTGGCTGGATTCGTCAGTAGCAGGGCGGCGAGATCATCTTTGAGTGCGCACCGGGCGCAGATACCGCGCCGGTAGAACTCGCCTTCCTGATTGCATCGGGCGCAGTGGAAGTCGTGGAGGATGCCGGCGCAGGGTGCGCACCGTGGTCCTTCATCTTGTGTGGGTGGGCCGGGGAGCAGTCTGTGCTGCCCGCAGCCGGGGCAGGTGCCGTGGGTGCGGGTCGCCACGGTAAAGCAGGGTCCGCAGATTTTGCCTTCTGGCCAGGTCGCCCTAGTCCTGCCAGCGTTGCGGCCGCACCGGGCGCAAGTGGCGGTCCCGCTCGTACGGGGCCGGCCGCGGACGGTATTACGCGGAGCAAGTCCTTCCGGTTCTTCAGTGGTCATCGTCAATGATGCGGGCGCGGTGCGGGCGGACGGTGCGGTTGAGCTCCACCACGTTGGGGGAGTTGATGCTTCCGGTCTTGCGGGCCCGGACATCGGCGGCGGTGACGGTAATGAGGTCTTCGGGGCCGCAGGAGAAAATGTCGCAGATCGCAGCGATGACCTGGAGAGCGACCCGCTCGGGCTTCTGGTTGACGATGCGGTAGACCTGCGGGCGAGACAAGACAATTCCGCGCTCGGCAAGCAAGGGGATGAGCTCGGTGGTGTTATGAAGGCCCCGAGCTGCCATCAGCTCGGACAGCCGCCAGGTGTATTCGACCTGGCGCTTCATCGCTGACCTCCCGCGTGTTGGCCCAAGGCCGCGTCCATCGTGCGGTCCAGCGACGCCCTCAAAGAGGTGCGGCGGAAGTCGTCGCTGACGAATTGGTAGATACCGGTGGTCGAGGCGTACTCGTGGCCCATCTGGTATTGCACGAATCTAGGATCCCATCCGGCCTCCAACAGGTGCGTGGCATAAGAGCGGCGCAGGGAATGCAGGTCCAGCCCGTCCATAGGCATCCCCAGCTCGTCGAGGTATCGCCGGAGCCGCCGCAGGAGGGTGGATTCGACGATCAGTCCGCCGCGTTCGCTGGGGAAGAGGTCGAGGGCGTGAAGAGTTCCACGGCCATTGGTGAGCCAATCCTCGAGGACGCCGGCGGTCCAGTCGAAGACCGTCAGGACGCTGCGGGGCTTGGGCGGTGACGCCCGGCGGGACTTACCGAACCGGACCTTGCAGACACCGAACTTTCCGAACTCCCGCGCGTGCGGGTTGGTTGCGAAGTCAACGGTCTGCAGATGGCGCAGCTCATTGAACCGGAGCCCGTAGGAGTACGCCATCTTAAGCATCACGGCGTCCCGGTAGGCCGCCTGCCAGCCCTTCCTACCCGAAGCCTCAATGACCTCGACCTCGTCGTCGGCGTGGTCGAAGAGCTTTTGGAGCTCCTCCCTGGTGAAGGGACGCTTGGACGGCCGGCCTTCGAATTCCTGCACATGCGTGGAAGTGTTCCACTCATGAAAAACCTGGGCCGGATGCGTGCCAAAGCGCTGCTCGCAGACCCGGTCCCAGCCGTAGTCGGGATTAGCGACGTAGGACGTGAAGTGCCGCAGCGCGGACTGGTAGGCCCGCAGCGTTGAGCGACTCACATGCCGGACCGAGCGCAGATCCCCGAAGTACTCCTCGACATGAGCGGAGGTCCAGTGCCACGGAAACTCATTCACATGGTCCACGAACCTGCGGACGTACCGGGGTCAAGTCCCGGGAAGTGGTGTAACGGTTGATCCTTCGGTTAGGCGCTGAGGGCCATGATCGTGTCGGTGTCCGCCTCGCTTCCCGCGTCGGG
>NZ_JBIVQL010000029.1:0-12127 GCF_044755105.1 Arthrobacter sp. NPDC092385
TGCTGCTGTCCTTATGTTGTTGAGCAGGTAGTTCGCAGGGCAGTTGTAGTGTCTTGGCTACCCAGGGGTGATGGGTATGGCTTTTGCTGCTGTGCCAGACAGCTGTTATGGCTTCGAAGGATTGGCCGCCTGTCACTTCCATGATGGCCCGACCGCTAATTGAGAGACGCGACACCAAGTGATCGCTGGATAAGGACACGACGGCGCGGTTATCTGTTGGGTTTCGCATCCGCCGATGAAGGGAGATCGTTTTGCCGCAATTGTGGGCCGGGATCGACGCCGGTAAAACCCATCACCACTGTGTCGTTATTGATTTTCAGGGAAACCGTGTGTTCTCCCAACGGGTAGCTAACGATGAGTCGGAGTTGCTTGAGCTGATTGGAGGCGTTGTGGGTCTCGGTGACGGGGGAGAGGTGGTCTGGGCCGTTGATCTAAACCACGGCGGAGCTGCTCTGCTGATTGCCTTGCTCGCGGCCCATGATCAGAACCTGCTCTATATCGCGGGGCGCACTGTGCATCATGCCTCCCGGACCTACCGCGGGGACGGCAAGACTGATGCGAAGGACGCCGCTGTCATCGCCGATCAGGCCCGCATGCGCCGGGATCTGCGACCGGTCCGCACTGGGGACGACATCAGCGTCGACCTGCGGATCCTCACGGCCCGCCGGACGGACAAGGCCTGTGACCGCACCCGCGCGATCAATCGGCTACGGGCCCAGATGCTGGAATTCTTCCCGGCCCTGGAGCAGGCCTTCGATTACAGCAGGTCAAAAGCTGCGCTGTTGCTGCTGACCAGGTATCAGACTCCTGACGCCTTGCGCCGGCTCGGGCAGAAGCGTTTGCACACCTGGCTCAGGAGCCAAGGTGCCCGCAGCAGCGCCGATGTGGCCGAAAGAGCCCTCATGGCAGCGAAATCCCAGTACACCACGGTGCCGGCTCAGCGTATTGGTGCACTGATAGTGGCGGACATAGCGCGGGAAGTGCTTGAGCTGCAGAACCAGATCGATGCCCTGGACACACAGATTGCGGAGCGCTTCCGGGAACACCACCAGGCGGAAATCATGCTGAGCATGCCCGGCTTCGGACCGCTGCTCAGTGCGGAGTTTCTGGGTGCTACGGGCGGGGATCTGACTGTCTTTGAAAGCGCGAACCGGCTCGCCGGTGTTGCTGGTCTGGCGCCGGTGCCTAAGGATTCGGGCAGAATTCGGGGCAATCACCACCGCCCCAGACGCTATGACCGCCGACTCCTGCGTGCCTGCTACATGGCGGCCATGTCCAGTCTCAGGAGTTCTACCGCGTCACGGACGTACTACGACCGCAAACGGGCCGAGGGTAAAACCCACACTCAGTCAGTGCTCTCCCTAGCCCGACGCCGGCTTAACGTTCTCTGGGCCATGCTCCGCGACGGAACTACTTATGAGCACCAGCGAGTAACAAGTGTCCGGGCAGCGTGACGCGCTGAAGGAAGGAGTCTCCCGTTTCCAATTTGAGTGACGGTTGCCTTTAAATGCTTTCGGGGACTTAGTCAGCCTTGCAGGACGATAGCAGTTGCGCCAAGGGTTTCTGCTCCGGATGCTATTCGGTGGCTGATATGAGCAGGGTCAGGCTGCGGGCTTCGGGGGCGAGAGCCGCTGTTGGCCATACGTCCGGTCCGCATGAGCGGGTGCCAAGTCCGTGCTGGGCTGCGTCAAGATACAGCCAGGAGTGGTCCGAGGCTGGCAACTCGTGCGGGTGCGGTGCGGTTGCGAGTTCCTGGGCTGTGTGTCGGGACAGTGTGAAACCGGGCAGGCGTCCCTGCGAATCCGGGAAAGCGTCGATCCGCAGCCATGGGTGAATTCCCGTGCGGAGATCGAGGGAGCGCAGGCCGCTGCGGTGACCTGTTTCTTGTGGGCGCCCGTATTTGACGGGGAGCTCGTCGATAGCCGCCTGGTACCGTCCCACCAAAGCCGCGTGGACGCTGTCCGGGTAGGATTCGTGCGGACCGAGACCGAACCAGGAGGCGCTGTCTACGGTGTCAGGCAGACCGAAACGAACTCCTGCGCGCGGCCAAACGCCGTCCCAGCCGCTGCTGGGAAGGAGATCGATGCGCAGCCATAGGTCCTGTCCGTCGAGTTGCCACGTCTCATCGACTGTGACGTAACGGGCGTGGTCCGCGGCCGCGTAGCGGGTGCGGACGCGCACGGCGCCCCGCTTGGTTCCAACTGATTCAACCCTTCCGTGCATGCGGTTCAGCCCGGCCGAGTGCCAGCGTTCTGCAGATGACGGGCCCGGTCGGCCGTTACCTGGGATGCCGTGGGCATCGGGCGCCCAGGGATCCGAGTCGATGTAGCTGCCGACGAGACGGCCGCGGTCGTTGTCGGTGGGGGCGCGGAAGAGCTCCAGGCGTGGGCCGTCTACTGCCAGGCCTGCCAGCGTGACGAGGCGGCCGTCGTCGAACACGGCCGGGCCGACCTTGAGTCGGTTGGTGCCAGCGGCGGGGGCAAACGGGCCTCTGATTGGTCGCGGGCCGGCCGGTGCGGATCGTTCAGCGAGCTGCAGTTGTGCGGCGGCGATCTCATGTCCCGCTTCCGCCCACGCCGTGTTGTTAGCGAGAACGGCTTCGACGGTTAGCCATGCCTCTCCCCGGCAGCCTTGCCCCGTAGTGGGCAGCGCGAGCACTGTTTCCTCGCCGGCTTCGAGTGGTCCGCCGTGCTGGCCGAGGATCGAAAGATCGCCGGAGGCGACCGTCTCACCGTTATCCTCCAGCCGCCAACGAAAGGTCAGGTCTGCGGTGCTCGCAGTATGGCGGAGATTCCGCACGCGTAGGAGAGGCTTGCTTCCAGCGTCCTTTCCTCCCGACGATTCGAAGGAGATCCGTATGGGGGCGATGACGGCCTTGAACTCGTAGAGGCCAGGGGTCGGTGTGGAGTCGGAGAGTACGAGGCCGTCGAGGACGAAGTTTCCATCATGGATTTCCTCCCCGAAGTCGCCGCCGTATGCGAAGTACTCGGTCCCGTCGGAGGCGCGGGTGCGGAGTCCATGGTCGCGCCATTCCCATACGAACCCGCCGTGTAGCCGCGGGTATCGGTCGACAAGCGACTCGTAGAGTGAGAGGTTACCGGGGCCGTTGCCCATCGCGTGGGCGTACTCACACAGGATGAACGGCTTGGTACGCTGCCGGGCGGACTCGGCGGGCGAACAGCCGAGCAGAGGACTGGTGTCGCCGTCACGGCCGATTGTCTCCGTTTCAGGCACTGTGGAGTACATGCGCGAGTAAACGTCTGTGTAGGCGCCCGTGTAGTCGCTTTCGTAGTGGACGGGCCTGCCCGTGTCCCGGGCATGTATCCACGCGGACATCGCAGCGAGGTTCGCGCCCGTACCGGATTCATTACCAAGGGACCACATGATGATGGACGGGTGGTTTTTATCTCTCTCCACCGTCCGCTCAATGCGGTCGAGGTAAGCATCATTCCAGGCAGGATCGTCGCTTGGGTTACCGAACCAGTTGTGCCGCTCGAACCCGTGCGTCTCAATGTCACATTCGAGGATTACCCAAAAGCCCAGCTCGTCCGCGAGTTCGAGCAGTCGCGAGTGGGGCGGATAGTGACTTGTGCGGATGGCGTTCACATTAAAGCGCTTCATGAGTAAAAGATCTTCGCGGGCGAAGTCTTCGTCGAATACGCGTCCTTGTTCGGGGTGGGTCTCGTGCCGGTTTACGCCGTGGAAGGTCACTGTACGGCCGTTGACCAGGAACTGGTCGCCAACGATCTCGACGGTTCGGAACCCTATCCTCAGCTCGACTGTCTCCGTGGTGCTGGCGACAGTCGCGTCGTAGAGTCGCGGTACTTCGGCGGACCAGGCTTGGACGCTGCCCACCTCAAGCGGCGCGACATCCGCCGGTTTGGTCCACTCGACGTCGATCCCGAGCTCTGGGATTGCAAGCCGGATGGGGAATGACGACGCCGGTGCGCTCACCTCTGGATCGAGCGTCCCGATTCCGTCGTCGTATCCGTTGCGGAGCCAGACGTCCTCAATTCCACCAGCCGGGCGTGCCTGAAGTGTCACGGAGCGAAAGATGCCAGGGAGCCACCATTGGTCCTGATCCTCGACGTAGCTTGAAGCGGACCACTGATGGACGCGGACGGCGATCGTGTTGCTTCCGCCCCGAATAGCTGATGTGACGTCAAATTCTTGGGCCAGGCGGCTGCCTGCCCCCCAGCCGATCTCTTCGCCGTTGACCCATACCTTATAGCGGGATTCGACGCCTTCGAAGCGCAACACGGTGCGTTCAGCTTTGATCCACTCCTCCGGAATCTCGAAGGTGCGGCGGTAGTCCCCGGTCGGGTTCCCGTCAGGGACGAACGGCGGGTCGCATGGGAAGGGGAACTGGACATTCGTGTAGATCGGGCGGCCGTACGCACCGTCGCCTTCAAGCACCCAGTGCGATGGAACGGGCAACGTGTCCCACGTAGCGTCGTCGTACTCTTCTGTGGCCATACCTTCGGGTGCCTCGCCCTGGGGGAGGAAGCCCCGACCGCCGGGCGTGCCGGGCACGCCGGGGAGGAGGCGGAAGCGCCACTCACCGTCGAGCGTCAGTGACGGAGCGTCGCTGCGCAGCCAGGACCGTGCAGGGAGGCGGCTTCCCCCTCCGGGCGCGGTATCGGTGATGTAAGCGGCAACTTCAGAACGGCGAGGGATCACTTTGACGGCTCCTTCAGTGAGGCCTCCACGCCCTACAAGGATGGAGGATGATTGTGGTTGCGACGGCTGGAACGATCGACAAAAATGCCCGGCCTTGAAGGGGCCCACTCAATCAACCGTGTCAGGCCGATTGAGTGGGCAGACTGGTTTCTGGGACCCGTTACTTGACTACAGGAATCGACTGCGCCTTCAGCGACTCAATGGTTTGCTGTTCAGCGCGCTGGAGGGCCTCCATGAGGGTTGATTCACCTGCGATGGCTTCGCCGAAGCCGTCGGAAACGTCTGTATAGGTTTGGGTCATCGTTGGTCCCCAGGTAAATTCAGGGTCCACGTTCTGCGTAGCCTCGGCAAAGACGTCGTAGACGACCTGTCCGCCGAAGAAGTCGGACTTACCGCTGAATGCTTCGAGGTCTGCGCCGGCGGTAGCAGCCGGGTAGAGCCCGCCGAGTTCGTTCGCGAGAGCCAGCGCTTCGGGATCGGTATTTAACCAGAGAGCAAACTGTGAGGCCTCGTAGGGGTGGTCGGAGCCCTTCAGGACTGCTGTAGTGGAGCCTCCCCAGTTGCTGGCAGCGCTCTGGCCCTCTTCCCACTGCGGCATCGGGGCAACTGCCCACTTGCCGGCGCTGTCCGGGGCAGCGCTCTGCAGGTGCCTGGTACCCCAGACCGCTGATACCCAGGTCCACTGCTCGCCCTGGCTGATCGAGGCGTTCCACTCATCGGAAAAGGAGGGCACTGTGGAGACAAGGTCGTCCTCCAGCAGTCCCTGCCAGTACTCGGCCACCTGCATGGACTCCTCACCGGTCAGGTTGACCTCCCAGCCGTCGTCCTCACTGCTGA
This sequence comes from Arthrobacter sp. NPDC092385, assembly GCF_044755105.1. NCBI lineage: Bacteria > Bacillati > Actinomycetota > Actinomycetes > Micrococcales > Micrococcaceae > Arthrobacter > Arthrobacter sp. NPDC092385. Next base: position 5,518 of record NZ_JBIVQL010000029.1, read on the forward strand.
ACCACTGGCCGCCTGCCTGCCAGACGAGGCCGGCGAACCAATTCACGTCCGCGCGCTGGAAGTTGTGGATGTAACCGCCTTCCCCGCGGATCTGATCGGCGGCGGCCGCGTACTCTTCCCAGGTGGTTGGAACCTCTATCCCTGCCTGCTCGAAAAGGTCAGCGCGGTAGAACATCGCCATGGGACCGCTGTCCTGCGGGACCGCGTAGACGGCATCTTCTTCGCCGAAGGTCACCTGGCTCCAGGTCCAGTCGATGAACTGGTCACTCGCTTCGGCGATGCCTTCGCAAGCAGCAATGTTCTCGAGCCCGTCCTGGACGCGGAAGTTAGGGAGGGCATCGTATTCGATCTGACCCAGGTCAGGTGCGTTACCGGCCTGCAGTTGGTTGAAAAAGTTCCGGTACGTGCCGGCATTCCCATTGGGACCGGTCTGAACAGTGACCTGGATGTCCGGGTTTTCCTCGTTCCACAGCTCCACTACCTGGTCCATGCCCGGAACCCATGCGGTGTAGGTGAGCTCTACAGGCCCGTTGGAGGGCTCGCACGCCGCTGCTCCTGGCGCTCCGGAGCTGTCGCCTCCACCGGAGCAGCCCGCGAGGGCCAGGGCGGAGACCATGACGACGGCGGCGGTGGTCTTTCCGTGATGCATACGCATTCTGTTTTTCCTTCGTGTATGGATGAGGCCGGCAGGCGTGTGCCTTCCGGCGGTTCTTACGGTCTTGCAGTCTGGGTTACTTGACGCTTCCGGCGCTGAGTCCGCTGCTCCAGAAGCGCTGCAGGCCGAGGAAAGCGATGATGAGCGGGACGATGGAGACGAACGCGCCGATGATCACGTAGGTGCGCAATTCAGGGATCTGGCTGATCTGGCTGTTCCAGGCGTAGAGGCCGAGCGTGACGGGGAACAGCGCCTGGTCGCGCAGCATGATCAGCGGCAGGAAGAAGTTGTTCCAGATGGCGACGAACTGGAACAGGAAGATCGTCACGAGGGCAGGCGCCATGAGCCGGGTGGACACCGTAAAGAAGGTCCGCAGCTCGCCGGCCCCGTCCAGGCGCGCGGCTTCGAGGAGTTCATCCGGGACGCTGGCTGCGGCATAGATCCGCGCGAGGTAGACGCCGAAGGGGCTGACGAGGCTGGGCAGGAACACCGCCCAGTAGGTATTGGTAAGGTTCACCTCGCTGAAAATCAGGAACAGCGGCAGGGCCAGCGCGGTTGCGGGCACCAACACGCCGCTGAGGACCACGTTGAAGATGATTTCCCGGCCCTTGAATTCGTACTTCGCCAGCGCATAGCCGCACATGGCCGCAATGATGGTGCCGAGCAGCGCACCTGCTCCGGCGTAGAGGGCGCTGTTGGCCAACCATTTGATAAATAGCCCGTCCTGATACTGGAAGAGCTCGATGAGGTTGGCGAAGAACGTCGAGATGGAGTTAGGTGTGAACCAGAGCGGTGCCGTCCCTGTGATTTCGCCGCCGGCCTTCGTAGACGTGACGAGCAGCCACCAGATGGGCGTCAGGAAGTAGAGGGTGAATACGCCCATGATGAGCATCGCCGCGGCGCGCGACATGACACTCTCCCGGGGTCCGCGGGAATGTATTTTCTCCGCGGTGGACAAGGGAACGGTTGGCGTGCTCATTGGGATACCTTCCGCTGGGTGGCTTTCAGGAAGACAAAGGAGAGGACGAAGGTGGCCAGTGCCAGGACGACGGAGAATGCAGCGGCCAGGTTGTAGTTGGGCACAGACGCGGTGGTGTAAACGGCGAGGTTCGGTGTGTAGGTGCTGCTGATCGCGGAGCTGAAGCTGCGCAGCGTCTGCGGTTCGGCGAGAAGCTGCAGCGTGCCGATGATGGAGAACACACCCGTGAGAATGATCGCCGGCGTCACCAGCGGAATCTTGATTCGCCAGGCAATCTGCGCGTTCGAGGCGCCGTCGAGCCGTGCCGCCTCATAGATTTCCGTGGGGATCGCCAACAGCGACGCGTAGATGATGAGCATGTTGTAGCCCACGTACACCCAGGTGACGATGTTCGCGATCGACCACAACACCAGCGAACCGCCCAGGAAGTTGACCTCCGAGGTCACCACCCCGAAAGGAGAGAGTGAGGGCGAGTAAAGGAACCCCCACATGATGGCGGCGATGACGCCCGGCACCGCGTACGGCGCGAAAAATGCTAGCCGGAAGAACTTCTTCCCCCTGAGCAGCGGCGAATCGAGCAGCAGCGCGAACAGCAGCGCCAGGCCGAGCATGACCGGCACCTGCACCACGCCGAAGAGCAGCACCCTGCCCACGGACGCCCAGAAGGCCTGGTCCTGGAAGACGAGTACGTACTGGCTGAACCCGCCGAAGATCTGCTGCGGCGGGCCGAACGTTCCCTCACGCTCAACCGTCAGGAGCGACTGGATGATCGCGAAGATAATGGGCGCTGCGTAGAAGAGGAGAAAGAGCACGGCGAAGGGTGCAACGAAGACGGCCACCGCCTTGCGTGTGCTGCGTCCCTTATGCGCCGTATGCGGCGACCGCCCCGCCTTGAGCAGCGGGGTATGGGCCTGATTCGGGGTAGCCATCAGGAGGCCTCCTTGCCTGTTAGATCGGTGCCTATAGCTCCGACGGTGCCTGTGGGAATGGCGACGACGTCGGCAACTTCGGTTCGAGCACCAGCTCCGTCTCGGGGTGCCGAGTCATAGGTGGTACGCGTTCTCGCCTCATCGTTTCGTCGGGGAACCGTGAAGGCGGTGTCGAGCGCTCAGGATGTCGATATGACGAGAGTAACATGAAAAGCGAGTAACTACTCTATATTCACGTCAACCTAAACTTGACTCCATGCATATCAAGTCCACCGCCCGTGGAGGCACACGCGGACCTTACGCGAAAACAGCCGCGCGTCGCCGTGAAATACTCGAGGCTGCAGTCGCCGTTTTCGGGTCGAAAGGCTATAGCGCCGGGAGCATCCAAGAGGTCGCAGACCGGGCTGGAATCGCCCAGACGACACTCCTGCATCATTTTCCAACCAAGGCTCAGCTTCTTGTGGCTGTCCTTGAATACCGCGACGAAGTCAGCCCTAACACGCCGGGAACGCGCGAGCATTTCACCGAGGTCGTCGTCCAGCAAGCCGAGAACAACGAAGGCGTCCCCCATCTGATCGAGCTCTACTCGGTGCTGTGCGGAGAGGCGACCACTCAGGACCACCCCGCGCGGGAATACTTCGTCAAGCGCTTCCAACGGCTCAGAGGGGAGTACAGCAACGAACTGCGTTATCTGGCCAGCACCGGACGGCTGCGACCCGGCATCGACCCGGACATCGCCGGACCAACAATCGTTGCCCTCTGGGACGGCATTCAAACGCAGTGGCTTCTCAGCCCAGGCAACGTGAACGTCCCGCAAACACTCAAGGCCTATCTTGATCTGATCCTCATCAACCCAGAAAAGTCCTCGGCCTAACAACCCATGCTCGACAGCAACGGGCCGTGAGGAAACCTACTCGGCGTTCAATACCGGGAAACCATAATGGCTCATCCCAATCCAGGGTGTAGTCCGCGGCCAGCCGGTGCGAGGAGCGGGCGGCGCGTCGGTACCCGGATAGAGGTCGAGGCCTCCCGAGGATGGAAGTTCTCACACAGCCATCCAGGAAGACCTCGACGTGCTTGACGCTACCTTCGCGACCCCTGACCTGACGACGTTCTGCCGCCTTGACGAGCTCGGTCTCGTGGTCGTCGGCCAGCACCTGCAACCGGACCGTGCGGTGCTCGCCTGCCGCGTGGAGGAGGACGACGCGGCGCGCTGGTGCCGTCGTTGCGGATGCGAAGGCAGCCCGCGGGACAGCGTGACCCGACGGTTGGCGCACGAGCTGTTGGGCTGGCGCCCCACGACGCTATTGATCACGATCCGCCGCTACAGGTGCACCGGCTGCGGCCACGTCTGGCGCCAAGACACCAGCCGCGCCGCTGAACCGCGCACCAAGCTGTCCCGGACCGCGCTGCGCTGGGCCCTGGTTGGGCTGGTCTGCCAGCACCTCACCGTCGCCCGCCTCGCCGAGGCACTTGCAGTGTCCTGGGACACCGCCAACGACGCCGTCCTCGCCGAAGGCCAGCGGGTCCTCATCGACATACCCGACCGCTTTGACGGCGTCGCTGTCATTGGCGTCGATGAGCACGTCTGGCGACATACCCGCCGCGGCGACAAGTTCGTGACCGTCGTCATCGACCTCACGCCCGTGCGCGACAGGACGGGCCCGTCGCGGCTGCTGGCCATGGTCGAGGGCCGCTCCAAGCAGGCGTTCAAGACCTGGCTCGCCGAGCGTCCGAAGGCCTGGCGCGACGGCCTGGAGGTAGTCGCCATGGACGGGTTCACCGGCTTCAAGACAGCCACCACCGAAGAGCTGCCCGAGGCCGTGGCGGTGATGGATCCGTTCCACGTGGTCCGTCTCGCGGGCGACGCGCTGGACCGTTGCCGGCGTCGGGTCCAGCAGGACCTGCATGGTCACCGCGGCCGCAAGGACGACCCGCTCTACCGGGCCCGCCGGACCCTGCACACCGGCCACGACCTGCTCACCGACCGGCAGCGCCAGCGGCTCACGGCGCTGTTCGGAGTCGAGGACCACGTCCAGGTCGAGGCCACCTGGGGCATCTACCAGCGCATGATCGGCGCCTACCGAGAGCCCGACCGCAGCCGCGGCAAGCAGCTCATGACCAAGCTGATCGAGTCCGTCACCGCCGGCGTCCCGACCCCTCTCATCGAGCTCCGCACGCTCGGGCGAACGTTGACGAAGCGGGCCGAGGACGTGCTGGCCTACTTCGACCGCCCCGGCACCAGCAACGGCCCGACCGAGGCCATGAACGGACGCCTCGAGCATCTCCGCGGCTCGGCTCTGGGCTTCCGCAACCTGACCAACTACATCGCCAGGAACCTGCTCGAGACCGGCGGGTTCAGACCCCGACTACACCCTGGATTGGGATGAGCCACCATGGCTCTTCACGAATGAGGGTGTAGCGGTCGGCGTTCGGCGCGCGTCGGTGAAGGGGTAGGGGCCGAGGTCTCCCGGAAGATGGAAGTTCTCACACTGACCATCCCGGCCGAAAGACCTCGACATGCCCCACCCTACGTTCGCGACCCCTGATTTGACGACGTTCTGCCGCCTCGACGAGCTTGGCCTGGTGGCCGTCGGACAGCATCATGACCGGAAGCGGGCGGTGCTGGAATGTCGTGTCCTCGAGCCGGATACGTGGTGCAGCGGGTGCGGCGCGGAAGGAGTGCCCAGGGACACCGTCGTGCGGGAACTCGCGCACGAGCCGTTCGGTCACCGGCCCACGACCCTGCTGGTGCGGGTGCGTCGGTACCAGTGCTCGGAATGCCGGCGGGTATGGCGGCAGGACACGGCGAAAGCGGCGCAACCACGGGCGAAGATCTCGCGTGGCGGGTTGGAGTGGGCGCTGAAAGGCGTTGTGGTCGACCACCTGACCGTGACCCGAGTCGCGGCCGGGCTCGGAGTGTCCTGGAGCGCCGCGAACGATGCTGTTCTCGCGGAAGGCAAGCGCCGACTGATCGATGACCCAACCAGATTCCAGGGGGTCACCGCGATCGGCGTAGATGAGCATGTCTGGCGGCATACCCGGCCCGGTGACAAATACGTGACCGTGATCATTGATCTGACTCCGATCCGCGACAAGACAGGCCCGGCGCGGCTGCTGGACATGGTCGAGGGCCGCTCCAAAGCCGTGTTCAAGGACTGGCTTCAAGGCCGGCCGCAGGCATGGCGGGACGGAGTGGAGGTCGTCGCGATGGACGGGTTCACCGGGTTCAAAACCGCGACCTCCGAGGAGCTCCCGGACGCGGTGCCGGTCATGGACCCGTTCCACGTTGTCCGGCTTGCCGGGGACGGGCTGGATAGGTGCCGGCAACGCGTCCAACAGGCCACGCGCGGGCATCGCGGTCGCTCCGGTGACCCTCTCTACCGGGCCCGACGGACCCTGCATACCGGCGCGGACCTGCTGACGGAGAAGCAGCAAGACCGACTCAACACGGTGTTCGTGGTCGAGGAGCACGTCGAGGTCGAAGCGACCTGGGGCATCTATCAGCGGATCGTCGCCGCCTACCGTGAGCCGAACAAGACCCGAGGGAAGCAGATGATGCAGGCCGTGATCGGCTCGGTCACCAGCGGCGTTCCCGCAGCACTCATCGAGATCCGCCGACTCGGCCGGACTTTGAAGCAGCGTGCAGCTGACGTGCTCGCGTTCTTCGACCGGCCTGGCACCAGCAATGGCCCTACGGAGGCGATCAATGGGCGCCTCGAGCACCTCCGCGGCTCAGCCCTGGGATTCCGGAACCTCACCCACTACATTGCCCGCAGCCTGCTCGAATCAGGCGGCTTCAGACCCCAACTACACCCGCATTCGTGAAGAGCCTGAAAAGGCTTGTAGAGGGTGCTTCGTGCTTCGCATGCGACTGCACCAATACCCGCCTCGCCTCCTCTACTCGAGACAGCAGGCGAGTTGCGAATCGGAAACGCAACCCTATTCCGGCTCGGCACAGGTAGCCGCTCACGTCAGCTGCCCCGGGAGAAAAAGTGCAGGGATGGGAGCCCGGACTGTTGACAACATCATTGAGACTCCTTCGGA
>NZ_JBIVQL010000030.1:0-11809 GCF_044755105.1 Arthrobacter sp. NPDC092385
CGGCTGGCTGCACTACTACAACCATCACCGGCCCCACACAGCCTGCAGCAACCAGCCGCCCTTCTCACGATTGACCAACGTGTCCGGTCAGTACATCTAGAGATCGCTGTGGGCGAGCCGAACATGCTCAAAGAGCTTAGCCTCACGACCCGGCTGATATTGCCGAAACGGTGCAGGGGTGGGTGGGTCGTGGTGCGTCAGTGCTGCACATCATCCGTGACAGCTCGGTCATCGGCACGGTCAGGCTCGAGGACAAGGTTCGCGAGGAATCCCGGGCCGCGGTGAAGGCTCTGCAGGCGCGCGGAGTGAAGGTCGCGTGGTTTAGGTGAGCCGATCCTGCGTGGATGGATCCAACCGCCGGGTGTTGACTGCTTCCATGACTGATGCGCAAGCCCCTATTGAGCCCCATGACAGTGGTGTGGCGGCACGGTTGAACTGGTTGCGGGCTGCCGTGCTGGGCGCCAACGACGGGATCGTGTCCACAGCGGCCACGGTGATCGGGGTCGCCGGGGTGACGAACACTCTCGCGCCGATCCTGATCGCCGGTACCGCCGCCGTGGTGGGCGGATCGGTCTCGATGGCCCTGGGCGAATACGTGTCGGTCAGCAGCCAGAAGGACAGTCAGGAAGCACTGATCGAGAAAGAGAGGCAGGAGCTGCGGGAGGATCCCGACGGCGAACTCGACGAGCTTGCCGGGTTGTACGAGGCAAAAGGGCTCACGCCTGCCACGGCCCGGCAGGTTGCTGTCGAACTGACCGGCCATGATGTCCTGGCCGCCCACCTCTCAGCGGAACTGAACATCGACGAACTCGAAGTCGCAAACCCCTGGCATGCGGCGTTCGCGTCCGCTGCAGCATTCGCGGCCGGTGCCGTCCTGCCGATGCTCGCGATCCTCCTGCTCCCGGCGGACGTCCGCATACCCCTGACCTTCGTCGCGGTCCTGGTGGCACTGACGATCACCGGGGCTGTCAGCGCCCACGTCGGCGGGAGCTCCCGGCGCCGCGCCATGCTCCGACTCGTCATCGGCGGGGCGCTGGCGATGGCATTCACCTACCTCGTCGGAGCCCTCCTTGGCACCACTGGCATTGCATGATCAATCACGCGCCGATCTGAAGTCACCCAGGTAACTCCCTGCAGGTACTCAGCCAACGCAGCCCCGTCGAGGCCTAGCTTCATAAGCAGGGCTCACACTAACCGCACGTCCCATTCACGTTGAAGGAGTCATCCCATGATCGAAATCGGTGGTCTACCGGCGCACATCCTGCTCATCCACGCCGTCGTGGTCCTCGCGCCGATCGCCGGACTCCTGGCAGTCCTGTTCGCAGTCGCACCCCGGCTGCGCCCCCGCCTGGCGTGGCCCCTGGGTATCCTGGCGGTCCTGCTCGCACCACTGTCCCTCCTGACAGCGGAAGCTGGCGAACAACTCGAGCGCAGCATGCCCGAATCTGCGCTCATCGAAGCGCACGCAGAGCAAGGAGACCTCTTCAAAGCCCTCGCCCTGGTATTCCTCGTCGTCGTCGCAGCCCAACTCCTCACCGCATTCCCTCAGGCCTTGATCCGGCCCCAGCGGCTTCGTGGTCTACGAGGTCTTCTCAGCACACGCCCGGTTCAGATCCTCGCCGTCATCCTCGGCGTGGCCGGCGGACTCGTCATCATCTACCAAAGCATCATCACCGGGCATTCGGGTTCTGCCTCCGTCTGGGGCGGATAGACCTGTGCGACTGACCGTCTCACAAAAACAGGTCACCCTTACCGGTGCGGTAGGGGTGACCTGTTCGTGTTTCGTGGGGGGAGGTTAGGCGAGGGTGGTGGCGTCGATGACGAAGCGGTAGCGGACGTCGGAGTTAAGGACTCGCTCGTAGGCGTCGTTGATCTCGTCGGCTCCGATGAGCTCGGTCTCGGGGTGGATGCCGTGCTCGGCGCAGAAATCCAGCATCTCCTGGGTTTCGCGGATCCCGCCGATCATGGAACCGGCCCAGCTGCGTCGGCCCGGGATGAGGGCGAATGCGGGGACCGGGAGGGGCTCGGACGGCGCCCCAACGTTCACGAGGGTCCCGTCGACCTTGAGGAGGCCGAGGTAGGCGCCCATGTCAACGTTGGCTGAAACCGTGTTGATGATCAGGTCGAACGAGTTCGCGAGCTCCGTGAAGGTCTCCGGATCCTTCGTGGCGTAGTGGGCCTTCGCGCCAAAGCGGAGGGAATCGTCCTTCTTGGAGGTCGTCTGCGAGAGCACGGTGACGTCCGCGCCGAGCGCTGCGGCGATCTTCACACCCATATGACCCAGACCACCCAGGCCCACGATGGCCACCTTCGTGTTCGGGCCTGCCTTCCAGTGGTGCAGCGGCGAGTAGAGCGTGATCCCGGCGCAGAGCAGCGGGGCCACCTTATCGAAGTCGAGGCTCTCGGGGACGCGGAGCACGAAGTCCTCCGTGACGACGACGGCCTGCGAGTAACCGCCCTGGGTGATGGTGCCGTCGACGGGATCGACGCCTCCATACGTCTGGATGTTTCCCTTGCTGCAGTACTGCTCGTCGCCGCGGACGCAGTACTCGCACTCACCACAAGAATTGACCATGCAGCCCACGCCCACACGGTCGCCGACCTTGTGCTTGGTGACCTCGGAGCCGATTTCGCTCACGGTGCCGACGATCTCGTGGCCGACGACCTGGGGGTACTGAATGTCTCCCCACTCGCCGCGGACGGTGTGGATGTCGGAATGGCAGACGCCGGAGTAGGCGATGTCGATCAGGACATCCTTCGGGCCGACGTCGCGGCGCTCGATGGTGGTCCTGATCAGCGGTTCCGTGGCAGACGGTGCCGCGATGGCGTTGACGGTGCGCATGATTCTCCTACGAGGGTGGTGCGGGAATGATGGACGTGCGGGTCCGGCTTCAAAGGATGTCGAGGCCGATACGTCAGCAACTCCACCGCGTCCGAGGTCGGGGCCGCCGCGGACGCCAGTCCCAAGCATATCGACCGCTGTGAGCTCCTCACGGGCGAGGGTGAGGTCGAACACATCAAAGTTCCACGCGATGCGGCTAGGAGTGCTCGACTACGAGATGGTCTGTCGCCCCCGCTGCAGGTGCCAGCGAAACATCAGCGGCTCAATGCATGATCAGCGGTGTTGCCGGCGTCCGCTGAGGAGTCCCGGCAACACCAGTACTACTCACGTGTTTCGCTGTAGTTTGGCCAGCTGTCAGCGGAAGTCACCTCATCATCCAAGGCGATTTTGGATGCCAGCTGACTCAGATTCGGATCCATCGCAGGAACGACGCTTCTCGTCTAAGCACTTCCGATCGCCAGATACCTATACACCGTCGCCCGGCTGGCCCCGATGATCTTCCCAATATCGGCCGGTGCTACCCCTTGAGATTTCAAATCAAGGGCGCGCTTGACCTTCGCATGGTCCGCGGTGACTTCCCGTCTGCCAGCTTTCCTCCCATACTCCGCCGCTGCAGCCATACCTGCCCGTGTCCGCTCAGCCAGTTGATCACGCTCTAGCTGCGCAAAAGCTGACATCACCGTCAGCATCGCCCTACCCATCGAACCGGTCGTGCTGATGCCCTCGGTAACACTGCGGAAGTGCACTCCCCTGTGCTCCAAATCATCGATGAGGGCCAGCAGGTTCCGGGTGTTGCGTCCCAGCCGGTCCAGTTTCCACACCACCACCTCATCCCCCGCGCGGAGATGATCCAGGAGCTTGTCGAGCTCGGGGCGGCTCGCCCTCGTCCCACTCACCCCGTGATCGGTAAAAACCCGCTCACACCCAGCCGCTTTCAAAGCCGCGTGCTGCAGATCCGCGTTCTGCTCCAACGTGCTGACCCTCGCATACCCAATACTTCCCATAGCCATGTCTCTCATACTCAACAAACGTCACTTTCATTATTGATGAGAATATACCTCGTGAGACACATTGCTGGGACGCCACGCCACTTCCAACTCCCCCGCGAACACTGAACACCACCGACCGACCGCCGACCCCAGCCGTAAGTCCAGTCAAACGATCCTTAGTTGAGATAGGTCACCAGCAGTGTTAGGTGCCGTAGAAAGCGGCTAGTACCGATCGGCAGCGTCAGCTGGGCGCACCAGCATGACGAAAGAGTCCTCGGCAGTCGTCGGGGGCTTCTCGCGTTCTGGGCTCTGTGGCTATATCTGCTTGTCGGCGATGTGCCTGCAGTGAGGGCATACCGCGCCCTCTCCGTCGGCGGCAGAACGGGGCAGGACGCCGTTGCACTGGCCGCACAGGACCATGCCTGCCTGTGCACTCTCCTTCTCGGCCTGCAGCTTTGTACGCATGTCGATGGCACCGTTTACAAGCCAAGTTCCGATGATGGCAGCAGATACGGTGGTCCCCGCTGCGGCAACCACCTTGAGCCCACCAGCTTTTCCCCACCCACCGTTGGCTAAGGTCCCGAGCCCAAGCCGAGCCAGCGTGGAATCAATTCGGGCGACACCATGCAGGTCTCTGATCCAGGCACCCGTACCCGCGTGGCCAAACCCTGCTCCCCACATCACAGCCCTTTCGGTCACCTCGTTCACCTTCGGGCTCAGCACTATGGGTGCCAGCTTCGGGTCGCCCAGCAGGGGTGCCACCGCAACAGCGATTTCCTTCGCTCCACGTACCCTGATTTTGGCAATCGCGACCCGGTGCTGGACCTGCTGGCCTATTTCGTCCCGCTTCTTGCCCATGCCATTCCTCATCTCGCTCCGCGAGCAGCCCGGCCGCTCCGTGGCCCACTGGGCGACTGCGATGCACTCTACGGATCTCGACCGGCGTAGGACAGGGTTCCTGCCGGTCTCGAAGCAGATCACTGTGGCGTTGGGGTGTACTGGAGTACCCAGATAGTAGTTGGATCAGTAAGCCCGGTGAGGCCATGGAAAGTGAAGGAACCTCGTACCGACTCGGGGTCACATAGAGTGACACCGACTTGAATCAAACTTCCTCGGCTGTAGGAGCGCAATGACCGACCACGTTTTCGAGATGAGCCTGAGCCTCAACGTGCTCAATCATCTCGGTATCAACCTGTACAGCAACCATCCCGCTGTCCTTTCGGAAACCGTTGCGAACGCCTGGGACGCAGACGCCTCCACCGTATCCATAAATCTTAACGTGGATGAGGAAAAGATTGTCGTTCAAGATGATGGAATCGGCATGACGGTCGAAGACATCAACACTAGATTCTTGAGAGTCGGCTATCGTCGCCGGGACTCAAAGGAGACAGCAACAACCCCATCCGGCCGGCCTGTGATGGGACGAAAAGGCATCGGCAAACTAGCTTTGTTCAGTGTCGCCAAGGAGATTCTCGTCGAGACAATCCGCAATGGAGAAAGAAGTGCACTCCTGATGGAACTGGACGAAATCAACACCAGGATCGGTGGTAACGATCCCGGATTGACCCGCCCTTACCACCCAAAAGTTATGCCGGTTGACTCAATTGATTTCCAACGAGGAACCCGAATCACCCTCACCAAGCTCAAGAAAAGCATAAATAAAACTGCGCCTCATCTACGTCGACGCCTTGCACGCCGTTTCAGCGTCATCGGAACCGAACACAACTTTGCGGTATCGATCGGCGGCCAGCCCCTGACCGTTACAGATAGGGACCTGACCGGTAAAAGCCAGTACATCTGGATCTACGGATCACCCGAACAACAGGCACGGGTTGAAACTTCTCTTACCCACAGCCCTCGGATCGAGAAACGCTCAAGTCAAACCACTTCCGGCATGGTGGTGAGTGGCTGGATTGGAACGGCTATCGACACCGCTTCCCTCCGCGACGCCACCGGGGAGGAGCATATGAACAGAATCCCCCTCATGATTCGGGGCAAACTCGCGCAGGAAGATATCCTCGACAGCTTCAACGAGGTTGGAATCTTCAAAAGCTATCTGTTTGGTGAGATACACGCTGACTTTTTGGACCAGGATGATCACGACGACATTGCAACAAGTAGCCGTCAAAACATTGTGCAAGACGACGAGAGGTACCGAGCACTCCTTGACTTTGTGGAAGTAGAGATTAAGCACATTAAAAGGAACTGGACCGAGTTTCGGAACTCCGAGGGAACGACAACTGCACTAGCGGTCCCCGAAATCAACGACTGGTTCTCCACCCTTGGACTAGATACCAAAGCAAAAGCCAAACGCTTGTTTGGAAAGATCAACCAGCTCGGGCTTCCAGACGCTGACCGTAACGAAGTTTTCGCACAAGGTGTTCTTGCTTTCGAGATCATGCGCCAAAAGGACAATCTCGATGCACTGGATAGTGTATCGGCGGCGGACATTGCTGGCCTAGGGAAAGTACTCAATACAAGCGCCGATCTTGAAGCGGCGATGTACCACAAGATCGTCGCATCTCGTTTGGCTATCATTGACAAGCTCCAACAGCTAGTGAACGACGACGAAAAAGAAAAATTTCTCCAGTCCCACATCTTCGAGCATCTCTGGCTCTTGGACTCAGGTTGGGAAAGAGCCTCTGTCCCCACCATGGAGATGAGCATGAAGAAAGCGTTCGAAGAGATCAGCGGAAAGCTGACCCAGACAGAACGCGATTCGCGCTACGACATCAGATACCAAAAGACCTCTGGCCAACACGTGATCATTGAACTCAAGCGTGCCGGCGTGGTCACTGACACCGATGCCCTCAGCTCGCAGGTCAGGAAGTACCGGAAGGCGCTAACGCACTGGCTAGCAGATCAGAACCGATCAGGAGAACCTCACTCGATTATCTGCGTAGTCGGGAAGGAGCTCCGTGATTGGAGCGATCCGGGCGGTCGTCAAGACAGTGCAGATCAGTTACGGGTCATCGATACTCGAGTCGTCATGTACGACGAGCTGCTGCAGAATGCTCGCAACTCATATGACGACTTCCTTCGGGAGTCGGAAGGGATCGGGCGCGTGCAAAAGATACTGAATGCTCTCGTACCTGCTCCGGTCTCGAGCTAGTGTCAGACGCTGGTCGAGAACCAACCGCCGCCGCTTGACAAATATAGAAGTAGCCCTTTATTACAATGAACCAGCTAGGCAGGTAACACACCTATTTTAGGCTCAGATTATCCTAGCGAGAAATGCCTGACAAGAAACGCAATTCTTAGTCGCGCTACGAAAACTAGATTTGAGCGATCGATCGCAGGCGGCGAAACTAAGAGAAAATACTCAAAAGGGGACCCCATTTCCCAGTATCAGGAAAGGGAAGGGGCCATGTTGTATATGGACAATCAGATAAAGCGCAAATCCCGCCAGAAAAAATCTCGACATTAGCCGACTTAAAGTTTTCAGCAACAGCAGCAGGAGCCATTATACCTACTTTGGGACCACTTAATTGAGTCTTAGTCAAAATTCGCTTATCCCTTGTAAGGAAAATGTGAGCACCAATGGCCTGAGCTTCTAGAACAAGGTCTCGATCTGCACCGGATGGTAATCCCTTTTCCTCACCAATAGAAGAGCAAGGAGGTGGTGACATGTTTACAGCTTCATCCCAGTTGCCGACCTGAAAGGCAAGTGATTCAGCAATTGCCTCTACAGCAGGGGCCTGAGATACACGAAAGCGCTCCGTCCGCTTTCGTGCATCAGTAAGGGATCGGGGCGTGACTATAAAACGGATATCGCGAACCATCCACAGATCGAGGATACGTGCCAAACCATCTAGGTCCTCCTCATATCCAGCGTCCAGTCCCGTAATCTGATCACCGTTCAACAGCGCCGACCCGTGTTGTCGTAAGTCGATTAGGATGTTCGAGTCAAGTGCCATGATCAGAGGCCCGTGATATTTGGGAGGGAGAAGGCTGAGGGCATCATTGCAAAAGCCCAGGCCCCCGTTTTCGCCAAGGTCGTGCAACATTTTACTAGCTTACCTCCGAAACCGGTCGCCAAAGTGGAGATTGTTGTTCTGGTCCAACTGGCTACATCCTACGATCTACATGAATTCCGGTAGGACTGCTTATTGTTGGCGTTTCGGTATCAACCCTTGCCTCTGCTACCGACCTCCCTCTGCGTACCGTGGTAGATACACCGGCCCTCTGGGTGCCGTGGTAGACACATCGGCGCGGCATCCGCCCTTATCAACTGTGGCATCGTTTGTGTTCTGTGACCTTGCACCTTCCGCCGCTCCGTCGGACGTAACCACAAACACGTTCTGTAGCACTTCACGACCGGGTCCGGCTTCGACCCGTCATCACCGATCCAAGAGGGATGGCGCCGTACGCTTGATCCATGCCTCACCTCCCACCCGATAATGTCGTTTCGATCACCAGTAGTCGGCCCAAAGTCCTAGAGTTCTTCGCTGGCGTGGGGCTGGCTCGCCTTGGTTTGGAACGGTCTGGGTTCCGTGTGGCGTGGGCGAACGACTACGAGCCCGACAAGCACGCCATGTACTCAGCCCACTTCAGGGACGAGGAGTTGGGATGCGAGCACACCTTCGAACTAGGGGACGTGTTTGCTGTAGATCGCGCTGCGATACCGCTAGACGCTTCCCTTGCTTGGGGCTCCTCACCGTGCACCGACCTCTCTCTCGCTGGGTCTAGGGGTGGCATACGGGCAGGAGAGTCCAATGCTTTTTGGGGTTTCGTCGACGTTCTTCGCGATCTAGGAAGCAACCGCCCGGACGTGACCGTTCTGGAGAACGTTGTAGGCCTAGCAACCAGCCACGGTGGGGACGATCTTGCAGCTGCGATTCGAGCGTTCAACGACCTTGGATACTCCGTCGACGTTGTCGTCCTGGATGCACGTCGTTTCATCCCACAATCTCGACCACGCCTGTTCCTGGTAGGAGCGCAAAACCCTCCGGAGACTACGACGATTTCAGACCCCGAGCTCCGACCAGACTTCCTCTCCTGGGTCTTTAACGACGAGACGCTTCGGACCCATCAGATGGAGTTACCCAAACTGCCGGTTCCTCTAACCACCGGCCTCGATGAGTACGTTGAAACCATGCCTTTGGCCGATGAACGCTGGTGGGATAAGGACCGCACGGAGGCTTTCGTTCAGTCACTGTCCCCTATACAAGCAGCTCGACTCCGGACGCTTCGCTCAGCGTCGGGTGTCACCTACCGAACCGCCTACCGCCGGACTCGAAACGGCGTCGCAACATGGGAAGTCCGCCCTGATGACATCTCTGGATGCCTGCGCACGGCACGCGGAGGATCCTCGAAGCAGGCTGTCGTGCGTGTCGGAAACAAGCGCGTACAAGTGCGCTGGATGACGCCGCTGGAGTATGCACGATTGATGGGAGCGCAGGACTACAACCTAGTTGGAGCAAGAACTAACCAAGCCCTGTTCGCCTTCGGTGATGCCGTGGCCGTTCCTGCTGTTGAGTGGCTCGGGAAGCACTATCTAATGCCGCTGGTGAAAGGTCTCTCGACAGCTCGTTCTACGGTGGCATCAGTTGTCTAGTAAGAGTGCTTCCTCACCGATTCCCAAGCCCCGGAAACCCACCAAAAAGAGCCTGCCAGCCGATGACGTACGTCGGTTCCGCAACTCTCTCGAAGATTTCCAGAACGCAACCGACGACCAGGGCCGTAAGTGGGTTGACGCTAAATGGGGCATCTACGCATTCTACGACTACGACGGGGAACCGATCTATGTCGGCCAAACTAACGAGCAACTGCGAACTCGGATCAGGCGACATTTGACAAACCAGCGCACCGATGCAGTAGCGATGCGGATCTTGGACGTTTTTGAAGTGGCGGAAGCGGAAGTATGGCCAATTTGGGAATTGCAAGACATTTCGGGGAAGGACAAGGAAGCAAAACATAGTCTCGACGCATATGAGTACAGTGCTTACCTTGATGCGATTGAGAAGTCACGGTTCAAAGCGATTCTTAATGAAAAGATTCCTCCCCTGTCGGATCACGTTGACCTACCGGCGTCACTTCGATGGCAGTTCGTCGATGAAGAAACGCGCGCAGACCGCGGCCACCCTGACATCCGTATCGCCCGTCGAGCAGAAACCATTGCTCGTCTGACAGCTGTCGCACGCGAACGAGGTGAGGTTACTGAGGGATTACGCCGAGTAATCGTGGTACAGGCCGTTCGCCTTGCCTACCTTTCTGCCGTTCGTCTCGCTCACGCTGAAGGACGCTCAACTCCTCCGGCTGATGCCATCAATATCGAGAAACTGATTGGTTCCGTCCTCTTCGAGCAGTCGGACCCCACTGGTGAGACTGATACAGATGAGATGGAGGCAGACATTGATGACTAAACTGCCTCCAGATGATCCTCGTCATGGTACGACCAATGGGTACGGAAACCATGATTGTCGCTGCGACGACTGTCGGGCAGCTCACTCAGCAGCGCACAACGAGTACATGCGCAAAGTCCGCGCTAATCGCGCTCTTGTACAAAAAAGTGCGCAGCATGGCACCCCTTACCGATATGACGTCGGATGCCGGTGCGATAGCTGTCGCCAAGCTCATAATGCGAAATCGAGGGCAACAAAAGCACGATTGCGTCAACAAACGCAGTCGTCGTGATTTTTTCAGTAACGCCCCGTCATTCTTCTAGATGCCAGCGTTGGACATCGGGAAAGTACTCTGACCTATAGTTTTCAGAAGCCTTTACCCACGGAATTTCTTCAGGTATTATCGGATAATTTCTGTAACACGCTAATCAAAAACGCGGCCTTTTCTTAAATCCAAAAGTAGGTTACAGTAAATATCAAGACTAGATTACTGGAAGGCTCAAGTTTTGACACTTTATGTTTACGTCGATAATTCCAACGTGTGGATTGAAGGAATGCGTTTAAGTGCAGTAAAAAAAGGTTTAGCTAAGGATATTTATGAAGCAATGAATAAGAAAATTAGTGACCCATCTTGGACATACGATTTTGGTCAGTTGTATAAGTGCATTTGCCCTGATACTGCGCAGATTGGCCGCTCAAGTTTGTTCGGGTCTTTACCACCAGATAATGACTCTCTCTGGGAGCTTGCCAAAAAAGAAGGGTTTGAAGTCTTTACTTTTGCCAGAAACGCAGCAAATAAAGAAAAGCAAGTAGACGTTGCTATAGCTACACAGATACTCTCGGATTCTTTTCAGTACATGAAGCCTGGGGACAAAGTCGTTCTTGTTTCTGGAGACAGAGACTACCTACCAGTGATCGAGAACCTAAAAGATCGAAATTTCGAGACAGTTGTAACTTTCTGGGAGCACGCAACTGGAAAGGAACTTAAGACTGCCCCGGTTTCTTTTTCTCCACTTGATCCACTATTTGATCACTTAACTCGAAAATAGATTCTAGGCAAATAATCGTTTTCCATAATTGACTCTAATAGCCGGGCTACGACCTTGTCCTTCTCAAGTTGTCGACTACCTGCCCGAGACTGAAAAGCGTCAGTGATGGAATAGGTGGTATCGGTAACAGTGATGGTTCGATCAGTTATGGATCGATAATGCGAGCACTTACATATCACAAACTGCTGGACGCGCACAAAAAAACAGCGCGAATGTGTGCTCGCCTGGAAAGTACTTATAGACGATCGGTTGCTCCAAGATTCAGCTACCCGCTCTGCCACCTATGATCTGCTGCACGAATGGGTGACTCTGCGCGGCGCCACCTGAGCAGACCGACGCTTCGACGCACGAAGTCGAAGCCCATGTCATGCGCGCTGTTATCGACGCGTAGACGGGTCTACTGCACGAATATGTGAAGATGCCACCTGTTCGTGCAGCAGACCCTCACACCAGGTTCAGGCGAGGTAGCCACTCCCGCCGTAGCTCCTCTTCTAGGTGTACTGACCGGACACGTTGGTCAATCGTGAGAAGGGCGGCTGGTTGCTGCAGGCTGTGTGGGGCCGGTGATGGTTGTAGTAGTGCAGC
>NZ_JBIVQL010000031.1:0-10946 GCF_044755105.1 Arthrobacter sp. NPDC092385
CACTGGCTACACTTCTACAACCACCAGCGCCCCCACGGCAGCCTCGGAGGCAAACCACCCATTACCCGGTGCAACCAACCTGCTGTCTAAGTACACCTAGTGCTTGTATTCGGTCATGTTTCGGCAGCCTCTCACGGTCGTTGAGCACAGCCGATCGGCCCGCTAACCCAAGGGAAGAGAAGTCAAGTAGCACGTGGCGGCTGCCTAAAACGGCTGTTCCCATTTGAAGGTGTAGGCAGGGCTGGCATGTTGGTCCCGGGATAAGCGTCGAGGTCTCTCAAGAATGGTGGTTCCGACGCCGGCCACCTGGAAGTCCTCGACGTGCATGACGCTACCTTCGCTTACCATAACCTGACCGCGTTCTGCCGACTTGATGAGCTCGGGCTCATAGCCACCGGGCAACGTGTCGCATTTGATCATGCAGTGCTATCCTGCCGCGGTGCGGACCCGGATCAATAGTGCAGCCGCTGCGGGTGTGAAGGGCTGCCCCGGGACACAGTTACAAGGCAGCTGGCGCACGAGCCGCTGGGATGGCGTCCGACCACCCAGCCGGTCACGGTCCGTCGCTACCGGTGCGGCAACTGCAGGCACGTGTGGCGTCGGGGCACAATGAAGGCCGCAGTACCGCGGGCCAGGCTCTCGCGTTGCGGGCTGCGGTGGGCATTGGAGGCAATTGCCGGTCCAGCACCTGACTGTGAAACGGGTTGCCGCGTGGCTTGGAGTCGCATGGGACACCGCCAACGACGCGGTTTTCGCTGAGGCAGACGGGTCTTGATAGACGATGCCACCCGATTCGACCGAATGAAAGCCATCGGCGTCGACGAGCATGTCTGGCGGCATACCCGCGGGGGCGACCAGTACGTGGCAGTCATCATCGATCTCACCCCAATCCGTGACAAGACAGGGCTGCACGGCTGCTCAACGTGGTTGAAAGCCGCTCCAAGACCGTCTGCAAGACCTGGCTTCAAGGCCGCTCAAGGGCCTGGCTGACCGCCGTCGAGGTCGTCACGATGGTCCCGGAAGCCGGATGTCCCAGCGTTCGCCGGATGCAAAACAGCGACCAGTGAGGAGCTTCCGGACGCGGTCCCCGTCATGAATCCGCTTCACGTCGTCCGCCTCGCCGGGGACAGACTGGACCCGGTGCCGACAATGCATCCAACAGGAAACATGCGGGCACCGTGGTCGCTCCGATTACCCGCTCTATCGCGCCCGGCGGACCCTAACACCGGCACGGACCTGCTAATCGACAAACAAAACGCACGCCTGAACGCCGTCCTCGCGACTGAGGACACCTCGAGGTCGAAGCAACGAGGGGCATCTATTAGCGGATTATCGCCGCCTACAGCGAACCGAACAAGACCCGCGGCAAGCAAGTGATGCAATCTGTCATCGACGCCGTCACCAGCGGTGTTCCCGCCGCCGTGACCAAGATCCGGTGCCTTGCCCGGAACCTAGAGCATCGCACCGCCGACGAGCTACATCGCCCGCAGCCTGCTCAGATCAGGCAGATTTAGACCGCGAATACAACCTCAAACCGAATGAGCCAAATAGACGCTAAAAGCCGCAAAAGGTATTCGGTGATAATTAGGCAACCGAATGGGCTCGAAAACGGGATTACTCAAAGATGGCCCTTCCGAGAGGGCGCGGGAACTAAACATATTGACCCGGCGCGCAGGTCCACCGCATTCCTAAGTCCAGACTGTCACCATCGCCCCCCACTCAGTACACCTAGCCGCTACGGGATATGCGACGGCGCACCATCAGGTAGCTCGGGATCACTTGAAAAAACAGCATGGAGAAAGCCAAACCTGCGTATGGACTGGCCGGACCAAGCCGATCCGAGAGGCTCAAAATGAAGGTGACGGTCGCCGCCGCCACAAGCAACGTCATCACAGCTTGCATCCATAGCCCGGAAGAATTGGTTAGGTACATAGCACTTGGCTGGTGAGCGGCTGAAACGACAATGTACAGGACTGCGCTGAGAACTAGGCCCGCGGGGATGTCCAACACGTCCCCTGACACAAGCCGAACTACCATAGGGGCGAGAACTGCAAATCCGATCGCGAACGATACACCGATCCCCCCGAAACCCAGCACATGGGTGTGGAATGTAGCGCCCATTACAGATCCAGGCGCTGTCTCCGACCGGTACGTGCTCCAAAGGTTCTGTCCCACCAAGGACACGAGCGCAACCAGCGGCCCTACAAATTGAGCCGCAGCCGCGTACTGAGCCACATCTCCAACTGGCCCGACATTAGCCAACAATATGCGGTGGCTTTGATACGACAGGGCTAGTGCAACACTGATCAAGAGATACGGCGCAGCGGTTGCCATGAGACGAACTCGATGTGACTGCACTCCGAGGGCTGGGGCGGAAGACCCGGCCGTCGACCTGATAGCTCGCCTCGCTACTGCTGATTGCCAAACTGCGACGACAAAGAAGGCGACCGCCGGAGCTACAAAGATGACCTCCGACGGGGCACCGAAAATCAAAATTGGGACAAAGAACGAAGCTTGGAGAACTGGCCCAACCAACGCGACCTTGGCCACGACCCCCATCTGCCCAAAGCCTTGCAGTACCCGCGCGCCGAGTCCGAATGGTATTGCTAGTACCACCAGTACTGCGCTTAGGAGGAAGCCTTCTACGGCCCAAGGAGCCATTGCAACCGAACCGAGGGCAATATCAAGTATGTTACTGGTGCGAAGAGCTGAAAAGAGAGTAATAAGGACTATAGAGATGAGCGCAAGAATGCCTGCAGCCTTCCGTAATCCAGATTTATAGGAGGACTGTGACAGTTTCCCGGCACGATAATCGCTAGTCATATTTACCACGCTGGCGCCAAGACCGAGATCCGCAAAGGGAAGGAGATTTATTACGGAAGCGATGAGAGCGTACGCCGCGAATGATTGAGGACTGCCATCTTCACTGAGGACTGCCATCACAGTGAGACTAACCGAAAAGCTTATTAAAAGACCAAGCACTCTGAAAAGAGCAATGGTCCCTAAATTGAGACCACTGAAAGCCGAGGTGAACCGTGCGAAATTCACACTCGCCGCTCACGTGAGATCTCGCGCGCGACAATCTTCTTGGTCATATAGGCAGGGCTAGAGCAGAACGCACTTATTGCGAAGCCGACCGCCGCAAGCGGGGACCCATTTGCCATAGATGCCTTCGCCCTGCGCATGTGGCTAGCCGACCGAATGTCCCTTGCTCCCATCTGCTCGACGACCGTTCCCGTGAAGGACGCATAGTAGGAACGGACTGATTCCTTGTCGCTGAACTCTGCTTCCGTGTTCCGGAATGATCTTCCGGCAAAACGGCGGTACATCAGTGACGGCTCTTCGTGTTGAAGAATGCCGCCGATCATAGAAAGGCGCACGAAAAGCTCGTAGTCTTCTGCATATCGTGGACTTAGAGCAGGCAATTCCAGCGAAGAGGTAGCCAGGCAGTCTCTTCGCCGTATAAGGGCAGCGCCCGGGGGGAACGGGCCGTGGCCGCGTTGCAGCAGTGTACTCGTCGTGATTGAGGAGTAGGCCTTCGGCAACAAGGCTTCAGAGCCTGAACCATCTACGCCTACTATTCGTCCTGCGGCAACAGCTAGCTGGGCGTCTTTCTTAAGCAATCGCAAAGACTCGAGCACGCCTGATACGACCAACTTATCGTCAGCGTCTAGAAAAGCCACGAACTCTCCTCGAGCATGCTGTAGGCCCGCCCTCCGTGCGCTAGCCGGCCCCTGGTTCTCCTGACGAATGATTGTTACAGCAAGATCCGCAACGCTCGCAATCGTTCGATCAGTGGATCCGTCGTCTACGACTATCACTTGGCAGCGAATCAGGGCGCAGGCGCTCAGCACGGCTTCCCGTACCGTTTTAGCGCCATTATAGACGGGGATGATTATTGATAGCTCGCATGTCTGAGCATCGTTTAGTTGACTCGCTTCCATAATCTACTTTGAACGCATTCTGCCGACAAATCTATTCAGCGACCGGGACGCGACAGTTATGAGCCCGTAACCGATTGTGATCGTAGCGTCGAGCGGGCGCTTCGTGAGCGCGATGCCCAGAGCATCGCGTCCTCGCGTCACGTCCTTGAAATGATCGAACGCGCCGCGAACTGAACCGGCCCCCGTTAGGTCAAAGTCGCACAGCACCTCTGCCCATACTGTTGGTGCTTCCTTGACCGCAGCCTTCATGAAGAATAACTGGTCCGCGGCCAGGCCAAAGTTCTCGTCGAAGCCACCGAGTTCTAGAAAGAAATCGCGACGGACAACGGAGGCTTGATGCGGAATAGGATATCCCCCTAGAAGGAAATGGCCAACACTGAACGGAACCCGCCCTCCTATTCCCTTGGTTTCACCGTTCAAGATCTTGTTACTGAGACCATACCCCCAGGAGAACGGTGAACTGAGATATTGATTCTCCACGAACTGCGCAGAACTCGTGCTATGAAAGACGTCAGACGAGTGCATAAACCAAAGTATTTCCCCGGAGGCCATTTCAGCCCCCTTGTTCATCGCATTGTATCGGCCGCTGTCCCGCTCTGAAATCCATGTGACCGACCTCTGCAGGTTCGCCAAATATTCTCTAGTCCCATCCGTGGATCCGCCATCGATAATTATGTGCTCGATGTTTACCCCATCTTGGGCAGCCACACTGGAAATCGTTTTCGCCACCCCCCCTACATCGTTGAACGCAATTGTTATAACGCTTATGATCGGCAGATCCGTCATTTGAATTTCCCTCTTTTGTCTTGGGCTAGTCTGTATCCCCCGCTAAGAGTCTCTGCCATCTTGGAGCCCTCATAGCGCTCCGCGATTTGTCGAGTTGCCGAGATTGTTGATGATCGGAGTTCCGGGCTACGGAAAAACAAATCGACCGTCTGTGCTATCTCCCCTGGGGTCGATCCCGCCAGTGAATACCCGAGTGAGGCCATACTCTCAATACTCCGAGATAAAACCGGCAGACCTGTCGCTACGGCTTCCGCCACAGCAATCGGCGCGGCTTCCCAGGCTCCGGTGTGCAGATACAGGTCCGCACCTCGGAGATGATGGTCGACGTCCTCTCGGGAGCACCACCCTGGGCAGTGCACACCGGCTCCCTGAAGGCGCGCCTTCAGTTCAGGCTCCCCGTCCCCTAGCCAAAAGAACTGAAGATGCGGAAGCCGCCTTGCGATTTCCGCATACATCGCCGGGTCTTTCTGGGCCCCAATCCTACCGGTAGAGATTACGCGTGTGCCCGAACCGGACTGGCGATCGTAGCTCTTTCCTCCAGCCACAAAATTGGGCACCAGAATTGCGGAATCGGCTCCGAGCTGCTTAGCCAGCAGGACCTCATGGGGACTTACACCGAAGATACAATCTGTGCGTGTAACCAAGGCTCTCTCGATTAATCGTATGATCGCCCGTGCAACTCGGGGAAGATCGGTACGCTCAAACGCGAAACAATGGGGTGAATACACCACGGGCCGTCCACCTAGGCGAACAACTCGCGCAATTCCCGCAATCGACGAGTGAAGGTGAATAACGTCGGGATCTATACGTCGGACATGCTGTCGGACCGTACTTAGAAACCGAATCTTGGATCCTGGAACCAGCTGAACGCCAGAAACTGACGAAAATTCACCGGTGTCCTCGTTGGCTCGCTTGCGCCCTAGTACGAAGTGAGTAAGGTGCGGAGTTGCCTCTGTGTATAACCGTATAGCGCTCTGCACCCCACCCCCGAGCGCTTCTGTAATGTGCAGCACCTTCATCGGGCGTCGCTCACTTCGAGGCAACCGAGGACGGTGAATCGCTACTGTCCACAGTCGTTCTGATCGACTGCGTCAAGCGCTCTTGCATGCTGGCAATATTCAGACGGCTCTCGTCAATCCTCTTCCAATATCCCGCCTGATCCTCAGTCAACTCAGCTATCAGCAGTTGCACGTCCCGCAGTGCGGCATCCCTTGCATTTAGAACGAAGCTGTCCAGACCCAAATCCTCAAAAGCGCCCCAACCTTTTCTCTCATAGCTCAGATGAATTGCTGGGAATCCCGCGATCAAGGACGAGAGAGCGCCATGGAGACGTGTACTAACCACTACCCGCCGGGTCGGGTCTTCGAGTATCTCGGGCATCATCCTCGGTTGCGACGACGCGTACTTCTGCGTGATCGGAACGTCATTGTTTCCGCCACCCGAAGCTTGGATGGCCCATTCAAAACTGGCGCTGCCCTTGGCTTCTTCCAGGAAGCGATAGTAATTTCGAGGCTTCCGTAGATCTCTAACGACCAGAACCGGGCGATTGTGAGGAGAATCGCTATTGGACAGCTCCTCCACTGCTTCGGGAAGAACCTCGGTCGACTGAGCTAGCTCCAGTACCGCAAGGTCTGGCATGCGATACACGTTTGGCAGCCCTATCAGTTCTTGCATCGAACGGTCGTCACGCACGAAGACATAACGGACCTGCGAAAGAAGTTGTCTTATTACACGGAGGTAGAGTCCGCGGAAAGGCCCAATGCTCTGCGGGAGATACAACATTTTGTGTCCGTAGCGTCTTGCTAGCCTCATTTGCCCGAGGTGAGCGCCGGCGCTCTTGATGCTCTCTGCCAGGTGTCCTCCTCGCAAATATCCACCGCCAACCGCGACTATCAGGTCTGCGCGCTCAGCTAATTGCTCGATCGTCGCGTGCGCGCCAAAGAAAGTTGTGAGCATCATTCGGACCCGACGATTCGCAAATGGCACAAAATCGTCCACACCGGATCGCCACTGTACATAGTCGCTGTTATTGAAACCAGAGGCGTCCGAACATACCGTACGGAATTCGCACTCGCCAAGTGCGAGGCGAACTTGGTCCATAGCTAGGTCGATGAGGAGTTTGTCGCCGAGGTTTGTCGGGCTGTAGGCATGTAGGATCAGAACTTTAGGCCGAGCGGAGCAGTTGCCAAACAATTTGACTCTCTTTCTGGGCAGTAGCGACAGCGAGCGGGCCAGCTTCGAAGCTTGACTTCCGCATATTAGGGTAGCGAACCAGATTTTGGAGCAGATTCGCGAAATCGGCCGCCGTCTCGAATGTGTACATCGGCCCTTGGTGCACCAAATCGAGTAATACTTCTATTTCAGAGCCAATCACGGGACGACCGCGGCTCCACGATTCCCAAACGATCTGTGGGTTCAATTCCCACTTACTTGGAAGGAATATCGCGTCCGCCCAGTCGATGTGAGGTGTTACGTCGAGAGAATGGCCGACGAATTCGACCGAATGTTTGTTGTTCACCTTCCGAAAAATCCGCTCAAGGTCCTCCCGGAGCGGACCGTCGCCAACGATGCGCAAAGAGACGGGCTCTACATGCTCGGTTAGGAGTTCGGGCAATGCTCCCAGACCCTTCTGCTCGGTCAGCCGGCCGGCAAAAAGGAGGCGGACGGGTCCCTCTTCAAGGGCCCGGGGCGAACGCAGCGGCTCGCGGGATGTGGCGATGATATTTCCTTCGAATAGTGCGCGCTCCGGACTCGTGTAACCTCCGTCGCGGAGTTCCTCGACCGCTCGCTTGGAAGGAGCGGTAATGAAGGCAAATTGACGGGTTGCGTGCTTGACGAAAACGTCCTCGATCCGCCCAACCAGCCCCTTCGCGTCCTCCGATGGCAACTGGTGCACTGAACCCAGGTACCTTGTTTGCGTGGGCAAACGTATAGCGGTCAAGGCGATGACCAGGTGACTCGCGCGCATGAGTGAATAGACTGCTGCAGGCCCCACTAGAAGCTTCTTCAATTTGATGCTTGCACGAATCGCGCCGGCGGGCGTTCGAGGGCAGTCCAGGCTCGTCACCTCCCCCGCGAGTTCCAAGACCTCTTGATGATTGCGGCTGCCACGAAAGAGGATGATTAGCATGACGTCGCAAGGGTCGAGCTGATTGAGTATGCCGCGGAGAGCGCTTTGAGCGCCTCCACCCTCAAGCCACGGCACAACGACGGCTATTCGAGCTGACATCGGGTCCCCAACTGTTGTGCCCTTCAAGGGCTCTTCTTAGGCCGGTGAGAAGTTGGCCAGTTGAATCATAAGCCTTCGGCAAGGGTCGACACTTCGGTCGTCGGGACGAGATGGACGGGAGACGACGCGCGAGGCAGCGCCCGAATCTCGGTTGAGGCTTCGGCCAAGTATCATCGGTATCTCACGTACCTCGCCGCCGGCGCTCACCGGAATCTCGGCAGAACACAATGGGGAATAATGCCTAAGCGCGCTCTCATCACCGGTATCACTGGCCAGGACGGCTCATACCTGGCGGAACTCCTGCTGAAAAAGGGCTATGAGGTGCACGGACTTATCCGACGTGCCTCAACCTTCAACACCTCCCGGGTGGACCATCTATATGTAGATCCGCACGATCCTTCTGCCAAGCTTTTCCTTCACTACGGCGACCTCAGCGATGGTTCCCGCCTTGTGACCCTCCTCGCGGATATCCGACCGGACGAGGTCTACAACCTCGCAGCGCAGTCTCACGTCCGAGTCTCCTTCGACGAGCCCGAGCACACCGCCGATACGACCGGGATGGGAACTGTGCGCCTTTTGGAGGCTGTGCGACTGGCAGGGATCGAGACGAAGTTCTATCAGGCGTCGTCGTCGGAGATGTTCGGAGCCACTCCCCCGCCGCAGAACGAAGACACGCCGTTTTACCCGCGGTCGCCCTACGGCGCGGCGAAGGTCTACAGCTACTGGATCACCAAGAACTACCGCGAGGCATACGGCATGTACGCGGTCAACGGAATCCTGTTCAACCACGAGTCGCCCCGCCGCGGTGAGACCTTCGTGACCCGCAAGATCACGCGCGCAGTCGCCGCCATCAAGGCCGGCCAGCAGGAACACGTCTATATGGGCAATCTCGACGCCGTGCGCGACTGGGGGTACGCGGCGGAGTACGTGGAAGGCATGTGGCGGATGCTCCAGGCCGACGAGCCAGACGACTTCGTCCTCGCGACCGGGGGCAACTACACGGTCAAGGACTTCCTGCGCATCGCCTTCGAGCACGCGGGCCTGAACTGGGAGGACCACGTCAAGTTCGACGAGCGGTATCTGCGCCCGACAGAGGTCGATGCCCTGGTGGGTGATTCGTCCAAGGCAGAGTCGAAGCTCGGCTGGAAGGCCACTATCCACACCCCGGATCTTGCACGACTCATGGTGGACGCGGACATCGAGGCTCTCAAGCACGCAGGGCGCAATTGGATCGACACTGTAGACCTCGACTGCTGGAAGGTTTGACGTGACGGCAACCTTCACCCCTGGTCCCCTCGACCGCGACGCCGCCTTCTACGTCGCCGGACACCGAGGACTCGTTGGGTCCGCCATTTGGCGGAAGCTCGAGTCAGAAGGCTTCACCAACCTGCACGGACAGACGTCCGCCGAGCTCGACCTGAAGGACCGCTCCGCGGTCTTCGAGTACCTGGGAAGAATCCAGCCCCGCTACGTCGTGCTCGCCGCTGCGAAGGTGGGCGGCATCATGGCAAACAACACCTACCCGGTGGATTTTCTGACAGAGAACCTGCAAATCCAGGTAAACGTTCTCGATGCGGCCCGGGAACACAACGTTGAACGCGTCCTTTTCCTCGGCTCCTCGTGTATCTACCCGAAGTTCGCTCCGCAGCCCATCCGCGAGGATTCGCTGCTCACCGGACATCTGGAACCGACCAACGATGCGTATGCGATCGCGAAGATCGCCGGCATCATGCACATTCAGGCTGTTCGCCGGCAGTACGGTCTTCCGTGGATCTCGGCGATGCCGACCAATCTGTATGGGCCGGGAGATAATTTCTCGCCCGAGGGCTCGCATGTCCTTCCGGCACTAATCCGGCGTTATGACGAGGCAACCCGGAACGGCGTCGAAACGGTCACCAACTGGGGCACCGGATCGCCCCGGCGTGAATTCCTGCATGTCGACGACATGGCTGCTGCATGCCTGCACCTGCTGGAGAACTACGACGGCCCCGAGCAGGTCAACGTGGGTACCGGAACCGACGTCACCATCAAGGAACTCGCCGGCATCGTGGCCGAGTCTGTGGGATACGAAGGAGCGATGAACTGGGACTCCACCAAGCCCGACGGAACTCCCCAAAAACTCCTCGACGTGTCGAAGCTCGCCGATGCGGGCTGGACTGCGAAGATCAGTCTCGATGAGGGTGTGCGAAATACCGTCGACTGGTACCGCACGCACCAAACATCCCTGCGCGGCTAGGCCCACGGACCCTTCGTTCCAGTACCTTCCCTCCGCCATGCTCGCCACTGACCACCTACGTACGAAAAGCATCTAGAGAGGTCTCCTTTGGAGCTGAGCGATTATCTACGGATCCTGCGACGAAACTGGCTGCTCATCACTGTCTGCGCAGTCATCGGCCTGCTACTAGGAGCCGTCGCCTCCTTTGCCGTCCGACCTACCTATACGGCGCAAACCAAACTGTTCGTTGCGACCCAGAGTTCGGGCAGTGTGCAGGAACTGCAGCAGGGCAACACCTTCACGCAGGCACGCGTGCAGTCCTACGTGGAGACGGTGAGTGAGCCCCTGGTCCTTCAGCCGGTGGTCGACTCACTGGGTCTCGACCTTACGGCTGCCCAACTGGCAGGGAAGGTCGCCGCTACCGCTGATCTCAACACGGTCATCATCACCATCGCGGTCGAAGACACATCGCCCGTACAGGCGGCCGCTGTTGCTCAGGCCACCGCGGACAGCCTAGTTCAGTCTGTTGAGGGCCTGGAGAGTCCCACGGAGGGCGGTATTTCCCCGGTCAATCTCACTGTGATCACGCCCGCTACCGCGCCCTCCGAGCCGTCCGCCCCCAATACTCGTCTGAACCTTGCACTGGGGTTGTTGGCGGGTCTAGCACTTGGAGTGGGTGCTGCTGTCCTTATGTTGTTGAGCAGGTAGTTCGCAGGGCAGTTGTAGTGTCTTGGCTACCCAGGGGTGATGGGTATGGCTTTTGCTGCTGTGC
>NZ_JBIVQL010000032.1:0-8051 GCF_044755105.1 Arthrobacter sp. NPDC092385
CCCGTGGGCCTCGACGCGGCCGCCTACAAGGGCCGCAACGTCATCGAGCGCCAGTACGCCCAACTCAAGCAGTGGCGCGGGCTGGCAACCCGGTACGACAAGTACTCCACCGTCTACCGGGCTGCCGTGGTGCTGAACGCGGTGATCGCGTGGTCCAAACGATTGTCAGACACGCCCTAGGCCTGAAGGCTCCGGTCGTCTGCGTGTTTATCCCCCATCCACGCAGCCTCCCCGGGGCCTTCGTCATTCGTCCTCGAACGAACCGGCAGGCGGTGGTTTGAGTCCGCCGGCGCGCTTGTCCAGCTCGCCCTTCGTGGAGATCCTGATGACGTCCTGCCAGCCCTCGGACATCCGCGGCCGATGCAACGGGCAGAACGTCAGTCCCGCATCCGCCATATACGCCCAATCCTTCGTAATACTCCTCGAGGACCTAACAACACCTCGCAGATCTCTATCTGTCGCCGTACCGTTCCTCCAGGACTGGCCAAAGGATATTCTCGATCAACTTTTGCTGCGATATTTCTTCAGTCTCAGCTGCCCGGCGCAGTAGTTCGAGTTGAGATTTACTGACCCGAATGTTTGCACCGCTCGTTTTCGGCTCCTTGTTTCGGCGCTTCCATGCCGGCAGGTTCTGATTGGGCTGAGCCTGTCGGGAGGGACGGTCCTCTGACTCAGGCACCTCCGGCTGCTCCGCTTTCGCTGCGAACTCTTCCGCTGCTCGTTCCTGCTGCGCGGTGGTGCGTTGCCTTACTTTCACCATGCCAGGATCTCCTCTGCTAACCTCTGAATCTCGTTCTTCGCTTTGCTGTCTCGCATCTCGACCACGCCCAGCCCCTCAGCCAAGGCCTCCTTGTAGGCGTTACGCTCGTGCAGCCGGGCTGATGCCAGACGTATTTCAGGGAACTCAGCCAGGTACTGCTTTGCTTGGTCTGCTGCTTTCGAGAAGGTATTTGTCGGAACCCGGTTCAGTACTGCGAGCACCTTTAATTCCGGATTCAGATCCCGCGCTTCTTCAATGACCTTCGCCAGTTGCTCTGTGACATCCAATGCCGGTTGAGTCGGTTCGATCGGAGCAAGCAGCATGTTTGCTGTAGTCATAGCCGTTCGCATCTCACGTGAATCCTTGCCCGGTGCATCGACAATCACGACTCCATATCTCTCCCCTAGGTCCGTCAGTGTCTGGCGTAGATTCCCGGTCTTTTGAAGTGTCTGTACCGGAACTCCCCCAGCTTCCTCTCGATCCCTCGCCCAGTTAGTGGACGTATGGACCGTTGGGTCAGCCTCCAGAATGAACGGATCCATATCGCGCCTCTGAAACTCCACGGCGAGATTGACGGCGATAGTGCTTTTACCAACACCGCCCTTATGATGCGCGATCAGGAGAATCATAGAACCCTTTCTGATAGTAAAACAGTAGTAATTTGGTAGTCGTGCGCTACTAGTTTGGTAGTACCACGCTACCAAAGCGATAGTTGGATCGCGGCCGACGCGCCGCTGGCTTCTGCCACTGCCGAAAGAAGTAGTAGTAATATAGTACCAGTATGGTAGTACTCTGCTACTAGTCAACTAGCAGTATCACATCACTATAGGAGCACTTTGGTGCCAAATGGCTTTCGAGGTTACGCAGGAGCGATGAAACTCGCATCAAGGTGATTCCACTACCGCCATAGTAGCGCTATGGTAGTAGTATTGTAGTACTTTACTACTTGTTCAGTAGTGCATCCGTAGCAATAGCAGGCGCGGAACCCGCAGGTCTGTCTTGTCGGAGGAGATCGATACGGTATGCCAGTGACTTCAGCTCCTCGCCCTGGTTGGCATGGGATACCGCCGAGCGCGGACCGCTATGTGCCTCCGCTGCAGCTCGACCCGCCTGATCGGCCGGCGACTGAGTCGGAGAAGGCGCCTGCGATGTGGGTGGAGTTGGAGTACCCGGATGGGCGGAAGCAGACGGTGAAGGGTTTCGCGATGGCATGGACATCTGATGCGGTGTACGCGCAGTGGGTTGAGTTCTCGCGGGCTCGTGAGGCGTGGGTGCGTCCGGATCAGTGCCGGCGCCGTGATATCCCGGTCAAGAATCGTTTCGGTACCTGACCGCCAAGAGGCTGTGCACGGCCACCGCTCGCTCGAGGTGAGTTACCCGGTGTCGGTGACGCAGGTGGTTGTGTGCAGCCGGGCCGTTGGTTCCTGCTGTCCATGTGTGTGCGGGACAAGCAGCGGAGCGTGGGGGAGCTTGTGCCGTGCCCAGGTGGGCAGGAGACGTGGCCACTGTGTGGTCAGGGTGTGGTCGCGTTCCACTCCGCGAGGAAGTCGCTGAGCGTCAGCTGGGCCAGGTCTTGTTCGATGCACATGAGCAGGTCGGCTGTCTCATCGCGGGTTCCGCTGCTGACACGCAACACTTCCTCTCCGGTGGCCTTGCACATGACCACAATGGTGCCGAGAGCGGCCCCGCTGAAGTCTCCGAGGAAGAAGGCTTTGGTGTAGGCACTGAGCCATCGAAAACTGTGGCCGAGGCCCCGGTGAGCGCTTGAGTTGATGAACGCTTCGAGTTGGTCGCCGGCAACGTCAGACATTGTTGGAACCTCCATGTTGTGCAGCCCGTGGAGCTGCTCTCGACCAAGTTGAGTGTTGTGGTCGATGCTAAGCCGCTTGTCTCGCGGCGTTCCAGAGGGATCGCTGGTACTCGTCCTCGTTCTCAAGGGGCGGTAGCCAGTGATCGTCTACTTCTGCGTCGTGCAGCTCGTGCTCGTTGAGCTGGGGGACGAGATGGCGGTCCAGCCACGCGTGCCAGGCGGCACGTTCCTTGCGGTAGCGGGTGAGCTGGGCTTCACGGTCCTCGGTAGCACCGAGGCGGTCTGCAAGCTGGGAGAGGTTGGTGATGGCTACGACTTCCCAGCGGCCGTGGTGTCTGCGGATCATCTGCAGGGCCTCCATGCCGGCGAGATGGTCGATGAGGGCACGGCGTGAGATGCCCGTGGTGCGAGTGAGATCGGCAGTGCTGGGGGAGTGGTGGCCGCGTTCGATGGCTTCGTAGGCGAGGGCTGAGACGTCTCCCAGGGACCGGAAAACGGGGCGGATGGCGTGGATCTTGCCTTTGCGCCAGGTGAGCTCGCGCACGAGCTGCTGGAAGTGTTCGGGGAGCTGGACGGCGTAAGTGTCGGCGTTGCGGCCGCGTGCGCGGTCGATGCGGGTGAGGATGCCTGCCGATACTCGTTCGAGGATGGGTAGAAGGCGGGCGATGGTGGCGTGGCTCTTGCCGAGAGCGAGGGCGAAGGTGCGGCAGCCGACGTCGAGGATGTTGGTTTCCATGGTCCGCATATAGACCAGGACTGCGCGGATGAGGAACCGGAGGTGAATGCCTTCCCTGCCGCGTTCCATGAGCCTGTAGTCGAGTACGGCGTAGAGGACATTTTCGAGGTCGTTCACGAGCTGATGGATGGAGTGCTGGCTTGGCTGCGGAACGAAGTTGGGCCTGCCCCCCGTGGGGTAAGTGAGGCTTGTGTCGTATTTGTGCGCAGTCTTTTTCCCTGCTTGTTGGGAGGGGTCTTTCGCTGGGGCGGTGGTGGCGGTGAACGCTTGGGCTTTGGCCCACTCGACGGGCAGGAGCCGGTCGGTCTTGGTGCCGTAGAGGGCGGCGAGGCCGGCGAACTGGTCGGTCATGCCTGCGCGGACCTGATCGAGGGTCCAGTGGCAGGCGGAGAAGTGGTTGAGAACCGCCATGCGTGCTTCTGAGTGACTGGCATAGCGACTGGTGTCGTAGATCCCCGTACGGGCCACGGAGCGCAGCGGGCGCTCACTGCCTACCAATGGTGCCGATGATGTTGCGGATCCCTTGGCAATTGCTCGGACGGCTGCTGCCGCGGCCGTTGCGCGTTCCTGTGCGCGGCGCTGCTGCTCGAGGCGGTGCAGCTCGGGTGCTAGGGCTTTGCGGAGGGTGGCTACTGCGCTGGCGGGGTTGCGGTGGGTGAGGATGCCGTAGGCGTCCGTGAGTGGCGTGATGAGCCTTTGGTGGCCACCGGCCTTGTGTGCGGATCCTGGGACGCGGATGCACCCGTGGACGACATTCTGGTGCGGGCTCGGGTCAAGGCTGACGGCGCGACGTGCGAGGGCTTCGACCAGCTGGCGGGCCTCGGCCGCGGTGAGGGGTTCCTGCAGGGGCACGTACAGGTGGCGGCCGCCGCTGGGTGACTCGTCCTCGACGTAGGCGAGGCCGGCTGAGTACAGGATCTCTCCGAGGCGTCGGGCGTCGTCGTCGACGACCGCCTTCCGGGCCTTCGAGGTATCGAGGTCGAGGACGAGTGTGCGGACAGAACCGTCGACAGCATGCAGCATGACCGCCGCGGGCCGCGCAGGAAGCGTTCTGGTAATCGCCAGGGGAGTGGCGGGCCGCGGGTACTGGAACCGGCCGTCCTTCCACCGCCCAAGGCGGTAGAACGGCTGACCCGCGATGAGCGTTGCTAAGGACCACGCAGCATCGGCGTGGGAATCGTCACGGCGTGGCGTGGCATTAAGAGCTGGAGGTGCTTCGAGCACTCGGTGTACACTTTCGGCAGAGGGTACGACCTGAAAAGGACGCACTCGGTTGAGCTTTTCACCGGTGATCTTGGCGGAACGACGGTGTAGAGCTTGGATTCTTGAATATGGAGAGGCCCGCTTCGGCGGGCCTCTTTTTTATGAAGCCTGGGACAGAGGCAGTGCCTCCTGGTTTGTGAGCTGTTCGAGGTCCATGGACGCCAGCTTCTCAGACATCACATCAGCGATAAATGAGCTGGCTGACGTTCCCAACGCCTCGGCGATAGCGAAGAGCTTCTCCGCCTCAGCAGTCGGGATCCGCGCGGTAACCACATGGCGATCGCCCTTGGACGGGCGGCCAACCGACCTGTTCCTCTGAATAGCCATACGTCGCACTCTAGATTTCTGAAATGGCTTAAACCCGCACTGCCTCGGCGTGTCGCTCATAATTTTGTCGCTCATAACGATCAGAGCCCCATGTCTTGGAACTGGTGGCCTACGACGTCCCACTGGTCGTCGTGCTTTTCGAGGTAGATCGTGACGATCTGCCGGCCAGTGGTTGTGAGGTCGGTTCCGTCGCGGCTGATCCAGCGCCAGCTGACGTCGTAGGCACGGATGGCTTTGTCGTCGGCTACGTCTTCGGAGACGTCGCCGGGGGCGGGGACGATCGAGGGTGCGCTGTATGCCTGGTGTTCGGCTGGCTTCAGCCATTCGCCTTGTGCGCCGTTGCGCTCGGGCTCGACCTGATTGGCTGCCCATTCGTTGCTCATCAGCGGGATCGCACGAATGGCGGCAGCCGTCTGGGTGGTGTCGGTCGTGGTGTCCCACGAGTGCAGCATGAGGGCGGCGACTTCGGCTGTGGACTCGACGTCGCTCCGGTCGGCGTCCTCTGGCGTGGTGAAGGTGCCGTTGCCGATCACGTCGTCGGCGGCCGCCGTCGTGTAGGAGCCCTCGTAGATAGTTGTGGGCGTCGGGTCGGGTGTCGACCCCGCTTGGTCTTCGTTGTTGCTGCAGGCGACGGCTGAGAGCGTTAGGGGCAGGACCAGGCACAGCACGGCCGCCGCGCGGCGGGGCACGTGCTGGCGTATGGGCCGATGGTGCGTGGGCGTCGGAGTCATGATGATGGCCACGCGCCTTTCTCTTTGAGGATCGGTTCAGGGTCGATGTTGAAGCCTTCATACGGGTAGGTGACGTCCGGGGCTTCGGGTGTATAAATCTCGAAATGTAGATGTGTAGGAACACTGCCGAGGCCTGCCTTATTGCCCTCGGTGCCGACGATGTCACCGCGCTTGAGCTTGTCGCCCACCTTCACGGAGTAGGCGTTCAGGTGGCAGAACGCGAACCCAAAGTCGGGGTCGTCCCCGTCCTCCTTGGCGATCACGCACCCGTCCTTGTCGTTGAACCCGGTGACGCGCAGGTCGGTCGGCGCGACGACGGGCCCGCCGTTGCCGTAACCGGCGCCCGGGGTGGCGATGTCCACCCCGACGTGATCCTGCGCCCAGGCGGGCAGGCCGATGACATTGCGCTTCCCGTACCCGGAGGTGAAGACGCCTCCGGGTAGGGGAGTGGTCCACTCACCGTCTCCGAGGTCGCCGTCCCACGGCTTGCCGCCGATGGGTGCCTTGCATTCCATGGAGAACCCGCTCTGCGCGGAGTCGAGGATAGCGCTGACGTACTTCTCGGTCTCCTGGTACGGGGGGATTCCCTTGTACTGCTGCACGGCTCCCGGGCCAGCGTTGTACGCGGCGAGGGTGAGCTGCACGAGCAGGTTTGCATCCCCGCCTGCGATCACCTGCACTTCCTCCTTCAGCGCGGCCATGTACCGCCCGTAGGCGGGGATAGCGTCCTTCGCGGAGAACGGGTTACCGCCGTCGCCGTAGGCCGCCCACGTCGCTGGCATGAACTGGGCGACGCCCTGCGCGCCGACGGGGCTGGTGGCATTCTCGTTCCACCCGGATTCTTGGTTCAGCTGAGCGGCGACGACGCTGGCAGGAAGGCCTGCTTCTTTCGCCGCCGCCTCCACCAGAGGCCCCCAACCATTCGGAACGGCCTGCAGGGCGCCTGGCTCCGCGCCGGTGTCCTCGGACACGGTGCAGGACGCTCGTTCGAGCTGGTTGGCTTCCTCGTCCTCGGCTATGCCTGCGACAAGCATGGTCATGGCCATAACCGCGCCGATAGGAACGACGGTGAGCGCGGCGATGCCGCACCCGATGGCTTTCCCCCCTGCCATGCCTTCCTAACCCCTGCGTTTGAACTGAGACCGAATGTGAGAGCGGATGATGTTCGTTTAGAGCTGGTCGGTGAGGGCGGCTGTTGCTTCCTCGTAGGCCCGGCGTGTGGCGGGGTTCAGGGCTTCGTAGTCGAAGTTCTGGCCCTCCTGCAGGGAACGGTCGAACGGCACGACGACGACGGCCGCGAGGCCGATGCTTTCCCCGTATTCCTTGAGCTGGGCGAGGCGCTCAGTGTTGGGCTGAGCGGTGTTGGTGATGACCAGGATCGAGCGGGAGAACTTCGCGGCGTGCCCTTGGGCTTTGACACCCTCGATGGTCGCCTCGAGGAGACGGAAGTCATCGGCTTTGTTTTGGGCGACGAACACGAGCGAGTCAGCGACGTCGACGGCGGCCTGCCATGTCGATGCTTGGGCTGAGTTGCCGGTGTCGAGCAGGATCAGGTTGTAGAGCGAGAGCAGCACGTCGTGCGCGGCCTTCACGGAGGTGCCGTCGACGCGGCGGCGGTCAGCGCCTTCAGGCGGGGATGCGAGGACGTGGATGCGGTCGTCGCCCTGCGGGCGGATGTAGCGCACGAGGTCGCTGGTGCGTCGGGTGACGGTGCCGAGGTTGCGGATCAGGTCCAGTGTGGTGCGGTCGTGGGAGCCTGCGAGGGCTCGCTCACCGAGGGTGCCCTGGTTCTCGTTGAACTCACCGGCGAGGATGTTTCCTCCGCGGATCCGCCCGTAGGTCGCGGCCAGGTGGTAGGCGACGGTTGTTTTTGTCGCCCCGCCCTTGAGCTGGACGACGGCCATGGTGCAGTGGGTTTCCAGTGGTCGCTGGATGCGTACTCGGCGCTCACGGCTCGCCTGCTCCGCAGGGGAGGCAGCGAGGTTCGCCTTGAACGTGGTGTTCAACCAGCCACGGAAGCCTTCGCGGGCGGGCGCTGCAGTCTTCTCGGCCTTCACCTCGGGGCGCAGCTTGATTAGCTCGTCCCCCGGCTCGACCTGAACGGCGGTGGGCACGGCGCGCTGTACTGGTTCCTCCTGCGGAGCCTTCACCGGTGCGACCGACTCCGGGGAGGGCTCTGGTGGCATTGCAGGAGTGATAGTCGCGCGATCGACGGAGGGCTGAGGCACCTCCGGTGCTGTCTGCACGTCTTTTGATTTGAGTGGAGCAGTATCGGCCGTAGCGGGACGCTCTACTGCACTCTCTGGCTGGCGTTCAAGCTCGGTTATCAGGCTCTTCGGAATCAAGGGTGTAGCGAGGGTCTGAAACCTCCGGCCTCGAGCAGGCTCCTGGCTGTGTAGTTCGCGAGGTTGCGGAAGCCGAGCG
>NZ_JBIVQL010000033.1:0-5865 GCF_044755105.1 Arthrobacter sp. NPDC092385
TCCTGTTGTTTGAGAACTCAATAGTGTGCCAAGTTTGTTGATACCGATTGTTTTTTGATTGGTTGAATTTGCTGGTTGCCGCACCCCGTGTGGTGGCTGGTTTTTTTGGCTGGTTTCGAATTTTGTGCAATGGTGTCACCCGTTTTCCCGGGTGGTGTTGTTGTGTCTGTAATGCATTTACGGAGAGTTTGATCCTGGCTCAGGATGAACGCTGGCGGCGTGCTTAACACATGCAAGTCGAACGATGAACCTCACTTGTGGGGGGATTAGTGGCGAACGGGTGAGTAACACGTGAGTAACCTGCCCTTGACTCTGGGATAAGCCTGGGAAACCGGGTCTAATACTGGATACGACCTTCTGGCGCATGCCATGTTGGTGGAAAGCTTTTGTGGTTTTGGATGGACTCGCGGCCTATCAGCTTGTTGGTGGGGTAATGGCCTACCAAGGCGACGACGGGTAGCCGGCCTGAGAGGGTGACCGGCCACACTGGGACTGAGACACGGCCCAGACTCCTACGGGAGGCAGCAGTGGGGAATATTGCACAATGGGCGCAAGCCTGATGCAGCGACGCCGCGTGAGGGATGAAGGCCTTCGGGTTGTAAACCTCTTTCAGTAGGGAAGAAGCCGGCCTTTTGGGTTGGTGACGGTACCTGCAGAAGAAGCGCCGGCTAACTACGTGCCAGCAGCCGCGGTAATACGTAGGGCGCAAGCGTTATCCGGAATTATTGGGCGTAAAGAGCTCGTAGGCGGTTTGTCGCGTCTGCCGTGAAAGTCCGGGGCTTAACCCCGGATCTGCGGTGGGTACGGGCAGACTAGAGTGCAGTAGGGGAGACTGGAATTCCTGGTGTAGCGGTGAAATGCGCAGATATCAGGAGGAACACCGATGGCGAAGGCAGGTCTCTGGGCTGTAACTGACGCTGAGGAGCGAAAGCATGGGGAGCGAACAGGATTAGATACCCTGGTAGTCCATGCCGTAAACGTTGGGCACTAGGTGTGGGGGACATTCCACGTTTTCCGCGCCGTAGCTAACGCATTAAGTGCCCCGCC
This sequence comes from Arthrobacter sp. NPDC092385, assembly GCF_044755105.1. NCBI lineage: Bacteria > Bacillati > Actinomycetota > Actinomycetes > Micrococcales > Micrococcaceae > Arthrobacter > Arthrobacter sp. NPDC092385. The sequence continues at coordinate 1,048 of NZ_JBIVQL010000033.1, forward strand.
TGGGGAGTACGGCCGCAAGGCTAAAACTCAAAGGAATTGACGGGGGCCCGCACAAGCGGCGGAGCATGCGGATTAATTCGATGCAACGCGAAGAACCTTACCAAGGCTTGACATGAACCGGAATGATGCAGAGATGTGTCAGCCACTTGTGGCCGGTTTACAGGTGGTGCATGGTTGTCGTCAGCTCGTGTCGTGAGATGTTGGGTTAAGTCCCGCAACGAGCGCAACCCTCGTTCCATGTTGCCAGCGGGTTATGCCGGGGACTCATGGGAGACTGCCGGGGTCAACTCGGAGGAAGGTGGGGACGACGTCAAATCATCATGCCCCTTATGTCTTGGGCTTCACGCATGCTACAATGGCCGGTACAAAGGGTTGCGATACTGTGAGGTGGAGCTAATCCCAAAAAGCCGGTCTCAGTTCGGATTGAGGTCTGCAACTCGACCTCATGAAGTTGGAGTCGCTAGTAATCGCAGATCAGCAACGCTGCGGTGAATACGTTCCCGGGCCTTGTACACACCGCCCGTCAAGTCACGAAAGTTGGTAACACCCGAAGCCGGTGGCCTAACCCCTTGTGGGAGGGAGCCGTCGAAGGTGGGACCGGCGATTGGGACTAAGTCGTAACAAGGTAGCCGTACCGGAAGGTGCGGCTGGATCACCTCCTTTCTAAGGAGCGCCTCATGTTCATGTGCCCGTCCTGTGTGTCGGGTGTGTGGCGTGCAGGAGTTAGCCCATAGCGCGGGCGTTTGTTCCGCGGTGGGTGCTCATGGGTGGAATATCAATGAATAGGTGCCTGGTGGCTCCTGGCGGTTTGTGAGTACGTCTCATCGTGCTGTGTCCTTCTTCCTTTCGGGGTGGTTGGGTGTGGTGGTGGTGGTTCTGGAAAGCGGGTTGTCGGTGTGGTTGTCGGGTGGTGTTTGGCACACTGTTGGGTCCTGAGATAACAGGGCTCTTGTTCTGCGGTGTTTTCCGCGCGTTTTTCTGGTGCTGGTCGTTGACTGGTGGTGGGGGGTGTGGGGGTGTCGTGGGGTGGGGGTGTGTTGTTTCTGGTTTTCCCGCGCATGCTGGTCGCTGTTTGCCCCTTGGTTGGGGTGGTGTCCGGGTGTGTTGGGGTTGTTGGTTGAGAACTGCATAGTGGACGCGAGCATCTTAAAAAGAAGCAATTTCTAAGATAAATCTGGTTCCGGACTTAGGTTCGGGCCTGGTTTTCTCGATATGTTTTTGATCTTAGTGGTCAAGTTTTTAAGGGCACACGGTGGATGCCTTGGCATCAGGAGCCGAAGAAGGACGTGGGAATCTGCGATAAGCCTGGGGGAGTTGATAACCGAACTTTGATCCCAGGATGTCCGAATGGGGAAACCCCGCCCGGCGCGCGAGTGACCGGGTGACCCGTATCTGAACACATAGGGTACGTGGAGGGAACGTGGGGAAGTGAAACATCTCAGTACCCACAGGAAGAGAAAACAATAGTGATTCCGTTAGTAGTGGCGAGCGAACGCGGAACAGGCTAAACCAGTGGTGTGTGATAGCCGGCGGGCGTTGCATCACTGGGGTTGTGGGACTTTCCGTTCCAGTTCTGCCGGACTGGTGAAATGAGTGCGTGCGTATAGGTGAACGGGTTTGAAAGCCCGGCCGGAGAGGGTGTTAGTCCCGTAACCGTAATGCGTGACGCCGTTTGGAGAGGATCCCAAGTAGCACGGGGCCCGAGAAATCCCGTGCGAATCTGCCAGGACCACCTGGTAAGCCTAAATACTCCCTGATGACCGATAGCGGACCAGTACCGTGAGGGAAAGGTGAAAAGTACCCCGGGAGGGGAGTGAAATAGTACCTGAAACCGTGTGCCTACAAACCGTCGGAGCAACCTTAGTAGTTGTGACGGCGTGCCTTTTGAAGAATGAGCCTGCGAGTTAGTGTTACGTCGCGAGGTTAACCCGTGTGGGGAAGCCGTAGCGAAAGCGAGTCTGAATAGGGCGACCAGAGTGGCGTGATCTAGACCCGAAGCGAAGTGATCTACCCATGGCCAGGTTGAAGCGACGGTAAGACGTCGTGGAGGACCGAACCCACTTCAGTTGAAAATGGAGGGGATGAGCTGTGGGTAGGGGTGAAAGGCCAATCAAACTTCGTGATAGCTGGTTCTCCCCGAAATGCATTTAGGTGCAGCGTTGCGTGTTTCTTATCGGAGGTAGAGCTACTGGATGGCTAATGGGCCCTACAAGGTTACTGACGTCAGCCAAACTCCGAATGCCGGTAAGTGAGAGCGCAGCAGTGAGACTGTGGGGGATAAGCTTCATAGTCGAGAGGGAAACAGCCCAGACCACCAACTAAGGCCCCTAAGCGTGTGCTAAGTGGGAAAGGATGTGGAGTTGCCCAGACAACCAGGAGGTTGGCTTAGAAGCAGCCACCCTTGAAAGAGTGCGTAATAGCTCACTGGTCAAGTGATTCCGCGCCGACAATGTAGCGGGGCTCAAGTACACCGCCGAAGTTGTGGCATTCACATATATCCCAAGCCGGAGACTTGTTCTCCTGGTTCAAGGGTGTGGATGGGTAGGGGAGCGTCGTGTGGGCAGTGAAGTCGCGGTGTAAACCAGCGGTGGAGCCTACACGAGTGAGAATGCAGGCATGAGTAGCGAAAGACGGGTGAGAAACCCGTCCGCCGAATGATCAAGGGTTCCAGGGTCAAGCTAATCTGCCCTGGGTAAGTCGGGACCTAAGGCGAGGCCGACAGGCGTAGTCGATGGACAACGGGTTGATATTCCCGTACCGGCGAAAAACCGCCAATACTGATCGAGGGATACTAACCGCCAGAAGCATGACCGCCCACCCTTGTGGTGACGTGGTTTTTTGTGGATCGCGGGACCTGATCTCGGGAGGTAAGCGTATTAACAGGTGTGACGCAGGAAGGTAGCCGAGCCGGGCGATGGTTGTCCCGGTCTAAGGATGTAGGGCAGGACGTAGGCAAATCCGCGTTCTTGTGTTCGATCACGAGCCTGAGATCTGATGGGACCCCCGTATGGGGGAATTCGGTGATCCTATGCTGCCGAGAAAAGCATCGGCGCGAGGTTTTAGCCGCCCGTACCCCAAACCGACACAGGTGATCAGGTAGAGAATACTAAGGCGATCGAGAGAATTATGGTTAAGGAACTCGGCAAAATGCCCCCGTAACTTCGGGAGAAGGGGGGCCCCAACTGTGATGGTGACTTGCTCACCGGAGCGGATCAGGGCCGCAGAGACCAGGGGGAAGCGACTGTTTACTAAAAACACAGGTCCGTGCGAAGTCGCAAGACGATGTATACGGACTGACTCCTGCCCGGTGCTGGAAGGTTAAGAGGACCGGTTAGTTTCACGCTTGCGTGGGACGAAGCTGGGAATTTAAGCCCCAGTAAACGGCGGTGGTAACTATAACCATCCTAAGGTAGCGAAATTCCTTGTCGGGTAAGTTCCGACCTGCACGAATGGAGTAACGACTTCCCCGCTGTCTCAACCATAAACTCGGCGAAATTGCAGTACGAGTAAAGATGCTCGTTACGCGCAGCAGGACGGAAAGACCCCGAGACCTTCACTATAGTTTGGTATTGGTGTTCGGTGTGGCTTGTGTAGGATAGGTGGGAGACTGTGAAGCGTGGACGCCAGTTCATGTGGAGTCATCGTTGAAATACCACTCTGGTCACTCTGGATATCTAACTTCGGCCCGTAATCCGGGTCAGGGACAGTGCCTGATGGGTAGTTTAACTGGGGCGGTTGCCTCCTAAAAAGTAACGGAGGCGCCCAAAGGTTCCCTCAGCCTGGTTGGCAATCAGGTGGCGAGTGTAAGTGCACAAGGGAGCTTGACTGTGAGAGAGACATCTCAAGCAGGGACGAAAGTCGGGACTAGTGATCCGGCGGCACATTGTGGAATGGCCGTCGCTCAACGGATAAAAGGTACCTCGGGGATAACAGGCTGATCTTGCCCAAGAGTCCATATCGACGGCATGGTTTGGCACCTCGATGTCGGCTCGTCGCATCCTGGGGCTGGAGTAGGTCCCAAGGGTTGGGCTGTTCGCCCATTAAAGCGGTACGCGAGCTGGGTTTAGAACGTCGTGAGACAGTTCGGTCCCTATCCGCTGCGCGCGCAGGAAATTTGAGAAGGGCTGTCCTTAGTACGAGAGGACCGGGACGGACGAACCTCTGGTGTGTCAGTTGTACTGCCAAGTGCACCGCTGATTAGCTACGTTCGGATGGGATAACCGCTGAAAGCATCTAAGCGGGAAGCCTGCTTCAAGATGAGATTTCCATACACCTCGAGTGTGAGAGGCCCCCAGCCAGACCACTGGGTTGATAGGCCGGATGTGGAAGCAGGGACGAAAGACCTGTGAAGCTGACCGGTACTAATAAGCCGATAACTTACACCACACACCCACCCCCACCACGGGCAACACCCTCACAGGTGAAACCCCGACCGGTGACCACGGGGAGGGTGAAGATCAAATGCTACGCGTCCACTATGCGGTTCCCAACCAACAACGGAACCACCAGTCCCACAACTGGTACCACAACTGAATATGAGTACATCCAGCACGACGGATGTAACCCCACAGATTTACCGGCACCCCCTCGAACCCCCACCCCCGGTGGGAAGAGACCAAGGGTGCGTCAGGTAGCAAGGGTTACGGCGGTCATAGCGTGGGGGAAACGCCCGGTCCCATTCCGAACCCGGAAGCTAAGACCCACAGCGCCGATGGTACTGCACCCGAGAGAGTGTGGGAGAGTAGGACACCGCCGGACAACACTTAGCAACACAAAAAAGGGAAGGCCCCACACCACCAGGTGCGGGGCCTTCCCCCC
>NZ_JBIVQL010000034.1:0-5478 GCF_044755105.1 Arthrobacter sp. NPDC092385
AGTGAAACTGTCATACCCACACTATAGACAAGCGTGGCCTTCTGTCACAAGTGGCGACTTGTCTATCGATCAACGTGTCCGGTCAGTACATCTAGCTGTCGAGCGTAAGAGTCGGCGTAGCGCTTGTTCTGACCCACCCATGGACAGTACGAGCCAGCACCGACAACTAGGCTTGTGAATATTAGTTCTAATGCTTCTAATAGTAGTAATGTCCCCTCCCGCTAGATCGAGGCTGTGCACGACCACCGCTCGTTCGGGGCGAGTTGTCCGCGTCGGTGACGTGGTGGGTGTGTGCAGGCGGTCAGGTTGGTTTCTGCTGTCCACGTGTGTGCGGCCCAAGCAGCGTAGCGGGGAGGGCTTGGGCCGTGCCCAGGACGCTCCTATAGGTGTCAATTGCTGTGGGGCCGCTGCTCACAGCCGGGGACAGCTCTGATGGGTTATCCACCGCTACGATGGCCGGGGAGCTACCTCAAGGCTCCCTAGTTTCAGCCGTGGATAACCCGACCTGACCCTAACCGTGGACAGTTCAGTAGCTAGGCCACTTAGAGAGTGGGGCAGTTACATGCAAAATGCGCACGTTCGGAACCAGCTACCGCTCATAACGGTGGCGTTGTGGGATGACGGGACCCACACCGGCCGGTTGCACACCACCGCCGGGTCACCACAACAGCCACAGCTTACTATTCAGTGCCGGCGGGCGTGCACAACGTCGGTCAGTCGTGGTTTGGATGAAAACTTTCCGTCAACGGTTACCTACAGCCGTTCCGGTTGTCCTGTCAGGCTACGGCGCCAATCACGCCCCTCTAGCTGATATGTCATTTCAGCAGTGAAGCGAGTCATTGGACGACCACTGAGTTCTTCAGCCCGCGCAGGCACTTCCTGAATTTCGAATGTGTCGCGGAACGTTTCTCCCTTTGGGACGTAGAAGTCAGCGGGGACCTGCCGCTTGAGCTTGAGCTGATCGTCGATCTTGACCGTCCGCACGACGATCCCGTGCTCAGAGTGGTTCTTGATGACGACGTGGAAGGTTGTCATGAGCTGATTCGGTGAGGAGCCGATCCCGCCTCCGCCTTGTAAGGCGATCGAGACAGTTTGAGCCTGCTTCATCTCCGCATGTTCACGCGCCAACTGCGTCGCACGTTCCTTCGTGTATTCAGCGTCTCGGGCTTCTTCACGCGCCACCTGATCCGCCCTGAAAGCCCGGACAGCCCATAAGAGCGTGAGAATCGTTCCCACACCTCCAAACCAAGTGCCCGTTGCCTCGATCCAGTCAGGCGACCAGTCCTTCACAACTAGGAGTGCCGCGCACATGCCCACGATGGAGCCGGCAAGGCCACACATAACCGGGACAATCACTCGGGATGACATCGCACCACCCTAGTCAAACAAGCGCACTTGATGGCGGTGACCCAACAACGGTGAATAACTCGCGGTCCTTAGAAGCGTTGATACCCTACGCGGTCGAACCGTAACCGGACCATGCGACATTTTAACGGCCTAGTTACGACGGGTTTGAGTATCCGTCGATTGTTCTGTCCCGCACGAGTTGATGTGCGACGTCGTGCAGCTTCACATTGGACCGGTTGCTTGCCTCGTGCAGGATCCCGAACGCCGCATCAGCGTCGATCGTGAATCTTTCCATGAGCATCCCCTTGGCCTGTCCAATCATGTCCCGGCTGCTCAGTGCCTCGCCGAGCTGTTCAACCTTGTCCACCTCGCTGCGCAACGCGGCCACCAACTCATTCACACGAAGCTGAGTCGGATCGTCGGACCCAGACACGCCAGTCACGCCTTACTCCTCATGCTAGCAACCTCTTCCCGAGACCCGAGTGGTTCATCCCGCCCCAACACGGGTGCTCCGGCAGAGCCTACCCGCGGGTGATTCATCTCCTGGTCTCTTCTGGTCACAGGGGAGGGGGTGAGTACTGACGAGCGCTATGGATCAGGATTGCTAGGAGAATGAGTATTTAGGCTTTTTTGCTAGGAGGGTGGGAGGCAGTAGTCTATCGCTGTGGTCGAGAAGTGGCCCTCTCGTTTCACCTGAATCCTGGAGTGCAGAAGCGACATGAAGTCCCTGCCTTTTATGACTACCCGCAGTTCCGATTACGTCTTCAGCGCCGACGCGGAGTACGAGTTCATCGACGAGTTGATGGAGGATCTCGCGGATGTTCCGACCCGTGTCCTGCGTCGGATGCTCAACGAGGTCTACGAGGACCTTGAATCCGAGGAGCCGGCCTACGGTGCCGCCTACCGGTATCGGGAGCTCTGCAAGGAACTCGACATCCGCGAGGCCAGGGCAAAAGCCCTCACCACTGGCGTTGCTACGGTTTTCCCGCTGCGTGCTGCACGCAATCTTTTTAGCAGGCAGGGCAGGGACACACGGCCCAGCTTCTAGCGAGCAAGGGCAACAGTCTTCCGCATGCCCCTCCCGGGCACCCCACCCCGCATGGTCTGACCGCAGGGGGTGCTATTCGCTGCGCACGTACTGCCGCGCATGCCTGGTCCCTGTGTGGAGCACTGATGCGCGTAGACCATCCCCGGCCAGCCACCGCGAGTGGGTGGGCGAGTAGATATCCAGTGCCATACAAGGACGTTTTCGTGACCGATTTTCCCGCTGAATCATCAAGAACACCGCAGCCCGAAACATACGCCGCAGCAACTAAGCAAGCCTTCGGACGGTGCCCGAACCTCAGTGGCCTGCAGTTGCTGTCCGTCGAGAGCCGGCATGGCTTTCTCACGGCACGCTTCGAAGGTCCGATTGATGATTTCCGCGGACCCTATGGCGTCGTTGTGCGCCTGCCGAAAGACCAGCTGGACAACCAGTGGACCGAGTATGCGGGGTCCGGAACTGTGTACGAGTGGGCTCACGCGGCGGTAGCGATGCGCGCCGTCAACGCTCACGCCGCCAGCGCCGACCAGGACCGCGCATACAGCCCCGACGGCACCTGGTGGCTCATCCGCGACACCAACCCTGACTAAGCATGACTGGTCTTCGGTTCGCCACGGCTACAACCGGAACCGAAACCGGAACCGAGTCAGGCTCTACCTTTGTGCCTCGTTGTAGGCGTTAACGATCGAGTGCGAGATCCGGCCGCGAGAACTGAGCTCGTAACCGTTGTTCTTCGCCCATTCGCGGATGCGCTGAAGCTCCTCACGCCTACTACCAGCACTTCCCGCCGGCCGGTCGTCCTTACTCGCAACCTTTGATGCAGGTCCCTGCTCCTCATCAGAGGCTTCGTCAGAACCTTCGTCCTCAGGCTCCCTCGGGGAGTCTTGTTCCTCGTCCGTGAGTGGGGGAGGGGTCCCGTCAAACCCAGGGTTGGTGTTGTAGTTCTTCTCGAGGTGCTCTTTGATGTCGTCGCGGAAGATGATCCACGTGCCGCCGAGACGGATGGCCGGCATTCTTCCATCGCGTAGCCACCGGTACGTCACCGTTTTGTCGGACAGCCCAAGAACGTCGGTGAGCTGTTCGACACTGAGCCGTGACGGCAGATCAGCGAAGAGGGTGTCGAGTGCTCGACTCATGATCGACTACGTCCGTCCAGGCTGGGAGAGCTACTTGTTGGCCTCGTTGTAGGCATCCACGATCGACTGCGGAACCCGGCCCCGCGAGCTGGGGTTATGCCCGTTGTCCTGCGCCCACTGGCGGATTTTCTGTACCTCGTCGCGCTTCGCGCGGCTCGTAGAAGTCCCACGCTGCCCACTTCGGCCGCTTTGTCCGCTGCGCCCAGTAGACGCCTTACGGGCAACATCAACGTACTGCGACAGCGCAGACCGCAGCTTCTCGGCGTTCTCCGTCGTCAGATCAATCTCGTACTCCGTGCCGTCGACAGCGAAGCGCACTGTCTCCTGCGCTACTTCGCCGTTGAGGTCGTCGACAAGGTCAATCTGTACACGCTGCGCCATGTTCTACTCCAAGAATGTTCGAGATGAATCGATGAACCCCAACCACTGAGTCTATCGCGGATTATGCAGGTGCCGCACATCAACGAGTGAAAAGACGAGGGTTCGAAAACGGGCTCGGCTTGCTGTTTCCAGGATTTCCCGAAGCTGATTTGTCCCAACTAACGACCGATAACAGCGCATATGACACGTGTATCGACGTCGGATGTCGAAGTTTCAGTCTGCTCAGGTGGTGTCGCGCAGATTCGCCTATTCGTGCAGCAGATCCTATGGATACCTCTCAGTCGGACACACATTCAGACGGTTTTGTGCGCGTCTAGCGGCTTGCGATACCTGAGTGCTGGCACTATCGATCCATGACTGATCGGACCTTCACCGTTGCTGGTACCACCTATTCCGTCACTGAGGCATTTGCGCGATTGAAGGGCTATCCGTGGAAGACACCGTTGGCCTTCGATCTACAGGGCACAGGCGAACCGGGCGTACTGACCACCGATGAGGTCATGCGCACACGGAAGGTGAGCTCACGAATGTCCTACGCACAGGCTGCCCGATTTGTCGATGCAGCGGCTACTGCACCGTGGGTCGATGCCGCTGCAGACCTGGCTGACGCGAATCCGCAGGAGGCGGGAGGATTGTTCAGCGACATGACGGACTTGTACTCGCACTTTGCTAAAAGAACGTCACCGGATGTGAGCATTGCGAAACTCTCCAAGGTCCTGTACCTTAAGCACCCAGCTCTCTATCCGATCCTGGATACCCATCTGTTGAAGGCATACAAGCCGCAGACCCGGGGCCTACGTACGACCTACCGTGATTTCGAGGCGCACCAGCGAGCATGGGTTGTCATCCGCGAAGAACTCCTCGAGGTACGTACCACTGGGGCGATAGATGAGCTGCGTCAACGGCTCCGCGACTTCGACTCGTCAGAGGACGACGAGGTGGCGCGGGTCCATCGGCTCGACAAGCTCACTGACTTGCGTTTGCTCGACATCTTGGTCTGGTGAGGACGCCATGCCGTCTGAACAATGCTCGAGCATTTATACCGCTGTCGTAAGGAGGCCCCATAAGTGTGGCGGCGAAGGGAGTCAGAAATGACGAATGCGCAACCTTATGGTGAACGGTGGGACTCTACGCTGAGGAAGGTCGTTTCTCAAGCTCTACCCATAGATAGCGGTGGCGTTCCGGCCGAGCCAGGTATCTACATCTGGTTCCGTGATGGCCAACCCATCTATGTAGGTAAAGCCCGTGGGGCAGAGGGTCTGCGCCAGCGGCTCAGGGCGCACTTCTCTTCAAGTTCGGACCTGAGCCGCAGCACCCTGCGGGCGAGTGTCGCTGTGGCCCAACTCGGGGTGACCCGTTCAGTGGCTCGTCAGCGGCCCAGTGTTATGACCCCAGAGCAAGTAGCGGTAGTCAATCAGTGGCTTGCAGGGTGTGAGGTGGGTTGGATTGTTTGCGACAGCGCTGTAGTAGCTAGCCACCTAGATGTACTGACCGGACACGTTGATCGATAGACAAGTCGCCACTTGTGACAGAAGGCCACGCTTGTCTATAGTGTGGGTATGACAGTTTCAC
>NZ_JBIVQL010000035.1:0-4498 GCF_044755105.1 Arthrobacter sp. NPDC092385
TCCTCGCTGGCTGGCTCATTACGGCTCAGCAGTGGCGGCATGTGCGTACAGGTCCGGCAGACCCCGCAAGGGTCTGCTGTAGGCCGTGGCACTCCTTTGATCCTGGGGATTGCTCAACCCAGTGATAGACCCTGCCTGCACGCTCGACAAAGGAACCGGCTTTGACCCGGTAAGCAGCCACCCGGTTGGATACGGTACTCGGCTTAGCGTGTTGTGTGAGGGATGCTCACGAGAGTGAGGATCCGACACGCGGGGTTGCCTTCCCGCGTTCGTCTATGCCAACCGTTGGCGCGGTTGGTAGACTTGCGATATTCGATTGAATGACGAATTCAAGGTATCCCCACTGGTTGGCGCTGGTGGGGATTCCGCTTTTAAACGGCGTGGCGCGGTGACGTTGCAGACTGGGACAGCAGTCCCGCCGTACCGTGGACTCATGCCCCCACCCTCCAGCGTGACGCCCAAAGATGACGCCCTGATGGGCGGTCAGGTAGCCCCGGCTGGTGGCCCCGTGCTAGGTCTTGCCGCCGCCGCGAAAGCGTGCGGCGTCTCGGTATCTACATTGCGGCGCAGACGCCGTGATCTAGAGGAACTGGGAGCTACATCTACCTCGGCAGGGTGGCGTATTCCGATTGCGGCTCTCGTCCAATCGGGTCTCATGCCTGCCACCACGCCACCGCCGTCAGATGCGACCCCCATGACACCTATGATGTGGGCCGATGACGGCCCCACTACGGCACTGAAGGAAGAACTCGACATGCTGCGCTCGCGGCTCACTGCCGCAGAGCAACGGGCCGCGGTTGCCGAGGCCATCGCCACTGAGCGAGAGCGGGTTATCGAGACTCAAGCCATGGCATTACGGATGCTTGAAGCCCCCATCACTGCCACCCCTGCGAGCGCGCCAGCGGCTCGCGTAGAGCCAATGCCTGGTCATCCTCAGCCGGCCTCGAGGCCAACCTTTCTGCAGCGCCTACGCGGGGCGCGAGACACGCGCTAAGAGATGCCGTCTACGGTTTACGCGCTCGCCTTAGACGGCCTCGCAAAGTGTCCGGGTACTTCCCGCATCCTTGTCCTGTTAGGCCCTCACAGACCCGATGCGGGGCCTCTGAGGGCAGGCCACAAGAGCCGGCCCCGTTCCTAGTCGCTGGTCTCCATCCATGCAAGGATCTGCCGTGCTTCTTCCAGTTGCTGATTCACCCGTGCCACGGCCCGCCGCGCGGTGCCGTGCGTCTGCTCGGCGCTGCGCTCCAACGTCAGCCGATCCTCAGCAACCAACTCACTAAGCCTGTCCTGTACGTCCAGCAGGTGTCGGTAGATGTCCGCTGCGTTTGCCGTTTTTGTGTCAAAGCTCATGCGGTGAACCCCTCCAATGCCTCACGCTCGACGCTGGCAAGAACAGCTTTGATGGTGGAGGGGTGCCACTTGGCGCCCCCCTGAGCAGTCGGCACGGCGTCCGCGTTTAGGGCGTCAGCGATCTTCGCCATGCTGAGCCCGGCGGCGCGAGCCGCCGTAATCCGCTCCACGACTTCGGCGGGGAGTTGCCGCTTGCGGCCTACATGCTTGCCCTCAGCTTTGCGCTGAGCCATGCCGGTACGAGTGCGGTCCCCGTTGAGCCGGCGCTCGAAGCGCGCCGTGCTGATCATGATGTTTGCCATGAACTCACCGTTAGCCGTCGTCAGGTCATACGGCATGTCCAAGATGTGCAGCCCGAAGAGCTGCCCCCGCTCTCCCAGTCGGGCACGCTTGGCGATGGTGTCGAAGTCGCCCACTGAGCGACTGAGCCTGTCGAGCTTGGTGGCCATGAGCCAGTCAGCCTGCCCCGCCTCCAGCCGCTCCAGTGCCGACGTGAGCCCTGGTCGGTTCATACTCTTGCCCGAGAGGCCGGCATCCTCCACCACTTCCACATCCCAGCCCTTGCGCTCAGCCTCCAGCGTGAGCGCAGTACGCTGCGCCTCCAGTGATGCTCCACTGTCCGCCTGGTCCTCAGTCGAGACGCGGATGTACGCGAGTGCCAGCGGTCGGGATCGGGTTACTTTCTTCGGTGCCATGAGCCAAACATACACCAAGGGTTCCCTTGATGTATGAATGGCCATGATGACGCCGTATCCAATGACACCTGTCGGGTCAGTAGGGACGGTTCCCGTCCCCCCATAGTGCTGCGCAAATGCGACACCTACCAACGGTCGAGCCGCATAGAGGTGAGCAGAGAGTCAATCCCGGCCCTCTCCCCTGATGCGACCAGTTACACCACTGGTGCAACAACCGAAGGAACCACCATGGACCTGCTCGACCTCCTGACCACCATCGACCCGGAGCGCCTGCGTGCATGGCTCGCCGCACTCAACGCAGGGGTTCGCTTGGCAAGCTCCATACTCGGACTGATCCACAACACGCGGAAGCGGAAGCGCATGCAGTGATGCTCTCCCTTCCACCCCCCCAGGGGGGGAGGGACCCCGACGCGCTTGCCGGCCGGGACCGGGTCGTATAGCGCCTTTCGGATCTAACATGATGGAAAGTTTTTCTGGCTGCTTCCCAGTGCCTTTCACGGAGCAGATGAGCAGGCGAGTACTGCCCACACAGGAAAGGGCGCCAGGACCGTAGTCCCAGCGCCCTCCCGTCCTGCCTGCTACAGGTCGCAACCGCCGCGGATAACCGTGATCACGAGACGCACCACGTTCACCGCAAGGTTGGCGACGGCGATGATCTTCACCATGGCTGATACCCCTTGAGAGTCCAAGCCGATGCCAACTCCCATTGGCACGCGCGTGCCTCAGAGGTCTAAAGTGATTGATGTAAGCGTTACAACAATTACCCAAGAGCTTCTGTGCTTGACTGACGGGACGTTTGGGTTGCGAGGGGCCGACTGCAATCGGCCCCTTTTTGCATTTCAAGAACGTCTACACCAGGCACGTCCGGTGTACGTACCCCATTATCCCCTACCAGCGCCCCTACTTTGCAACATAGGTAACGCCGTATGCCCTCTACATGCCAGTATTGGCGCGGATCTTAGGCAGTAGAGCCGCCATATTTTCCGGAGTTATCCACAGAACTCTTAGACATTTCAGTCATTTCCTGACGCTCTTGATCAAATACCGATAAGTAGGGATAAGTAGGGATAAGTAGGGATAGGTAGGGTTACGTCTGGTTAGGCGGCTACTAAGAGATTTACATTCTTCGGCGTGTCGCGCCGCTCGGGTGTGTCGCGAGCAAGACATGTCACGCTGCCCTCTAGGGGAGTTCTGCTTATAGAGAAAGGCCGGCCCTCGCCGGTAACGGCAGACCAAACCGTGCAGCGAAGGCGACGACCGCCGGCCTTTCCGCGGCGTCCCAGTTGATCGAAGGTCCACAGGTCTTGGGGCCAAAAGGCTTGCAAGCTGTCCTCGCCTGGTTACGTGCCGCACGGCGCGCCATGTTCTCGAGGTGGGTTACTGGTTCCATATGAGCGGGATTGGCGCACCGCGCCTGGACCGCACACCCAGTGAGGTGGTCCAGTTCCTCTCGCTGCCTATGGCCGTCCATGAGCAACCCCCAAACTGCACGATGGTACGGCCAATGAACCTTGCCGTTCGATCCCTCAGGATCAAACGTGGCCGCGTTGTTCTTCAGACTGGGACGTGATGCCTTCGGCACCCAGCACTCGCCCTCTACATCGAGGCCGTCTCCAAGCCGAGTGGTGTTCAGTTCCTCGACTGCCCGTGATGGGCGTAAGTGTTCTCCCTCATGACGCCGGCAGTAGCTCAGGCGTCCACTGCCGGTGTCCATAGTGCGGCCGGCGGTCTTCTTGAGCTTGCCGGTCTTGGCGTTGCGGGGCTGATACCACTCATCTGTGGCGATGATCTCGACGCACCCGGGCCAGTCACACCGATCATCCTGGTACTTCCGACGCCATGCCTGAGCATGCGTCGCACAGTAAACACGGGTCCGTACGGGCTTCGCACAAAAAGGGCGAGAGCAGACCTCCGGAAGGCTCTTAGGACGCCCCATTCAGGCCCTCTTGTATGTAGACAGAATTCATGGTAACAACCGTACCATTAGCCCCATTCCTACCTACTGCCACAAGGAATCTCACCCCTGGTGAGCGGGCCAAAGGAGCGATTGCACTATGCAGTCATCTGGGAGCGGCGACAGCCGCTCGATAGTAGACCGTGGAGCACCAGCGGAACGGTCCCAGCATGGTTCCATCACAGTCCGGGCGAAGGCCCCAGCCGAAGCCCGTGAACCGATAGGGGATTCGCTGCGCTCATGCTGTCTTGATGCCCTCCAACGTGACTTCCAGCCGGTTACCTCGACCACAGCGGTAACACCGGGCGGCACTGGGCAGGGTGACGGAGGGCAGGAGTCTGCCTTGACGTGAATCAAGGCAGGTTGGAACGGAACGGCACCGGTGTAGGTATGACGTGTGGGTTTCCTCGCTGGCTGGCTCATTACGGCTCAGCAGTGGCGGCATGTGCGTACAGGTCCGGCAGACCCCGCAAGGGTCTGCTGTAGGCCGTGGCACTCC
>NZ_JBIVQL010000036.1:0-3555 GCF_044755105.1 Arthrobacter sp. NPDC092385
GCACAGCAGCAAAAGCCATACCCATCACCCCTGGGTAGCCAAGACACTACAACTGCCCTGCGAACTACCTGCTCAACAACATAAGGACAGCAGCAAAAAACGTCAGGGTCGGGTGCGACGAAGGAGCGCCCGGGCCTCATCAGGCCGAAGCGAAGCGCAGGACCATTGCCCTGGGTGGAGCGCCAGCGGAAACCAGGGAAGCACTACAGGTGACACACCCGCGGTCGCCAGCTGCCGTGGGGTTAAAAGGTGGAAGCGGGAGCTGCACTACCAGCTCCCGCTTCCGTTTTCTTGCTTTCCCTGCAACCAGGAAATCTATAGGGCTCGGTTCTTCTCTTCCTCGAGAGTCCGTCGGCCTGGCCGCAGGGCCCCCGGAGCGACCGGTTCCCACTTCCTGCCCTGGTTGTGCTTGCGCTGCAGGCGCTTCACCTCGCGCATCACAGCTGCTTCGATCAAGTCTGTCACAGAGCGGTACCCCTCTTCATGACCGGCTGCGAGGAACGCTGCGCGGACCTGGTCCGCGTCGGTCTGGCTGAAGTACGGGGTGAATGACGCGGGCTTGTTCTTGCTCACTCCGGGTCCCCTCCCCCGCCGTCGTCCTCGGGCTGTCCCTCTCGGGCTATCTCTGCCCGGCCCCGCTGGTAGGCGGTGGCGATGTAGTCCTCGAGCTTGGTGCGTTCGATGCGCCACTGCCCGCGGCCGCCGACTTGGATGGCGGGCAGCTCACCTGACTTGATGAGCCCCATCACCGTTGTGCGCTGCACGTTCAGCTCCTCCCCGGCCTGCTGCAGGGTAAGGAACCGCAGCGGCTGCGGCCGCTCATCTGGGACCGTTCCATCGCTCACGACGCCTCAGTCCCGGTAGCCCTGGCCGGCGATGGCGTTCTGTGCCTGTGCGAGTTCGGCGCCGAGCTGGCCGACGAGTTTGGCCGCGCGGGTCAGATGATCGGTTGCTGTGGCAACTGACTGCACCGGGTCACCGCCCTGCCATTCGTAGACGTCATGGGTGTCCAGGGATTTGCCGAGGCCGGCCGCGAGCTGGCTGAGGGCCTGAGGCAGCATGTACTCGACGCCTTTGAGGTTCCCGAGCACCTTGTAGGCAACCGGGGCCGGGATGGACGTACCCGGCAGACTCTCGTGACAAATGGTGCGCAGCTCGTCATAGATCGCGTCAGCGGACGACACGATCGCGGGGGTTGGTTTGTCGTCGTCCGCCAGGCTGAACTCGTCTGATTCGTCGGTCATGGTGTGATCCTTCCAGAGGCGGTCTTCGTGGGTGCGCGTCAGCTGGTGAGTGAGAGGCGATGATCAGGGGTGACCGACGGTTGCCGGCCACCCCTACGTGTTGATCAGAACGGCGGTTCGCTCTCGGGGCCGTTGCCCCACCCACCGGCACCGCCGGCACTGCCGTCTCGAGCTGCTGCAGGGGCTCCCCACGGGTCATCCGCGGGCTGCTGCTGCCACGTATTGCCCGGCTGCGCTCCGCCCTGGAACCCTCCCCCACCCTGGGCGTTGCCTCCACCTGCGCCGTTGTTGCCGGATCCGCTGCGCTGGGCGCGGGTAACTTTCGCTGAGGCGTAGCGCAGGCTCGGTCCGACCTCGTCGACCTCGAGTTCCATGACGGTGCGCTTCTCGCCTTCCTTGGTGTCGTAGCTGCGGGACTTCAACCGGCCCTGGGCGATGACGCGGGTTCCCTTGGTCAGGGTCTCGGCGACGTTCTCGGCCGACTCGCGCCAGACGTTGCAGCGCAGGAACAGGGTTTCCCCGTCCTTCCAGTCATTGGACTGCCGGTCGAAGGTGCGCGGGGTGGACGCGATGGTGAAGTTCGCGACCGCTGACCCGCTGGGGGTGAAGCGGAGTTCGGGATCCGAGGTGAGGTTCCCGATGACGGTGATGATCGTTTCTCCGGCCATGATGCTCAACTGCCTTTCGTATGGGGTGCTGGTGTTGTCGTTGAATGAGTGAATGAGTAGATGAGTAGATGAGTAGATGAGTCGGGTCAGCGCAGCTTGGCTACTTGCCGTCGAGGGCGATGACCTGGCTGATCTTGGTGGGGTTCAGGCCGGACCAGTGATCCTCACTGCCGTCCTTCTCGTAGACCACGACGGGCGCCTGGCTGTAGCCAAGCTCCTCGGTGACGTAGGCGAGAGCCTGGTCGTTGGTGGTGATGTCCACGGTGGTGAACTGGACGCCGGCGGCGTCGAACAGTTCCTTCGTCTTCTTGCATCCGAAGCACCCGGATGGCTTCTCGAAGATGGTGATGGTCATGGCGCTCAGTCCTTGGTTACGTATGGGTTTTGGTGAGAGTCAACTGCTGTGCTGCTGGTACTAATTCTACCGTTTATTCATCTGAAAAACAGCACTTCTGCCGCATGAATCCAGCTAACTTTAGTTCTAGTTCTCGTCCTCTCGGCCGATCATTTCCAGCTGGGACCAGCTCTCGCACACTTCTCCGGCTGCTTCGTGAAAGTGCCGGTGGTCGCGCAGCTCGGGGTGGGCTTCGATGTAGCGGCGGACGTCCTCGGCGCATATGTCGGCCATGTCGTAGACGGGCTGGATCCAGTCGTTCTCTTTGGGGTTCTCTTGCAGCCAGGTGAACATCGCATCTTCGTCGACGGCCACTCGGACGTAGTTGGCCTGGGTGGTAATCCGGTTCATGGAGAACAGCATTTCGGGCATCAGGGCGTACCTACTTTCGGGCTAGTGGGATGAGGCTGGTGAGGTCGAGGGCCGGGCCGCACCCCGCCCGCTGGGGCGGGGTGCGGCCTTCGTCAGCGAGTCCTAGCAGCGGTGGATGCATCCGTAGGGCTTGGTGAACTCGTCGTCCAGCTCCTCGGCCGTGGCGGGCAGGTGGGCCGGCCCGTCTGCCTGTCCGTGCTTCCAGTACCAGAAGACCTCTGCGGTGATCGCCTTGTGGCAGGCGTCTTCGGCGCGGTACCAGTGCGTGTAGGTGTCGCCCTCGACGTAGGTCCCGTACCCGTAGAGGGTGCCGGTCTCGTCTCGGTGGGTGGCGGTGGCGAAGAAGACGTAGGGCCAGGACCCGGCGTCCCATCCGTCGGTGCCCCACGCGCCCATGACCTTCCACGGGCTGCCGGTGAGGGTGTCAAGCCAGTCGTACCCATCGCCTGTGCGGTCATCCACCGGCAGGACCGGGGCGCTGACGGTCTCTTCGGTGTCCTTCGTGGTGGTGCTGACCAGAACTGCGGTATCGGTGTTCACAGTGTTGCTCCTTGGTTGCAGTGGTGGTGTCGGGGCCCTGTAGTGACCAGCAGTGGACCCTTTCCCCGTTGTTTTTTGCCTGCTGGCGAGCTCGCTCGCTCGTCCCCGACGGAGCAGTGCTCAACGCCGTAGGTGCGAGGGTGCGCCGATCCTGGGAGGAAATAAGCGACGCAGGAGCGCCGGACAGGATCGGTGTGCCCGATGCCGGCGGAGCCGGTTGACGCTGTGGAGCGGGGGCGCACAATCCGAAGGAGTCTCAATGATGTTGTCAACAGTCCGGGCTCCCATCCCTGCACTTTTTCTCCCGGGGCAGCTGACGTGAGCGGCTACCTGTGCC
>NZ_JBIVQL010000037.1:0-3255 GCF_044755105.1 Arthrobacter sp. NPDC092385
TGCTGGTGAGCCGGTGTATTTGAGGCCTGCGAGTACCACCGGGTTCAGAGTGTTGTGAGCCTAGGTTCGGGGTGTCGGCTGGGTTAGCGCTGGTAGGAGGCGTAGGTGGTCCAGGTGTTGCCGGCGTGCTTGGCGTGTTGTTCGGTGATTTGGGTGCTGTAGCCCAGAGCCTGGGCGGCGACGGGTGGGGGCATGGTGAGCACGAGCGCGCGGAGGGTGGCGTTGCGGGCGCCGAGGAGGTGGATGCCGCTTTCTCGGAGCTTTTTCATGAGGTGTCCGGGGTGGAGGTGTTGTCCGGGGCGGTATCCGGGAAAGAGCCAGGGCGAGGCATGGTTGGCTGCGGTGTTCATGTTCGGGCGGTTGGTGAGGTGTTGTTGGAGGATCTCGTTGAAGGGGTGGGGGACGGGGACGGGCTGGTCGTCAAAGACGATCATCGTTTCGCCGTTCTCGGTGCGGCTGATCTGGTCCACCCGCATGCACGCGATGCGGGTCAGCGGTTGGGCGTAAAGCAGCAGCAGGATCGCTGCGGCCCGGTAGTGCAGTGGCCGGTCCTGGTTTTCGAGGCTCTCGCGTAGCAGCCGGAGCCGTTCGTCCTGGTTCAGGACGGGCCGGGTCTCTGCCGTGCGGTAGGGGAAATCGAGGGCGGGAAGGTGTTGGTTCTTCACGGCCCAGCGCACGAAGGTGCGCGCGGTGCTGCGGGTTGTCGGTCCTGTCGCCAGCCAGTGGTCGATGTCCGCTTGCCTGCACTGGGATGGGAGTTTCCCTTGGTCTGAGAGATGGCGAAGAAGGTCCCGGGCGACGGAGATGTCCTGCTTGGCTGCCCGTGTGGTGCCCCATTGCAGTTGGCCGGCGGCGGAGAGTCGACGCATCCGGCGCAGGTGGTGCCAGGTGGCGAACTGTTGGATGAGGGCGCGCTGGTCGGGGTCGGTGATGTCTGCCAGGACCCGGTCCAGCCAGGTTTCGAAGAGCACCAGATTCCGGTCGATCGGCGCCAGTAGCCCGTGTTCGATGAACAGTTCGCGCAGGTGCATCGCGGTGCGCGGCGATGGATGGTCATCGAAGGTGGTGTGGACCAACGGTTTCGCGCCGGTGGCGATGGCGGTCAGCAGAGCGCGGACCTCGGGGTTGCGGAGCCAGGTTAGGGCACTGCGGGGGTTGGGTTGGGCGCAGATTCCCGCGTGCAGGACTGTGAGGGGTCCGGGCATGGTGCCGGTGCCGTCATCGAGCAGTTCTGCCAGATGATCCTGCAGGCAGCATCGGGCGCAGCGCCGGGCCCGGTAAGGCTCTTCCTCGGTTGAGCATTGGGTGCAGTGGAAGTCGGCCGGGATGCCGGCGCAGTCGACGCAGGTGGGGGAGCCGGTGCTGTTCAGGCCGGGTAGGAGCCGCTCGGCCCCGCAGCCGGGGCACGTGCCGTGGGTCCGGGCGGCGCGCTGGTAACAGAGCCGGCAGAGACGGCCTTCGGGCCATATCGCCCCGAGTTTGGCGGCCGGTGTCCGGCAGCGGGCGCAGAGTTTCTCGTCCGCGGTGAGCATCACTCAGCGGGTCGGACGCGGGCGCGTTTGGGTCGGATGGTCGTGTTCAGGTCGACCACTTTCGGGCCGTTCACGGCGGTCTTCCGCTGGGCGGTCGTAGCGAGGTGGAACTGGCACAGATCCTCGACCGAGCAATCCAGGGCATCACACAAAGCGCCGAGCACAGTCATCGACATGCGCTCCGGTTTCTGTCCCACCAGCCGGTAAATCTGCGAGGGGGAGAGGTCGATTCCGCGTTCGACGAGCAGGGGGATGAGGTCGGAGATGTTGAACAGTCCCCGGGCGGCCATGATCTCGCGCAGCCGCCACGAGTACTCGATGTGCTTCTTCATCGTGTCTTCCTCTCATCCGTGCCACCACGAGTGCCGGTGCCGGTGGCTTGGGTGGCCATCGTGTTCATCGCTGCCCGCAGGGTGCGGGTGCGGTAATCGGAGGAGACGCCGGTATAGAGGGCGGTGGTGGAGGAATGTTCGTGTCCGACCTGCTGCTGGACGAACAAAGCGTCGTAGCCGTCCTCGATCAGGTGGGTGACGTAGGAGCGACGCAGGGAGTGGAAATCGATGCCGTCGGCCAGCCCGAGCCCGGTACGCAGGAGCGTAAATTCCCGGGTCAGTGAGTCGGCGGTGACCCGGCCGCTGCGCTCGGTAGGCCAGAGGGACGCCTGTTCCTCACCGGTTCCGGGCGGCCGGACTTCATCAATCCATTGCTGCAGGCAGTCCACGGCCCAGCCGGTGTGGGGGACCGTCAGGACGCTGCGGCGTTTGGGAGGAGAGCCGCGCATGGCCTTGCCGTGCCGGACATACAGCACCCCGTATCCGCCGAACTCGGGCGCGTGCGGGTTGGTCCCGAAGTCGGTCAGCTCGAGCATGCGGACCTCGTTACGCCGCAAACCCCAGGCGTAGGCGACTTTGATGGCCGTCGCGACGCGGAACGCGGAGATCCAGCCCTTACGCCCGTGCCGGCGCGCGTGATCGACCCGATCATCGGCATAGTCGAACAGGTCCTGGAGCTCGTCGCGGGTCAAAGGACGCTTACGCGGGCGGGCGGATGCTTCCTGGACATGCGCTGCGGTGTTCCACTCATGGCATACCTGCACAGGGTGGGTACCGAACCGCACCATGCATTCTTGGTCCCAGCCGTACGCCGGATCGGTCAGATAGCCCAGGAACAGGCGCAGGGCGTTCTGGTACGCCAAGAGGGTCGAATGACTCGCGGAGCGCACCGCGCGCAGTTCCATGAAGAACTCATCCACATCACCCACCGTCCATGACCAGGGATCCTCTCCGGTGAACAAGCGAAAACGCTGGATAATCTGCTCACGCCGGGCGATCGTCGTGAAAGCCAGGTTCCGACTCAGCTGCTGATTACGCCACCCATCCAGCATCGCCTGGAACACCTGCTCAGCAGGATTGAACAACGCCACATCCCGGGCGATCTGCCGCCCGGCAGCACCGGCAGGACCCATCCGCCTATTCACACCATCTCCTCGCATACCATGCGATACTTTCGCATGAAATGCGAGAACATGGCAAAGAGGCCTGCAATCGCGGGGATTTCAGCCTCCCGGCCTCACTCCGCTCGAGACTGCTTGCTGCCTGTAACTGTTCCTCCGCCATGCCCGTCAGGAATCACCAACCAACGACATCCCGGGCCTCGCGAACCACCTGCAGGGGAGAGGTATCACAGTCCGTCGAGTTCGCACCAGACGCGATTCGCCGGGTTC
>NZ_JBIVQL010000038.1:0-2721 GCF_044755105.1 Arthrobacter sp. NPDC092385
TCAGCCGGCCCCTGGACTCATTGTCAGACACGCCCTAGGTCGTGGACCTGCTGGCCGCCGAGAACGTCCCGCAGCTGGCGACCACGATCCCCACCCGCGAGAGCTTCAAGTACACCCACGGCACTTATCCCACCCGCACCGCGCTCGGCCCCTGGATCCAGGTCGCCGAGGAGATCCAGGAGATAACCCGCCCGTGAGCACCAAGCCCACCCCCGGCGCCGCCCGCGGCCGTCGCACCCCCGCCCCGGCCACTCCGACCGACGGCCCGGACATGACCCTGGCCTACGCCGCCCACGCCCAGGCCGCCACCGAGCCCATCAAGGCCACCTCCATCCGCCTGCCCGAACGCCTGCACAAGCACCTGCGCCGGCACAGCGTCGAGGCCGGGGTACCCATGTCCCAGCTGATCATCCAGGCCATCGAAGCCCAGCACCCCGAACAGTGACCGCACTACCGCAGTAACGCAAGCGTGAATGCGGTACTGCGGTAGTTGCACTGCTACCCCGGTCTGAGCAAGGGTGATGCCCGGTGGGGGCTACCGGGTGGCCGCGCGCGGCCCGGGCGGAAGTGAAATGCCCCCGCCCCCTATATCGATCAAGACAAGGGCGGGGGCGCCCACACTAGAACGAGAGAACAGGCGGCTCACTCACTGTCGCGGCCCTTAAAGAAGGACATCGCGACGGGTCTCACCCTACGGGGAAGAACCGGCCCGAACCGCGGACATCCACAGGGCGCGGGCCGTTCAGGGCTGGCCGGCCTTGGTGGTGTCAAGTGCCTTGTAGATCGTGGGCCGGGAGACTCCGAACGAGCGTGTCACAGCGGCCACGGGCTGCCCTCCGGCCACCGCGGCCCGGACCGCGGCGGTCTTCTCCTCATCCAACTTCGGCTTCGGCCCCGGACGCCGTCCGGCCGCACGGGCCCGGGCCACGCCCTCGAAGGTGCGCTCACGCAGCAGATCCCGTTCCCACTCGGCCAGCATCAACAGCATGTTCAACATCAGCCGTCCCGAGGCCGTGGAGGTGTCCAGGTCCACGTCCAACGCCTGCAAGCCGATCCCCCGATCAGCCAGGGCCTGCACGGTGCGCAACGCATCCGGTAGGGACCGGCCAACCGGTCCAGACGCATGACGACGAGGGTGTTTTCCCCATCGCGCAGGATGGCCGGTCGCACTGATCCTCTACGGTCGAGACGGCGGGGATGTCACACCGTCATCGGCAACGGCATGCCCATCTCGGCCCGGTGCATCCTGGGCATCGCGCTATTGTTGGGCATCGTGACGACGCCGCCAAAGCGGACCGGGCACCCATGCGGCACCGCGCACCCCACTTTGGCGGAGTGCGCGGTGCGGTGGAGAACCACCCAGACTGAGCCTGACGAAACAGGCGGCGTCGCTCAGCGGGCGATCATCCCGTGGGGGTCGATGACGAACTTCTCCACGGAGCCCTGGTCGAACTCCGCGTAGGCCTGGGGTGCCTCGTCCAGGCTGATCACGCGCGGGTTGACCATCTCCGTCAGGTACGGCATCCGGTCCCACAGGATCGACATCATCAGCTGGCGGTTGTAGCGCATGATGGGCGCCTGGCCGCCGATGATGTGGGGCGACTTGATCCAGGCCTTGCCGAAGTCCACCGGGAAGGTGCCCTCCTGCTCGGCCTTCGTCTCCGCGATCGGGTCCGGCCCGTAGATGCCGATGATGCCCGTGGCTCCGCCCGGACGGGTGATGTCCAGGACCTGGTTCACGGCGGCGATCGGCTGCATCTCATCGGCCGCGGAGCCCAGGCCGTGGGCCTCGGAGCCGACGTAGTCCACCGCGCAGTCCACCATCGGCTCGCCGAGGATGTCGTTCACGGCGTCCTGCAGGTTCTCCGTGGCGGAGAGGTCGATAGTCTCGCAGCCGTGCTTGCGTACCAGCTCCAGCCGCGAGGCGTCCTGGTCGCCCACGATGATGCACGAGGCGCCCAGCAGCCGAGCGGCAGCCGCGGCGCACCGGCCCACGGGGCCGGCACCGGCGATGTAGACGGTGGAGCCGGGCTTGGCGCCGGCCGCCATGAGACCGTGGAACGCCGTGGGGAGGATGTCCGAGAGCACGGCCAGATCCAGGATCTTCTCCATAGCCTGCTCCTGGTCCGGGAAGCGCAGCAGCTGGAAGTCGGCGTACGGCACGAACATGTACTCGGCCTGTCCGCCCTGGAAATTGCCCAGATTGAAGCCGTAGGCGGCGCACGCCTGCTCCGGGTTGGCGGTCTCACACACCTCGGTGCGGCCGGCGCGGCAGTTGCGGCAGCGGCCGCAGGCCACATTGAACGGCACGGAGACGAGGTCACCCTCCTTCAGGAACTGGACGTCGCTGCCGACCTCCAGCACCTGGCCGGTCATCTCGTGACCCAGCACCATGCCCTCGGGCACGGGGAAGGACCCGCGGTAGATGTGCAGGTCGCTGCCGCAGATGTTGGTGGCGACGATCTTGAGGATGACGCCGTGCGGGGCGGCGGAGCCGTCGGGCATCTCCAGCTTGGGGAAGTCCAGCTCGTCGACGCGCACGTCCTTGATGCCGTGGAATGCCACGGCGCGGTTCTTGGTGGTCATGGAAACTGTTGCCTTTCTGTCTCCAGCGAGGCCCCTGACGGGGCGGGAGGAGGGGCGAACCCGAGGGGGAGTCCCGGTCACGGGCTGTACGGAAACACTAGGGTGTGTCTGACAATGAGTCTAGGGGCCGGCTGG
>NZ_JBIVQL010000039.1:0-2615 GCF_044755105.1 Arthrobacter sp. NPDC092385
TGTACTGACCGGACACGTTGATCGATAGACAAGTCGCCACTTGTGACAGAAGGCCACGCTTGTCTATAGTGTGGGTATGACAGTTTCACTGGATGTTGCCCTGCCGCGCACGGACCTGTCGGCGCGGGATCACGCGCGGATGCTTGCTCCGTTGTTGAAGCCTTTGTCAGACGAGAACAGACTGATGATCGTGCTGACGCTTGCGGCGGGGGCGTGCTCGAACAAGAAGTTGCAGGAGGCCACCGGGTTGAGCCAGGCGCTGGTGAGTCACCATGTGGCAGCCTTGCGGCAAGCGCAGCTGATCAGTGTGCGGGCCGAGGGCCGGTCCAACATCTACGCGCTGTGTTGTGAGCAGTTGGCGGCGCCGGTGCAGTGGCTCGCTCACTTGGCGACTCTCACTCCAGAGGGACAGAAGGCGTGCTGCACTGCCCCAGCAGGGGAGGGTCAGGCATCGACTGAGGGTGCTGCGCGGTGATTCATGCGGTACAGACCTTCGGGTTGATCCTGGTCGAGTTGCTCGTCCTGTTCTCGCTGATCTCGGTGCTCGTTGCGCTGGTGAACCGGCGGTTCGGGCCGGATCGGATCCAGAGCTGGATGGCCGATGGGCGCCTTCCCGGCCCGCTCAAGGGGCTACTGCTGGGGGCGATCACGCCGTTCTGTTCCTGTTCGACGCTGCCGGTGCTGGCTGGGATGTTGAAGTCGGGGGTGGCGTTCCGGACGTCGATGACCTTCCTGATCTCGTCACCGCTGCTGGATCCCATCATCGTGGCCGGGGTGGTGCTGCTGTTCGACTGGCGTATCGCGTTGGTCTACACGGTGGTCACCGCCGCATGGTCCCTGCTCGCCCCCCTAGTATGGGAACGACTCGGCATGGCCAGCCAGCTCAAGCGAGTCAAGGTCGTCGGCGACGACAGCACCCCCCACCCCTGGGCAGGCCTGCGCAACGAGATCCGGCCCGCACTCGGCGAGGCCTGGGCCGATCTGAGACCGCTGCTCGTCCCGATGGTGCTGGGTGTCTCGGTCGGTGCATTTATCTACGGTTTCGTGCCTCAGGACCAACTCGCCGCGGTCGCTGGCGACGACAAACCGTGGGCCGTGCCGTTGGCCGCCGTGCTTGGCGTTCCGCTTTACGTGCGTATCGAGACGATGCTGCCCATCGGCTTGGCCCTCAGCTCGACCGGCATGGGGCTAGGTGCAGTGTTCGCGCTGATGATCGGCGGCGCCGGAGCCTCGATCCCCGAGATCTCGATGCTCACCACCTTGTTCAAGCCCCGACTGGTCGTCACTTTCGTGGTCACTGTCATCGGCACGGCCATCGCCGCCGGCTACCTCATCCCACTGATCGCCTGACCCAACCACCACATTCCCAACCACACGAGGAGAACAAGCAACCATGGGACTCAAGGACCTCTTCACCGCACGCAAGCAGGACAGCAGTTGCTGCGGGGCCCAGATCGTGCCCGACGATGACGACCAGCCCCAGAGCGAGCAGGGAACACCCACCGAGACGGCTGCCTCTTCAGCGCCGAACAGCGAGGACACGGACGGCAACTGACATACCGAATCGATGGGGCTGCACCACAGGGTGCAGCCCCATCACTGTCTCCACCCGCTCGTCACCAGGAAGACCACCATGTCCCACGCCAATGCCGCCCTCACTCCGCGTCACCGCCTCAAGGTTGCCCAGCTGGTTGTTGACCACGGATGGCCGATCAGCGAGGTCGCTGCCCGGTTCCAGGTCTCCTGGCCCACCGTGAAGCGCTGGGCTGACCGCTACCGGGCCGGTCAGTCCATGCAGGACCGCAGCTCACGGCCTCACCGCTCCCCGAACAAGACCAGCCCCACGACTGCGAAGCGCTGTATCCAGCTCCGGCTGCGTCTGCGGGAAGGTCCGGTTCAGTTGGCATACCGGATTGGCGTTGCTCCGTCGACAGTCCACCGGATCTTGGTCGACGTCCACTTGAACCGCCTGTCGCACGTCGACCGTGCCACTGGAGAGCCTGTTCGTCGCTACGAGCACGACCACCCCGGGGCG
The DNA here is from genome assembly GCF_044755105.1 of Arthrobacter sp. NPDC092385. NCBI lineage: Bacteria > Bacillati > Actinomycetota > Actinomycetes > Micrococcales > Micrococcaceae > Arthrobacter > Arthrobacter sp. NPDC092385. The sequence continues at coordinate 2,036 of NZ_JBIVQL010000039.1, forward strand.
ATGCTGCACGTCGACGTGAAGAAGCTCGGCAACATCCCAGACGGCGGAGGCTGGCGCTACGTCGGCCGACGACAAGGCGAGAAGAACCGCGCAGCCACACCCGACAAGCCCAAGAACAAGCACTACGACCCGTTGATGGGCAAGGCCTACGTCCACACCGTCATCGACGACCACTCCCGCGTCGCCTACGCCGAGATCCACGACGACGAAACAGCCCACACCGCCACAGCGGTCCTGGCCAGGGCCGTCAAGTGGTTCAACGCCCGCGGGGTGACCGTCGAGCGGGTCCTGTCGGACAACGGTGGCGCCTATCGCTCACACCTGTGGCGCGACACCTGCGCCGAGCTGGGAATCAGGCACAAACGGACCAGGCCGTATCGCCCGCAGACCAACGGCAAGATCGAGCGCTTCCACCGCACCCTGGCCGACGGCTGGGCCTACGCCCGCTGCTACACCTCCGAGACGGAGCGTCGCGGCGAACTCGACGGCTGGCTGCACTACTACAACCATCACCGGCCCCACACAGCCTGCAGCAACCAGCCGCCCTTCTCACGATTGACCAACGTGTCCGGTCAGTACA
>NZ_JBIVQL010000040.1:0-2447 GCF_044755105.1 Arthrobacter sp. NPDC092385
AGCAACACAAAAAAGGGAAGGCCCCACACCACCAGGTGCGGGGCCTTCCCCCCATTTAACCCACACCACGAAAAATTCAAACCACACCCACCCAACAGCACCGTGCCAACACCGAGCCGGCAGCCCTGCACACCGTACGGCCTGCAGCAGAGGCTTCCATCACATCCACTCGAGGCGCCGACACCGGTGACAGTCCGGGGCGGCGCGCGGTCGAGGAGGGACGGCTGTCTCCGGCTCCACTTCGGGAGTGGCCGATCCAACCGATCGCTGGGTCAAGCCAGATGTGACCTGGGAACTGAACGCAAGCCGTACCCGCCCAGAGGTGGTGGGCCGGCCGATGACGATGCGTCTGCCGCTTCCGATCGTGTCCTGGGATCGCGCCGCATCACCCTTGTCGACCTGTTCGCTGGGGCGATTCGGCCCGACAAGCCAGGGGGCCTGGGCGAGGACGGGTCGGCCGGAGAACTAGGCCGACCAGGGAAGTCTGTGATGCAAGGCGTGCAGGGTCACGGAGCCGCCATAGATCAGAGAGGCCCCCATCTCTGAAAAACCCCAGCGTCCGTACATCTCCCGGACCTGGGGTACCTGGCCATAGACGCCGAGGATGGCATCGTTTTCCGTTCGGCTCGAGAGCAGGTGATGGATGCACTGTTTGGCTATCCCGCGGCCTCGAAAGCGTTCGTCGACAGCTAGTTCCTGGACGATGACGGTTCTTGATGGCGTGATTGCGGCGTCTCGCTCTGGCAGCATTTCCTTTAGTCGGCGCTGCCAGGAGCTGTCCTGGTCAAGCCTTTGAGATAGCGCGAAGCCGATGACGTGCTCATCGTGACTCGCCGCGACGAGTCGCCCGCCAGGACCAGCAAGACATTCGGGCCCCCATCGGTCGATGCTCTGCAGCTCAGCCGGTGGTTCATTGTAGGGAGGGGCGGAGAAGCTCGAGACGAAGAGAGTCGCAACCTCAGCCCACGTTTCCTCCCCAGCAACATGCTCGAACTGGACGTAGCGAACTTCCCGGTACGCGGTCGGGTCCGCGAGACGGCATTGAGTACGGCTGAGTGCCCGTCGCTCGGCGCCGCGAGCTTGTTCAACACGTTGACGGTCCACGCCGACCTCACGCAAGAGCTTCATATCGGCGGGTCCAAAGTGCGATGACATCGGTGGTTACCGCTCCGACGGTAAGTGCTGCGGTGATCCCTGCAATGACGTCGTCGGCTGCCCTTGACTGGCGGAGGAGAAGAACATCGATCAGGGCTCGGTGCCGCCGGTGTCCCCATCGATCGTCCGGGCCGCGGCCAGCGTGGTTCGTGGTGGAGGTGAAGGCCCCGGACGCTCGTGCCTGAGCCAGGGCGGTCGAACAAGGTAGGGCGTCGGGCTCGTGGTGGAGGACCTCGAGGTAGTGGTTGAGGTTCACGGTCAACCCGTGCTTCGTCACGACCGGGGATGCAGGTGCCTGTTCGAAGGTGAATTCCGCCGCGACAGGCGGTCACAACAAACCGTGTGGGTCATGGCCGGGGGCCAGGAATAGCTGTCTCGCTGGGTCACCCGATTCTGGCTCGACCGCTGGCTTGTGAATGAGTCATAGGCGCTCCGGGACTCAGGCTCACGCACAGCCTGTGCGGTACTGCCCCAGCCTGTGCGGTACTGCCCCTACCCGTGTCGTGACGGCTGTCCCGTCTCGGTCGCACGTAGCCCGGACGTGGCCCCCGCTACCCGGCAGCTTCGTTCGTCGAACGATGTTTCCCTCCCGTCCCGTCCGTCGCGCCGACCAATCGAGGGGCGCCTGCGGCTCCAAGCGCTGGCTGGGGGCCGCGCCACCGGGCCGGGAGGGCAGGTCCGCCAATGGAGGCGCCCTCGAGCTGAACCGACCGAGTGAGCTGTGCCTTGGCCGGCCCCACAAAGAAGCCGCGCAGGTAGTGCTGGACGTCCGCGCGGAGCTGCAGAACGTGCACCACCAGGTCGCTGCCCCGGTCATCGCCCGAGGCCTGTTCATCTCGGCAAGAGCAGCCGGGAGCGCCGGCAGGACGGCGCCGGGAGCCCCCAGGATGACGTGACGGAGGCGACGCTCCATCGGTTTGCCCCGATCCAGCGCGGCGTGTAATGTCTTATGAGTTGCCCCGGTGAGGGCAGCCAACCCCCTTCAAATCCAGCGGTCACTTCGTGCGCTCTGAAGCGAACACGAAATTGACCTCCATTTGTCATGGGATTGTCTTGTCGTATTCCGATATGCAGGCTGTAGGCCAAAGCAGAGGATTTGACAAGAGAAAAGAGAATGAAATAAGCTGTAAACATAACGGCGAAGGAAAACAAGCCCGAAAGAACGCGAAAGCGTCGGGATTGCAAGTAATCGAACGTTCCTGTTGTTTGAGAACTCAATAGTGTGCCAAGTTTGTTGATACCGATTGTTTTTTGATTGGTTGAATTTGCTGGTTGCCGCACCCCGTGTGGTG
>NZ_JBIVQL010000041.1:0-1967 GCF_044755105.1 Arthrobacter sp. NPDC092385
CCGAGAGAGTGTGGGAGAGTAGGACACCGCCGGACAACACTTAGCAACACAAAAAAGGGAAGGCCCCACACCACCAGGTGCGGGGCCTTCCCCCCTTTAACCCACACGCCCTACAGCAACTCCACCCAGGCCGGAAGGCCCGAGCAGGTGCACCCCGCAACCAGGCCACCCGACCCCGGTCGCTGAGGCCCTCGGGCCGGCACGAGGGAGCGTGCTCTCAGGGCTGTCACATCCAGTCGCGGCGCCGCAGGGGAGGTTCCTCACCGCCCGGCCGTTGCACCAGCACCTGATTCACGCCGTTCAGCCCCCGCTCGAACCCGAGCGCGCTCGAGGCCATGTACAGGCGCCAGACCCGAGCGCGTCCCTCGCTCGTCAGGCGTACCGCCTCGTCCCAGTTCTCCTCGAGGTTGTGCACCCACGCCCGCAGCGTCAATCCGTAGTGCCGGCGCAGCGCTTCGACGTCGAGCACTTCCAGTCCCGCCGATTCGAGTGCCCCGATCATGACGGTGAGGCTGAGCATCTCGCCGTCGGGAAAGACGTAGCGGGGGATGAAGGAGTCCGGATCCGGCGGCATCTCACCCGCGTTCCAGGAGATCGCATGGTTGAGGAGGCGCCCGCCAGGACGCAGCAAACCGGACAGGTGCGCCGAGTAGGAGTCGATCTGGCCTCCACCGACGTGTTCGGCCATGCCGATCGAACTGATGGCGTCGAACGGGCCGTCGTGGACATCCCGATAGTCCTGGACCCGGATCTCGATACGGTCCGCGAGGCCGCCCTCGGCCACGCGCTGCCGGCCGAGAGCGGCCTGTTCCTTCGAGAGCGTGACCCCCACGACGTCGACTCCATAATTCCTTGCTGCATGCAGGGCGAAGCTGCCCCAGCCGCAGCCCACGTCCAGCAGTCGCATGCCCGGTCGCAGGCCCAGTTTTCGGCAGACGAGGTCGAGCTTCGCCTCCTGAGCAGCGTCCAGGCCGACGTTCTCCTCGTCCCAGACCGCACAGGAATAGACCATGGACGGGCCGAGCACCAGCGCATAGAACGCGTTGCCGACATCGTAATGATGCGAGATCGCCGCAGCATCGCGTTTCCTGGAGTGCTTCCGTCCTGATCGGCTGACATCCATCTCCTCGGGGGGCGGCGCGGGCGGCAGCCCGAGCGCACCGACACGGATGGCCGTGCGGACCAGTCGTAGTCGCTCGCGAGGCGTGGGCGGGCGGAATGCCTTCAGCTCCGCGAACTTGCCCACAGAGCTGAGCTCCGAGAAGCTCTTGAAGAGGTCTCCGGGCCCATCGATATCGCCGGCGACATACGCCCGGCTCAGCCCGAGCTGGTTCGGTGACCACAGCATCCGCCGCAATCCCCGCGGGGATCGGAATACGAGCACCGGGGCTTCGGCTGGCCCCGCTTCCGATCCGTCCCACGCCCGCAGCCGCAGCGGGATCTCCTTCGTGCCCAGGACGATCCCCAAAGCATCGGCCAGCCGTGGTGCCACTCCCTTGTTCTTACCCATGCCGCCCTGTCTACTACGACTCGGCTCGCGGGACCAGAGGACCAGAGGACCACGACGATCGTGATTCTTCTGGAGGCTGTCGTTCAACAGACGCGACGTACCGGGGAGGCCCCCCGTTCGCTGTACTGCCGACGGCGAGGACGTCCCGACTCCGGGACTGCGCTTGCAACCGATCCTCTGCGGACGTCGGCTCCGGAGGCTCGACCGGCCACGGCAGTCGGTGCTCCGGAGGAGCTCCCGGTCCTTCGACCTGGCCCCGATAGGCCCGGAGTGCCCGATCCGCGGAGCCGGGAAGGGGTTGGGCCGGCGCCGGAGTGTCTGTCGCCGGAATGTCTGTCGCCGAGTAGCTGGCGGGGTGGGGGTGGATTTGGTGGTGGGGGTGGGGTGGTCGTATAGTTATGGAGTTGCCCCGGTGAGGGTGGCAAACCCCCCTTGATGAAGTTGAAGTTGTTCTGGC
>NZ_JBIVQL010000042.1:0-1426 GCF_044755105.1 Arthrobacter sp. NPDC092385
GGCTCTTCGCAGTTGAGGGTGTAGTCGAGGGTCGGCGGCTGGTTCGTGGATAGACGTCGAGGTCTTCCAGGATGGAAGTTCTCACACTGCCCATCTGCCGGAAGACCTCGACTTGCACCACCCTACGTTCGCGACCCCTGACCTCACCACGTTCTGCCGTCTCGATGAGCTCGGCCTCGAAGCCATCGGCCAGTTGATCGAGCCCGACCGGGCGGTACTCGAGTGCCGCGTCGTTGACGATGACCCGTGGTGTCGGAAGTGCGGCGCCGAGGGCGTGCCGCGCGACACCGTGACGCGTCCGCTCGCGCACGAGCCGTTCGGGCACCGGCCCACGACGCTGCTGGTGCGGGTGCGCCGCTACCGGTGCGGCCACTGCCGCCGCACCTGGCGGCAGGACACGACGAACGCGGCGGCGCCGCGGGCGAAGATCTCCCGCGGCGGGGTCGGGTGGGCGCTGAAGGCGATCGTGGTCGACCACCTCACCGTCTCCCGCGCCGCGGCAGGCCTGGGTGTGTCGTGGCACACCGCGAACACCGCGATCCTCGCCGAGGGCAAGCGGCGGCTGATCGACGATCCGGCCAGGTTCGACGGCGTCACCACGATCGGCGTCGACGAGCACGTCTGGCGTCACACCCGGTTCGGTGACAAGTACGTGACCGTGATCATCGACCTCACGCCCGCCCGCAACAAGACAGGTCCCGCACGGCTGCTGGACATGGTCGAGGGTCGGTCGAAGGCGGTGTTCAAGCAGTGGCTCGCCGCCCGGCCCAAGGAGTGGTCGAAGCAGATCGAAGTGGTCGCGATGGATGGGTTCAGTGGGTTCAAGACCGCCGCGTCCGAGGAACTCCCCGACGCGGTCCCGGTGATGGATCCGTTCCATGTCGTCCGGCTCGCCGGTGACGCCCTGGACCGGACCCGGCAGAGGGTTCAGCAGGACACTCTCGGGCACCGCGGTCACGCCGGGGACCCGCTCTACGGGGTCCGCCGCACCCTCCACACCGGCGTGAGCTTCCTCACCGAGAAGCAGACCGCACGGCTGGACGCGGTGTTCGCGGTCGAGGAGCACGTCGAGGTCGAAGCGACCTGGGGCATCTACCAGCGCATCGTCGCCGCCTACCGCGAACCCGACAAGAAGAAGGCGAAGGAGATGATGCGGTCGGTGATCGATTCCGTCAGCAGCGGCGTCCCCGCGATGCTGGCCGAGATTCGCCGGCTCGGTCGGACGTTGAAGCAGCGCGCCGCGGACGTCCTCGCGTTCTTCGACCTGCCCGGCACGAGCAACGGTCCGACAGAGGCGATCAACGGCCGACTCGAGCACCTCCGCGGCTCCGCGCTCGGCTTCCGCAACCTCGCGAACTACACAGCCAGGAGCCTGCTCGAGGCCGGAGGTTTCAGACCCTCGCTACACCCTTGATTCCGAAGAGCC